>JALHOS010000572.1 GCA_022842905.1 Myxococcaceae bacterium | reverse complement strand
TGATCGACGTCGTCACCGTGTCCGACGTGATGACGGTGTCCCACGATCTCGACATCTCTTCGTGGCGCGACGCCGGCGTCGCGCTCGTCGCGGGGCTACCGCAGCGCAAGCCGCGCAGCTGGGATCACCGCGTGGACGTGCTGCCTCCGACGCGACCGAGCGTGGTGGCCGAGACGCCGCGCCTGGTGGCCGCCGCGCAGGTGCTCCGCGCGGAAGGCACGTCCGGCGTCGAGCTGTACAACTTCGCCGGTGAAGTCGAGAGCGCGCCGGCCTTCGCGGTGCTCCGCGGCGTGACCGCGGCCCTGGCGCAGCCCCCGACCGCGCAGCCGCGCCTCTTCGCCGTCACCGCCCGCAACTACGCCCCGTTCGAAGGCCGGCAGGAGCAGGTCAAGGCGCTCCCCGCCGAGTTTCGCGACGCCGGCGCGTGGGTGAACGACACCGACGGGCGGTGGCGCGCCGGGGCGATGGGACGGTGGGTCGGCACGCTCCGAGTGCGCGGGTGGGCTGGGCACCCGCCGTCCGAGACGTGGACCCTGCGGCTGGGCCTGCGCGGCACGAGCCGCGATCCGTTCGACCCCAGCGCGCTCTCGCTCAGCGTCGTCCTCAACGGCTCGCAGCTGTTCGTCGGGCCTCCGCGCGCCGTGCCGGGCGGCGCCTGGCAGCTGTTGCCCGATGCAGGAGAGCCCGTGGCCACTGCGTGGCTGCAGCTCCCCGTGCCCGCGACGTTTCCCGTGTTCGAAGGGGACAACACGCTGACGGTCTTCCCGCTGGCCGATGCGGGCACCCCGTTCTCGCTGGAGACGGTGGAGCTGCTCGCGGCGCCGTGACTCGTGCCCGAGGTGGAAGCGCCGCTCGCGGCGCGTGGAGCCTCCCAGGGCTCGGTAGCCCACGCGACTGCTGACAACGCCAACGCGCGCAATACAGTCCCTCGCCCATCAGCGCAGTCCGACTCCTCAGAGGACCCACCAGCCATGGCCGCCAAGAAGAAGCCGACGACGAAGCCTTCCGCCAAGCCCACCACCTCCAAGGCGCCCGCGAAGAAGGTCGCGCCGTCCGTCGCCGTGCAGCTGCTCGCCAAGCTCCCGCCCATCGACGAGCGGCACCGCCAAGCGTTCCTCCGCGCCTTCACCGAGCAGCAGTGTGAGGCCTGGGGCTCGCAGACCAAGGCGGTCAACGTCGCCGAAGAGGCGCGCAAGTGGCTGCCGGGCCTGTTCCGAGACTTGGGCGGCAAGCGCGTCATGGGCTACTCGCTGGGGCGCTTTGCGTGGCTGTGCCAGCTCGTGGCGGACCTCGAGGACGCGATCGCCGCGCAGAGTGCGGGCCCGGCGGACGGCGCCACCGCGCGGCTCGAGCGCTCGAGCGCGGTGCTCCTCGCCAACCGCGCGCGGCGGGAGCTGGTGGCCGGCCTGACGAGCGTCGCCGCCGGCAGCTCGCAGATGCGCAAGCTCGTCGCCGCGGCGAACGACAGCAGCCCCACCCCGCACGTGCTGGTCGCCTCGCTCGTCGCGCTCATGCAGCTGGCCACGCGCTGGCGCCGGAATGAGGAGCTCGAGCTGGTCTGCGACGAGTCCGGAGTCACCGCCGAGTTCCTCGCGGGCGTGTCGTCGACGATGGAGGCGCTCACCCGCGCGAACGAGCGCACGTACGACGCGCCGGCGCAGAACGACAGCGCGGAGACCAACCGCATCGAAGGCCGCGTGCTGCGTGAGATGCAGCTGGCCCGGCTCGCGTTCTCCCACGCGAAGGAGAACGGCCTGAACGTCAGCGTGCCGGTGCCTGGCAAGGCGCTCAGCACGATCCTCCGCAGCAGCGCCGACGCGTCCGACGAGCGGCCCACGCCGCCCGCGTCCTCGCCCAGTGGCATCGCGGCCGCGCCTGCGCCCGAGCCGATGCCGCGCTGAAGCGCAGAAGTGGCGTCAGGCCGGGTTGTCTTCCTTCCGCTCGGCGCGGTCTGGGCAAGCCCACAAAGCGGTCTGGGCAAGCCCACAAAGCGGGTCTGGGCAAGCCCACAAAGCGGTCTGGGCAAGCCCACAAAGCGGTCTGGGCATGCCCACAAAGCGGTCTGGGCATGCCCACAAAGCGGTCTGGGCATGCCCACAAAGCAGCCTGGGCATGCCCACGAAGCGGTCTGGGCATGCCCACCAAGCAGCCTGAGCGTGCCCACCAAGCCGCTGCGCGTGCGCACCGAGCAGCCTGAGCGTGCCCACGAAGCAGCCTGTGCGTGCCCACCAAGCGGCCTGAGCGTGCCCACGAAGCAGCCTGTGCGTGCCCACGAAGCGGCCTGAGCGTGCCCACGAAGCGGTCTGGGCACGCGCGTCGAGCCGCTGAGCATGCCCACCGAGCAGCCTGAGCACGGCCACTGAGCAGCCTGAGCACGCCCACCGAGCAGCCGCTGTGGATTCCGGAAACTCTTGCCGGTCCCGTTCCGGAAATTCCCGCCGGAGCCAGGGGCGCCCGACTCCCAAACTCCCTCTCACGCCGGCTCAGCGCCCGCACTGCTCGTGAGCGCCGGCGAGAATGGCGGCGTACTCGTCTTGGGTCAGGTGCTGCGGCGTGTAGCTCGCTTGGCGCGCCGTCAGCTGTGGAACGAACGAGCGCAGGTGGTTTCGGGAGCCGCAGGCGAGCGCGTCGTACAGGCCCAGCGCGGCCGGCTCCGTCGTCCTCGTCCTCATCTGTCCGATGTCCCAGAGGTCCAGCTCTTCGATCGCGGCTCCGACCACCAGCGACGCCGCTTCCGTCTCCTGCCCCTGCGCGACGAGCGCGCGGTACAGCTCCGCGAGCTGACCGTTGACGAAGACACCGACTGTGTCGTCGCGCACCGGGTCGGCGATGCCAAGGCCGTCGAGCGTCGCCTTGGCGCGATCCATGTGCGTCTGCTCGGCCGAGGCGATGTTGGCGTGCTGGGGCAGCCCCCACCTCCGCGAGAGGGTCAGGTAGACGTCGCGCGCGAGCTTCTCCTCCTCGCGCAGGTACTGCAGGTCCGCGGCCCACGCTTCCGTCGGTTGCCGGCCGGCGGTGGTCGCCAGTGGCGAGGGACCGCAGGCAGCGACGGCGACGAGGACACCGACCAGCGACGTCTTGTGCGTCATGGCGCACCTCCGCCCTGTCAGAGCCACGCGGGCCACGCAGGATTCAAGGACCCTGGGCGGAGGACGGCGTGGCAGCACGAGTCGGCGCCATCGCGTTGCAGCCGCCGACTCGCGCGCGGCGGTCGTGGGAGGGAGCGGCCCGATCCCGCTCGATGACCGTGGCGCTGGTGCCCCACGCTGGGCGACCATTTCTGCGGCAAGGCTGCGTCGCTGCCGGCGCGTCCGGCCGGCAGTCGGCCAGCCAGCGTCGGCCCCCCTCGCCGCCATGCCCGCGGGCAGGCACGCGGTGTGTGCCCGCTGCGGCAGCCCTTCGCGCTCGAGGGGGGCCGGTGACCGTCGTCACTGGGCGAACAAGGCGGCGCCATCGACGGCGGCCGAGTCAGCACCGTGGCTCTCGGCTGGCGGTGGGCCCGTGGAGCCAGGCTCTTTGCGGAGAGCGCGTCCAGGCTCTGCCGCAGCGCCCGTCGGACGCGCCATACTCGGCGCTGTCTTCGGACGGGGTGAGCGTTGGCCGAGCGACCAGACGACAAGGAGTCACCGCCGACGGACCCGGCTCGCACGGAGCGGGCTCCGGGCGCTCAGACGCGCGCGAGCGCGAGCGAGAGCGGAAGCGGATCGGCGGAGGCGCCGCGCCGCAGCGCTCCGACCGGCGCCAGCGTGAGCGGCCTGCCCGCGGTGTCTTCACGCGCGCCCTCTCCCGATGCACCCCGCCGAAGCGCTCC
>JALHOS010000571.1 GCA_022842905.1 Myxococcaceae bacterium | reverse complement strand
AGCGCCTGCGCGTCGTGGCGCAGGACGCCAAGCCAGCGGTGGTGCTGAGCAGCCGTGCGCTGGCGGAGGCCGCGCGCGCGGTGGACGACGGGGCGGGCGCGCTGCCGCAGGTGCCGTGGCTGGTGGTGGACGCGGCGCAGCCTCTCGAAACCTCTGCGGTGGCGCCGCAGCGCACGGAGTTCGCGTTCCTCCAGTACACCTCGGGGAGCACCGGCGCGCCGAAGGGCGTCGTCGTCTCCCACGCGAGCCTCCTGGCGAACGAGGCCACCATTCAGCGCACCTTCTCGTTGTCGGCGCAGTCGGTGGTGGTGAGCTGGCTGCCGCTGTACCACGACATGGGCTTCATCGGCTTCGCGCTCCAGCCCATGTTCGCCGGCTTTCCCGCGTGGCTCATGGCGCCGACGACGTTCCTCATGCGCCCCGTCACCTGGCTGCGCGCCATCACCCGCCATGGGGGCACCATCAGCGGCGGGCCGGACTTCGCGTACGAGCTGTGTGTGCGGCGCGTGCGCGAGGAAGACAAGGCGGCGCTCGACTTGGCGAGCTGGAACCGGGCGCTCAACGGCGCCGAGCCGGTGCGCGCGCGGACGTTGGACGCGTTCGGTGCGGCCTTTTCCGGCTGCCGCTTCGCGCCCGGCGCGTTCTTCCCTTGTTACGGGCTCGCCGAGGCGACGCTGCTGGTGTCCGGGCACAAGGGGGAAGCCGCACCGGCCCGCCTGCATGTGGACGGCCTTGCGCTCGAGCAGCACCACGTTGAGCCCGCGGGCGCGCAGGCCAAGGGCGCGGTGGCGCTGGTGAGCAACGGGCGCGCGCTGGACGCCGACGTGGTGGCGGTCGAGCCGGGGACGCGAGCGGTGCTGCCGCCGGGCGAGGTGGGCGAGCTGTGGGTGCGCGCGCCGGTGGCGCCGCGGGCGTACTGGGGCAAGCCAACGGAGAGCGCCGAGACGTTCGAAGCGCAGCTCGCGGACGGCAACGGACCGTACCTGCGCACGGGAGACCTGGGCTTCGTGGCGGACGGTGAGGTGTACGTCACCGGGCGACTGAAGGACCTCATCATCATCGCGGGGCGGAACTTGTACCCGCAGGACCTCGAGGCCGCGGTGGGGCGGGCCCACACGTCGGTCCGGCCGGACGGCGTCGCGGCGGTGTCCGTCGAGGGCGAGGGCGGGGAGCAGCTGGTGCTGCTGGTGGAAGTCGAGCGCCGAGCGTTGGATCGCAGCGCGCGGCTGAGCGGCGGGGCCAAGAGCTACGAGCGGGCGCCCGTCATCGCCGCCATTCGCAAGGCGATCGCCGAGCAGTTCGACGTGGCCGCCGCGCAGGTGGTGCTGCTCATTCCTGGGGCGCTCCCGAAGACGACCAGCGGGAAGCTGCAGCGGCGTGCCGCCCGCGCGCGCTTCGTGGCCGACGGGTACCGCGAGGCCGCCGTCGACTGAGCGCGGGGCGGGACTTCCTCCGGTGCGCACTCAGATGCGTGCGCCCTGTGCCCACCACCAAGCGTTCACTCCATGTGCACCAACCCGGTATGTCGCGGCGCGTGGAGCGAACCAGCGCGGCGGGCAGCACGATGGCTCAAGCAGAGCTCCGGGCGACGAGGCGCGCGCTCACGTGGCTCGCCCAGCAGCGCTCTGCGGTGGCCAGAAGGGTCGCGACGATCGGCGCTGGGGTCGTTGCCGCGATCCTGGTCGGCCTCGCGACGGTTCTGCTCGGCACCAGAGTTGAGAAGGCTGGAGTGGTTGTCGCGGCGTTCGGACTCGTCGGGCTGACGAAGCTCGTGGTCTGGGTCGTGCGCACCAGTCTGAGAATCGTGATCAGCCGCCGCCGCGCCAGCTGGATCGATCATGCGGTGCACGAATTCGGAGCGCCTCGCCACGAACTCGAGCGCAGCTTCACGACTGATTCGGATTGATCATTTCCGGCAGGCCCAAGGGCCGCCCGCTCGCTCGCGACCACGTCGGCGTTGTGCAGGACTCTGACGGCAGCGCCATCTGGGCGGAGCCCAGCTGCCGACCCCACCCGGTCGCCGACTGGGACACCGCGTCCGGCGGCCTCGAGCAGCGAGGGCAGCTTGCTCGCGCAGCGCACGCTCGGCGGCTTCGTGTCCGTGAGGCCAGCTCCGTCCGGTTGAACTCGCCGCGCAGGCTCGGCTGCAGCGATTTCTCACAAGTTGAGCGTCGGGCGAGGCGGTGGACGCGTGCCGAGCGGCGCCTGTTCAGCGCCGACCTGCCAGGCCGTACCGCGGAAGCGGCGGAGCGCGCGCGCGCACCTGCGTCGACAACTCCGCAGTCCCCCTGAGGCCGCTCGACGCGCCCCAGCCACACCGCCGCACGCCACCCGGAGCCCAAGCCATGTTCGTCAACGCCACGCCCTCCGCCGCCGCACGTCCGCCGCTCACCCTTCCGGCTCCCTCGGGGAGCGCCCGCACGGTCGCCGCACCCACGTCCCCGAAGCCTGCGACCAGCGACGTCTTCGACTCGCCCAAGGCCGGCTTTCCCACGCTGCCCCTCACCGGGACGCCGCACCCGAGCACGCAAGGCAGCCCGACGGCGGCCCTGGTCTTCCGCGCGCTGAAGGACAAGGGGTCCTTCACGTCGTGGTTCAAAGACGGCGCGTCGGTCGTCACGGCTGTCCACGAGGGGCTCCATGCGATCCTCGAGGAGCACCCGAACGCCTCGGGGCGCCTGGGCTTCTACCAGCCGTACGCCGGCGGGCGCTTCGTCGGACACCTCGAGACCGACCCCCGCACGCTGCCGCGGCCGAGCACGCTGCTGTCGGACAGCCTGTACGCGGCGAACAAGAAGCAGGGGTGGGTGGACCTCTACTTGGTGCCGGGGGAGGAGAAGGCCAGCTCGCACGAGAGCTTCGAATTCCTCCTCAACGAACTGAACTCGTACGTCTGCGACCTGCACGTGTACCGAGAGCTGCGCGCCGCCGGGAAGACCCCTGGCGACATCGTCCCCGAGTGCGCGGGCGCGGCGACGCTCACGGCCGCCACCGTGGACTTCCTGCGGCGACTCAAGGCGAGCGCGCCGGCCCAGTTCCGTGCGCTGACCCGAGACACCGTCGTGGTCGAGACGCTGCGCGCCGCGGTGCACGGGCTCCAAACCATCGCGCCCACGCTCTCCGACTACCGCGAGAAGGACGTGAAGCCGTTCGTCGATCGCGTCTTCCGCGCCGACAACCAGGCGGTCCTTCGCGAGCTCGGCGTGAAGCTGGGGTGATTGGCGGGGACGCCGACCGGCCTGCGAATCGCCGCGAGAACGACGTGAAGCCGTTCGTCGATCGCGTCTTCTGCGCCGACAACCAGGCGGTCCTTCGCGAGCTCGGCGTGAACTTGGGGTGAGTTGAGGGGACGCCGACCGGCCTGCGATTCGCCGCGAGAACGACGTGAAGCCGTTCGTCGATCGCGTCTTCTGCGCCGACAACCAGGCGGTCCTTCGCGAGCTCGGCGTGAACTTGGGTGATTGGCGGGGCCGCGGACCGGCCTGCTTGGTGGCGGGGCAGACGTCTGCGCCGACGCGCGCCCGTCACCGGCCGAGGAGCATGGGCACCAGCGACAGCGCGCGCTCTTCGTCGTGCAGCGCGTCGAGGCGGCGCCAGAGCACGTCGTCCTCCGCCGCGGGGCGCTCGCGCCAGTCGCCGCGCTCGGCCAGGCGATCCATGGCCCGCAGCGCCCAGGCCGGCTCTTCAATGAAGCCACCCGCGCCCTGGTGCTCCAGCCACACCGACGCCACCGCGACCTGACCCCACGCCGCGGCGTAGCGGCGCGCCGCCGTGAAGAGCGGAGCCGAGCGCGCCGCCGCCCGCCCCTGGGCCTTGAGGAAGCCGGGCAGCC
>JALHOS010000570.1 GCA_022842905.1 Myxococcaceae bacterium | reverse complement strand
GCCAGACGAACGAGCCGCCGGCGCCGCCCGCGCTGCCTCCGACGGCTCGATGCTGGGCTCGTCGGAGCGTCGCGGTCAGGGCGGCCCGCGGTGCAGCACGCTCAGAACGTGCCGCTCAACCCCAGCTGCGCTCCCAGCGACGGCCCGCTGCGCGCGTCGGTCACGATCGGCGACAGCGACGGCGCGACGGTGGGCCGAGGCGCATCGTTCGTGCGGAACTTGGGCTGCTTGGTGAGGTTGATCACCGCCATCTGCAGTAGCGGCACGACGACGGCGGTGCCGAGCAACAGCAACGCCGCGCTCCCCGACGCCTTGGGCACGCCGGAGCCGGTGCCGCCGCCAATGTTGGAGCCGCTCGAGGGCAGCCAGCCCGTCGCGTAGAAGAGCCCGAGCACCGCGGCTTGCCCTGCGAGGCCCGCCAGCGCCGCCGGCCACATTTCGGAGTAGTACCAGCGGCTGCCGTTGGCGATCGACGTCTGCGTCTGCGCGACCGCCAGCGGGACCGCCGAGAAGATCGCGATCAGCAGCACCGCGCCCACGACGTTGTTCGTGAGCAGGCCCGAGGCGTCCAACAGGAAGTACGGCAGCACGCTCACGCCCGCCGCGGTCAGCATGCCGAAGAGGGCCTCACTCACCATGAGGCCGATCTCCGGCGCGTTGCGCTCGGCCAGGGTCGCCGCGCTGGGCGCCGCCGTCGGCTGCGACTGCGCGACCGGCGGTGCGGGAGGCGGCGGAGGCAAGCCCTGCGGGGCCGGGGCCTCGGGCGCCGGCACCATGGGCGGCGGCGTCCAGTCCACCTGGGCCATGGCGTTGGGCACCGCCAGGCACAGCACCATGCTCAACGCTCGAACGACCATGCCGCACCTCCGACTGCGAGCCCCGTCACGGGGCGACTGCGATCGCGTCCACTTCGACGCGGGCCCCGCGGGGCAACGCCGAAACCTGCACCGTCGCTCGAGCCGGGGGGTTGTTCGGGAAGTACCGCCCGTAGACTTCGTTGACCTTCGCGAAGTCCCCCAGGTCCGTGAGGAAGATCCCGCAGCGGACGACGTGGCTCCACTCGAGGTTCGCCGCAGTGAGCACCGCCGCGAGGTTCTTCATCACCCGCTCGGTCTCCAGCGTGATGTCGCCCTTCACCAACTCGCCCGTCGCGGGGTCGAGCGGGATCTGCCCCGAGAAGAACACCATGCGCCCGGCGGGCACGCTGACGGCCTGGGAGTACGGGCCGATCGCCTTGGGTGCGTCACCACTCTGAATCACGGTTCGTGTCATCGCGAAGAACCATAACAGGCAGGCCCGCCGCGGCGCCGCCCCTCCAAACGAAGGGGCGTCACGTCAGACGCGCTCGACGCTGTAGACGCCGGTCAACTTCTCGATGCTGCGCATCAGCTCGTTGAGCTGCTTGAGGTCCGAGATGGTGACCTCGAACATGTTCACCGCCCGCTCGTCGCCGGTGGCGCGGCAGTTCGCCTGGCTGATGTTGACGCCGCGCTTCGAGAAGGTCTGCGAAATGTCCGCGAGCAGGCCCGGCCGATCGACGGTGAGCACCCGCAACGTCACCGGGCGCTTGAAGTCGCCGCGCACGTCCCACGCGACGTCGACGCGGCGCTCGGGGTCCGTCGCCATGGCCTTCTCGCAGGCGCCGGTGTGCACGGTGACCCCGCGGCCACGGGTGATGAAGCCGACGATCGCGTCGCCGGGCACCGGGTTGCAGCAGCGACCGAAGCGCACCAGCACGTCGTCGATGCCGCCGATGCTCACGCCGCTGCTCGACTTCCGCCCGACGACCTTCTTCGCCAAGTCGGTGACGGTCTGCAGCAGCGCCTGCGCGCCGGACGGCTCCTTGCGCTCGGCCCCGCTGGTCGCGGCGCGCACCTCTTCGACGCGCTCCGGAGGGATCAGCTTCTCGACGACCTGGCTGGGCTGCACCTTGCCGTAGCCGATCGCCACCATCAGATCTTCGCCGCTGCGGTAGCCCCAGCCTTCCAAGAACGGCTTGAGCTCTTCGTTCTTGAGCACCTTGTTCAGGTTCAAGCTGAAGCGCTTGAACTCGCGCTCGAGCAACTCCCGGCCCAGCTGCAGCGACTTGTCGCGCTGCTGCTGCTTGATGAAGACGCGGATCCGCTGCTGCGCGCGGCTGGTCTTCACGAAGGTCAGCCAGTCCTTCGAAGGGTGCGCCTGCGGGCTGGTCAGCACTTCGAGCTGATCACCGTTCTTCAGCTTGTAGCGGAGCGGGACGATCTTCCCGTTCACCTTCGCGCCGACACACTTGCTGCCGACGTCGGAGTGGATCGCATACGCGAAGTCCACCGGGGTCGCGCCGCGCGGCAAGCTCTTCACGTCGCCCTTGGGCGTGAAGACGAACACTTCGTCGCTGAAGAGGTCGACCTTGACGGTGTCGAGGAACTCCTTGGGGTCCTTCAGATCCTGCTGCCACTCGAGCAGCTGCCGCAGCCAGGCGAACTTCTCGTCGTCACGGCTGAGCGCCGACTTGCCTTCTTTGTAGACCCAGTGCGCGGCGATGCCTTCTTCGGCGATGCGGTGCATCTCCTCGGTGCGGATCTGAATTTCGATCCGCTCCGACAGCGGGCCGATCACCGTCGTGTGCAGCGACTGGTACATGTTCGCCTTGGGAATGGCGATGAAGTCCTTGAACCGCCCCGGCACCGGCTTCCACATTTGGTGCACCAGGCCGAGCGCCGCGTAACACTGCGAGAGCTCCGGCGTGATGATGCGAAACGCGATCACGTCCGGCACCTGCTCGAAGTCGATGCCCTGCGTCCGCATCTTCTTGAAGATGCTGTAGAAGTGCTTGAAGCGTCCGGACACCTTCCCGGGCAGGCCCGACTCCTTGAGCTTGCCTTCGATGATCGCGACGACGTCGGCGATGTACTTTTCCCGGTCCTTCTTCTTCCGGGCGATCTTGCTCTCGAGTTCGAAGAAGTCCTTGGGCTTCGCGTAGCGAAAGGACAGATCTTCCAGCTCCGTCTTCACCCAGCTGATCCCCAGCCGGTTCGCGAGCGGCGCGTAGATGTCGAGCGTCTCCTGCGCGATGCGCGCCTGCTTCTCGTCGCTCATGTGATCGAGCGTGCGCATGTTGTGCAGCCGATCCGCCAACTTCACCAGAATGACCCGAATGTCCTGGGCCATGGCCACCAGCATCTTGCGGAAGTTCTCGGCCTGCTTCTCTTCGGCCGAGAGCTGCTGCGGCGCGGCGAACTTCGAGAGCTTCGTCACGCCGTCGACGATCAGCGCCACCTCCTCGCCGAACAGCTCTTTGATCTCCTCGACCGTGGCCAGCGTGTCCTCGACGGTGTCGTGCAGAAGCCCCGCAGCGACCGACGCTTCGTCGAGCCGAAGCTGGGCGAGCAGGCCCGCGACCTCGAGCGGGTGGATCAGGTACGGCTCGCCGGACTTCCGAACCTGGCCCTCGTGGACCTTCGCCGAATAGACGTACGCCTTTTTGATCAGGTCGAGGTTTGGGTCCGGGTGATACGAGAGCACCCGCTGCAGAATGTCGTTCAGCCGAATCAACCGACCGAAGACTAGCACCCACCATACCTGCCGCAACGCGTCAGCCTTGCGTCCCTGCCCTTCATGACTGACTATGCCGGCCCGAAATGTCAGCTCTCCTGTCGAAGGCGTTGGGCGTCGTTTGTCCCCACTGTGACTTCTTGAACGTGGTCGGCGCGGTCCGGTGCATGACCTGCGGCACGCCGACGGACGCCCCCCTTGGCGCGAAGACCGACGCGCCGCCGGCAGCGGCCAAGCCCGCGGCGCCTTCGGGAGAGCCCCCAGGACTCAAGCGCCAGCCGCCCGCGCCGTCTCCCGCACCTCCCGCAC
>JALHOS010000569.1 GCA_022842905.1 Myxococcaceae bacterium | reverse complement strand
CGCAAGCCACCGGACGCCGGCCGGGCGCTGGCGCTGCTCTCGTTGGCGGACCTCGCCGCCACGCCACGCGCGAGCGAGCCGTCACTTCCACCGGCGCTGGTGGAGCAGCTGCGCGCTCGCGCCCTCGGACTGCTGCAGGAGCCCGGCGCGCTGCCCAGCTTTCCGTGGGTCGCGGTGCGCGTCGCCCAGACGGTCGACCGCGGCGAGCTGGGCGCCAACGAGCTGGTGCGGCTGCTCAACCAGGACGCGACGCTGACGGCGCAGGTGGTGCGCGTGGCCAACTCACCGGCCTTCGCGACCGCCTCGGGCAAGCCGGTCCTGAGCGCGCGGGACGCCGTGGTGCGCTTGGGCTTTGCCGAGGTCGCGAAGCTCGCGAGCGCCGCGGCGGCGCAGCAGGTGTACGCGGGGGCGGCTGGGCCCACCGACGACGTCGCGGCGGTCAGGGTACGCACCTGGCAGCTCGGCATCACCTGTGCGTTCGCGGCCTCAGCGCTCGCGCAGGACCTGGGCCTGGACGCGCAGCGCGCCTTCGTGGGCGGGCTGCTCCACGACATCGGCAAAGACGTGTGCCTCCGCGCGGTCGTCGCCCTGCGCGCCGAGCAGGCCGCGGCCGCGGCGGCGCCGCTCCCGCTCGCGGCGCTGCTCGAAGCGCTCCACGTGGAGCTCGGCGTGCAGCTGGCCCGCGCGTGGGAGCTGCCGGCCGAGCTCCAAGAGGCCTGCGCGCAGCACCACCAGCCTGGCGCGAGCAAGGACGTGCAGGTGCTCCGCCTCGTCTCGGCGCTGGCGGACCTGAACTGCACGGAAGACTGGCGCGTGGAGCGGCTGGCGGAGGTGCAGGACGCGGCGCAGACGTTGGGGCTCGACCGCTTCCGGCTGCGAGCGACCGTCACCCAGGTGGCCGGGTTCGCGCAGCGAGCGCAGAGCCTGACGGCGGCGCTGGGGGCCACACCAGACCCGCGGTAGCACGCGCCACATTCGCGCGGCGGACGCAAGCCCCACGTGCGTCGACCCACGGCACCGATTGGGCCTGTTGGTTGTCGGGGGAATTCGCCGCACGTACCGTTTGCGCTCCCTCGCGGAGGTTTCTCAATGACGAACGCAACGGGCATCACGGGGCTCTCTTCGACGGCGCCGGTGGCCAAGGAAGCGACTGGCCTGTCAGTGCAGGAGTACCAGCGCTTCGCGCTGTCCCCGGCGATGCAGGCGTTCGCCAAGGACCTGATGAGCCCCAAGAGCGACGGCGGCTGGGGGACCGGCAAACGCGGGGAGGCGACTCCAGACCTGGGCAAGGTACTGGACGAGCAGCTCGAGCACCTCGACGGCGGGCGCGACGCGCTCGGCGCTCCGTCGCTGGCGACCCCGGGCTTCGCTCCACCGTCGGTGGCCCGGAGCGACCCGCTCCAGCGGCTCGCGCACTTCAAGAAGGCCGCTGAGCCCTACGAGCAAGCGTTCGCCAGCTTCAAGTCCTCGGACGCGGGCAAGGCCGCCCTCGCGGACTGGTCGAAGCAGCCCGCCGACGTGCAGGCCGGCGCCGCGTTGCTCGGCCGAGACTTCGGCCGCCTCGCCAAGCTCGCGAAGGTGGACGCGCAAACGACGGAGCAGGGCCACAGCGAGATCAAACTTCGACTTGCCTTTGGCGCCACACCTGAAGGCAAGGCCGCGATGGCCGCCTTCTTCCGCGCCCTCGACTGAAGACGCTTGGGGAGCGCGCGTTCGAACGGCTCCTCGGGAGCGCGCCTCAGAGCGGCTGCGCCACGTCCGACACCGGCACCCGCGTGACGCTCATGGTCGGAGCCACGGCGCCGCCGTCCAAGTCTCTCCACGCCTGGCGCTGGTAGCGCGGAATCGCGTTTGGAGCGGAGCGCGGGTCGACACCACCGTCCAGCCGGCGCACGTCCACCAGCGTCGAGCCCAGGAACGAGCCGGCGAACTGCTCGACGGTCTCCACGCTGTACTGCCCCGCGTAGCTGCCCTCGTACCACCAGGCGTCCTGCGCCCTGAGCGTGGTCACCGTCTGCGTGCTGCGGGGCAGCGGGTAGGTGAGCACGTACGTCGCGCTGGGCACCAGCGACGTGACGGTCAGCAGGTTGCCCGCGCGGGTGAAGGGCACCGGCAGGCCGCCGCGACTGAGGGAGATGGGGCCCGCCAGCGCGTGTCGGGGCAAGCGGAGCTCGAGCGTGGTGAAGGGCCCCAGCTGCGCCTTGGTGACGAGCTCAGCGCGCCCGGCGTACGGCTCGAAGCCGCGCACGTCGAGCCACGGACTGGCGCGGTTGAGCAGCAGGTTGACGCGCAGGGTGCTGCCGCGGGCCTGGAGAATGTGCCGCCACACCTCGTACAGCGCGCGCATGGCGTTGGCGGGGCCGTCCACGTTCCAGCGCGCGTTCATGTTGAGCGGCTGCGCGAAGATGTGCGTCGCGTCCGAGAAGAACATGCCGCGGGCTTTGGTCGCCACCTGATCGAAGCGCCAGTCGGGTGACGAGCGGCTGGTGATGAACGCGCTCGCCGCGACGTCGATCTGCGACTCGGCCAGCTGGTTGCGCGTCCACTGGTCGACGTCGTCGTAGAGGTCCGCCTCGCCCAGGTCGCTCAGGCGCAGCGCCAAGCGGAGCATGTCGCCGAGCGTGCCGACTTCACCGAAGTGGCCCAGCTCGGCGGCGCGCGTGCGGCGCTTGGTGAAGTCGTACACGCTGCGGACGAAGTCCACGTAGCCGCGGTAGCCGGCGGGGCTGCTCGTACGCAGCGCCGGCGCCGCGGCCAGCACCCCGTGGGCCGCGAGGAGGTGCGAGTGCATGTGGCCCACGTACTGCCCCGGCTCCGGCGGGAAGCGCGCGGTGTCGGGGCTGGCCCACAGCTCGCTGTTCCGGTTGCCGAGCACGTACTGGCGCAGGCCGGGCACCAGGACGGCGGCCTCGCAGGAGTTGCCCGTCCGCGCCCAGTCCGCCAGCGCCAGCAGCGCGCGCCCTTGAATGAAGGCGCGTGTCCACGCGGCGGTGCCTTGGGCGTTCTCGAGGGGCTCGCCGCGCGGCAGCACCGCCGGGTCCGCGTCCCAGAAGTACGTCATGCCCACGCCACCGTCGAAGACGAGCAGCTGGCGCTGGTGCAGCGCGAGCAGCGAGTCGATGGCGTCGCGCAGCGCCACGTTGTTGGGCTGGTGGGTGTGCACCTCGGCGAGGAAGTCGAGCACCACGGTCGTGGGGGTGATGGGCGACGGCTCGCCCGGCACGAGGAACTGCTGCACCGCCTGCCCGGCGCCGCGGAGGTAGGCGCGCAGGTTCGCGTCCGGCCGCAGCATGTTCACCGTGGAGTTCCACTGCGCGGCCAACGTGCCGTCGGCGTTGGTCGCGTCGTAGCTCGTGATGCGACGGGCTTGGTACATCGCCAGCGCGACCTTGCCCCAGTTGGGCACGCCCTCCTGCGTCTCGAGGCACGGCCCCGCACCGCCGCACACCGGCCGCTGGAAGGCCACCGCCCCGCCGTCGGGGAAGACGGTCCACTCGGTCACCACCATGCCCTGCGTGCCGTCGTGGAGAATGCCGGGGGCCGCTGGGGCGTAGTCGTGGTCGGGCAACGTGCACTGGGCCATGCCTTGGAGGAAGAGCGTGGCGCGCTCGGCGAGGTCCAACGTTCGCGGCACGGTGTCGGTGTACGCCGGGCCGGCGTCGGGGAGCAGGCTCTGCGCGTTGGGGAAGATGGCGGTGGGGACGATGCCCGCGTCGCGGCGGAGGAGCCGACACCCTGCGTCGACGGAGCCGCCAGTCCCCGCTGAGCCGCCGCTGCCCGCTGTGCCGCCGCTTCCCGCTGTGCCGCCGCTTCCCGCTGTGCCGCCACTGCCCGCGGAGCCGCCGCT
>JALHOS010000568.1 GCA_022842905.1 Myxococcaceae bacterium | reverse complement strand
GCACCAGGCGCGTGCGCCGCAGCGGCTGGGCCGGCGTGGTGTTCGCCGCGCCGTCGGTGAAGTCCACCAGCACCACGGCGCGGTCGGGCGGGGGGACGGAAACCGAGAAGCCGCCGTCGGCGTCGGACTGGGCGCGCACCAGCTCGGTGCCCGCGGGCGTCAGCACGCGCACCAGCACGTCGGGCTCGGTGACGCCGTCGACGCGGAAGTGCGGCGTCGGCTGCGCGTCAGACCCGAAGGGCGCGCGCACGAAGACGGCGTCGGCCCCCGCGGCCACCGCCACGTCGTCCACCACCAGGGCCTGCGTCAGCCGCAGCGGCTGCGTCGCCTCGTTGCCCAAGACGTCCCGCGCGCGGACGGTGAGGGCCACCGGCTGCGTCACGCCCCCGTCGCCATTGGACAGCCGCACCCGAAACGACCACTGGCCCGTGCCCGCGTCCTCGGGCGTGAAGGTGAGGACCGGAGGCTCGGCGCTGAGCGCCACGTCGTCGGCCACCGGCTCATCGAAGGAAAACGAGAGCAGCCCCGTCACGCGGGGGCCGAGCCGGCGTGCGCGCGCCAACGGGCCGTCCGCAGGCGCTTCGAGGGTGAGCGCCGCCACCGAAGCGCGCGGCGGCGTGGCGTCGACGAAGAAGCTCGGCGGCTCGTCGAGGACGCCGAAGTTGCCGGAGCGGTCGAACACCTCCACGACGGCCCGGGCCTGGCCAGAAGCCTGCTCGTCCGAAGGCTGGTACTCGAAGACGAACGCGTCACCCTGCTGACTGACGGGCCTGAAGGGCCGCCGGCCGCCCCGTTCGAACACGGCCCACACCGCCGGCGCGACGAGGAGTGGCTCTGACGCCGAGAAGCGCAGCACGAAGCGCGTCGCGCGGGTGCCCGCGGCGGGGCTGAGGGCCACGTCGGTCAGCCGCGGCGCTTCGCGCTCGATGCCGGCCACGCACAGGCCCAGGCGAACCTGGCAGACGGTGACGCCGGGGCACTGCGGGGCGTCGGCGCTGCACTGCGCCTGCGCCTGCGCCGGGGTCGTGGCGTCGAAGGCGCACGCGCCGGCGAGCAGCGCCAGCAGCCCGACGCAGAGCCAGCCGGCGGGCACGAGGTGGAGAACGAGGCGCATGAAGGCGGGCGTTGTACCGCGAGCGCAGGCGTTTTCCGCACGGGGCCGTCGCTGCGCTGGCGTCAGGGCGTCCGTGCGCAGCAAGCGCCGGCCCTGCCCGTGCTCGCCGGCCGTGTGCGTCTGCCCGCCACGGTGAGTCTGCGGCGGCGTCGAAGGCAGCGGAGGACTACGGTGCCCGCGTGCCCGACGCCACCCCGACGCCCCGCCGCAGCGACTGGCCGATTCTGGGCGCGCTCTTCGCCATGAACTTCGCGTCCACCAGCCAGGTCTTCCTGGTGGCGCCGATTCTCCCGCGCATCGGCCAGGCGCTGAACATTGCCCAGGAGCTGCGCGGCACCCTCATCACCGCGTACGGCGCGTGCGCCGGGCTCTTCGCGCTGCTGGCGGGCCCCATCTCCGACCGCTACGGGCGGCGCTTCATTCTGCTCGTGGGCACGACGTGGATGACGGCGGCCCTGGTGCTGCACCTGGTCGCCGACAGCTACCCGGCGATGCTCGGCGTGCGCGCGCTGGCGGGCATGGCGGGCGGCATTCTGGGCGGCGTGGCCGTGGCGTACGTGGGTGACTACTTCCCGTACGAGCGGCGCGGGCTGGCCAACGGCTGGGTGATGAGCGGCTTCGCGCTGGGCCAGGTGCTGGGCATTCCCATCGGCGCCGTCATGGCCGAGCGCTTCGGGTTCCGCAGCCCGTTCCTGGCGCTGGCCGTCTTCATGGGGCTGGCGTCGGTGCTGACGTGGACGAAGGTGCCGCAGCCGGCCGTGCCGCTGGCGACGGAGCTGTCGGTGCGCTCGGCGCTTGGCAAGTACCGTGGGCTCCTCACCCGCCGCAGCACCGCCGCCGCGGCGCTGTCGTACTTCGTCATGTTCTTCGGCGTGGGCGAGTACATCGCCTACCTGCCGACGTGGCTCGAGGCCGCCTTTCACGTCAGCGCCGACACGGTGGCGGGCCTGTTCGCGGTCGGAGGGCTCGCCGCGGTCTTCGCGAACCCGCTGGCCGGGAAGCTCTCGGACCGGGTCGGCCGGCGCGTCGTCATTCTGGCGACGTCGGTCGTCTTCGCGGCGGTGGCGGGGCTGACTCCGCTGCTCGTCACGTCCTTCGCGTGGGCGTACCCCGTCTTCTTCGTCGCCATGGCGTCGGCGTCCATGCGCTCGCCGCCGATTCAGTCGCTCTTCTCGGCGCTGGTGCCGGCGGACGAGCGCGGCTCGCTCATGAGCCTGTCGTCGTTTGGCGGGCAGACGGGCTTCGCGCTGGGCGGCGCGGTCGCCGGGCTGCTCTACGGCCGGTCGGGCTTCGGCTCGGTCGCGACGGTGGCGTGTGTGGCCACGGTGGCGGTGACGGCGCTCATCTGGGCGGCGCTGCCGGAGCCGGTCGCGGCGAACGACGGCGCCGGACACTGACGCACCTCGAGCCCAGGGCCGCCACGACCTGCGCGCTCCGTCCACCTCAACCGCCACCGCGCGTCGACCGCACATTCGGGCAGACTGACGCCGTGCGCCTTCTCGTCACCCTCACCGCGATCGCGGCCCTCGCCCTGTCCGCCTGCCGCTTCGACCCGGCCGTACCCGCGGACGTCACCTGGGACTGCGCGCGGGACGGGCTGTGCCCCGACGGCTACCGGTGCGGGGCGCAGGTCCGCCGCTGCTTCCCCGCGGCTCCCGAGGACCGCGTGCCGCCGAGTCTGAGCGCCAGCGCCGTCTCGGCGCGGCTCCTCAAGCGCAGTGACACGCTCCGCGTCAGTCTGGCACCGGACGAGCCACTGGCCGCACCGCCGGAGGTCCGCCTCGACGGCGTGCCGGTCCTCGGCGAGCGAGTGGCCACCCGAGGAGAGAGCACCTTCGCCGCCACCGTCGGACCGGACGCCGTCGAAGGGCCGCACGAGCTGACGGCGTCGCTCACCGACGAGGCCGGGAACGACTCGCGGCCGATTTCGCTCGGCACCGTGCGCTTCGACTTCACCGCCCCCGCCCTCACGCTGATCGGCGACGGTGGCGTCACCCACGCGCGCGGCGGCGGTCGCGTGGCGTTTCAGGCGGTGGCGTCGGAGGCCGTCGTCGCGCCCACGTTGTTCGCCGAAGCGGTGGGGTGCGACGCCGGCCTGCCCTTCACCGCCGCCGTGCGAGACGAGGTCTACGTCGACTTCAGCGCGGTCGTCCCGCCGGGCGCCCACGGCTGCACGTTCGCGTTGACGCTCGGGCCCTCGAGCGACCTCGCCGGCAACGTCACGCCCGCCCAGCTCCTTCCGCGCTGGGTGCTGGTCGATGACGTCGCGCCGGGGCTCGGGCCACTCGAGCTGCTGCGCGGGACGGACGCCGGGTGGGCGAGCGCCACGCGCTTCAGCCTGGCGCCGGGCTTCGACCGCTTGGGGGTGCGCTTCACCCGCGACGAGCGGGTGCAGCGGACCTTGGTCCTCTTCGACGAGGCCCCCTGGGAATGCCCGCCCAGCCAGTGCTTCGCCGCCAGCGGAGCCGTCAGCTGCCTGTGCGAGCGCGCCGTCACCGCCACGGAGGCCGAGGGCGAGCACACCCTCAAGGTCCTCGTCGAGGACTTCGCGGGCAACACCGCGGAGCGCTTCGCCACCGCACACTTCGACTTCACGCCGCCCGCGCTGCGGCAGGTCAGCTTCGTCACGCCCGCGACGGAGCGACCGGCCGTGGAAGTGCGCTCGGCGGACACGGTCGCCGTCCGCGTCGCGCTGGACGACGGCGTCCTGCCCGGCGCGCAGCTCGTCGGCGCCGGCCGCTGCGAC
>JALHOS010000567.1 GCA_022842905.1 Myxococcaceae bacterium | reverse complement strand
GGCTACAGCGCTCCGGCGCGTGCCGGCAGCAGTCGGGCGCTCAAGATCGCCGTGTTCGCCGGAGCCATGGGCTTTGGGTTGGCGACGGTGCTCGCCTTCGCGTTGGTCAAGACGCTCATGGTGCAGCAGCCCGCCCCGGAGACGGCCAAGGCCAAGAAAGTGGCGGAGCCGGAAGAGTCGGTCAGCGCGCGCGAGAAGGAGATCCAAGAAGCCATCGCCCGGCGCATGGCCGAGCGCGAACGAGAAGAGCGCGCGGCGAAGGAAGCGAAGGCCGCCGAGGAAGCCAAGCTCGCCGAAGAGGCAGCGGCCGCTGAAGAAGCGAAGGCGGCCGAAGAAGCCAAGGCCACCGAAGACACCAAGGCCGCCAAGGGCGAGGACGTCAAGGTCGCCGCCGCCGAGCCGGCCAACGATCGCGCCGTGAAGGTCGCAAGCCCGCCCGTCGTGGTGCGCAACGAGCGCCCGCCGGCGGTCACCGTCGCCAAGGCGCCCACGGTCGCCCGCATGGCCGCTGGGGTCGCGAAGAAGCCTGCCGCCGCAGCTGCCGAGGAAGACGAGGAAGCCGAAGAGCCCGCGGCCAAGGGCGGCGCCAAGCGGCAGCAGATCCTCGCGGCGTACGAGCGCGGCAACGCCGAGGCCTCCCTCGAGGCCGCCAAGAAGGCGGGAGACAAAGAGCTGACCGACAAGCTGTCTCGCTTCATCGCCCACTACGACGCCGCGAAGGACGCGGTGCTCGCGAACAACGGCTCCGCCGCGATCACCAACTTCGGCAAGGCGAAGGACCTGGACGATCAGCTGTCCAACGGGTGGAGCAAGTACGGCGGCGAGATCCGCAAGCAGCTGGGCCACATCTACGTGCTGGCCGGCATGCAGTACGCGTCGACCGGCAACACCGCGAACGCCAAGAAGGCCTTCGAAGCAGCGATCAAGTACGACCCGAACAATCAGCGCGCCAAGGACCAGCTGGCCAAGCTCTCCGGCGGCGGCGACGACGAGGAAGAAGACGCCCCTGCGCCGAAGCCGGCGCCCAAGAAGGCTCCGCCGAAGAACGCCATCGACGACGCGTTCGGCGACTAGAAGGCGCTCAGCGCGCCGTCCTCGCCCGCACGAAGGCGATGACGCCGCGGGTGAAGAACCAGGCGTTCAGCAGCGCCACCGCGAACAGGCCGCCCAGCCACACCGACGTGCCTAAGTCTCCTCCCGGCCTCGCTTCGGCCACGAGCAGCCACTTCGGGTTCACCTCGCCGTGGGCTTCGTGTTTGGCGAAGGCGTCTTCGTACTTCTGCGCGGCGTCGCGGGAGAGCAGCCGCCCGCGCACGGTGAAGGGCCGCGGGTCCGGCCGCTGCGCCTTGTCTCCGGGCTTCCACGACTCGCTGGGGAGCAGCACCCGCGCCACGAGCACCGGCGTGTCCCGCAAGCCCACCGCGACGAAGGTGGCCGCGCGCTCCTGCCAGTAGGTGCCGAACGCCGTCGGAATGCCGTGAATGCGCACGTAGCGGTTGTTCGCCGCGGCCTCGAAGCGGTAGTCGCCCTCGGCCCCCAGCTCGATGGGCTCCTGGTCCGACAGCGCGTAGACAAGCTCCGCGCGATCGCTCCACAGCAGCGCCACGCACACCGCACACGCGATCGCCGCGAGCGGAGGCAGCACCCCCACACCGCTGGGCCGTGACAGCTTGGCCTCCAGCTCGGCGATGCGCTCGTCGCGCTCCGCCGCTTCGACCGCGGCCAGATCTCTGCTCAGCTGGCTCGGCTCGGTCGGCTCGCTCACGCCGTCGGGAAGATCTTCTTCAGGTCCGACTCGATGTCGTTCTCGGTGCAGGCCTTCGCGAACGCCAGCTCCTTGATGAGCAGCGAGCGCGCGGTGTCGAGCATCTTCCGCTCGCCGAAGGACAGGTCCTTGTCACCCTTGAGCAGGTAGAGATCGCGCAGCACCTCGGCGATTTCGAACACGCTGCCCGTCTTGATCTTCTCCATGTACTCCCGGTACCGACGGTTCCACGTCGTCGAGTCCACCGAGATGTCCTTCTCCTTGAGGATCGCGTACACCTGCCGCACGTCGTCCTCGGAGATGATCTCTCGCAGCCCCACCTGGCCGATCTTGTTGATCGGAATGAGGAAGCGGCCGCCGTTCTTCTCCAGCATCTTCAGCACGTAGAAGCTCTGGCGCTGCCCCGCGACCTCCGTGTGCTCGATGCCGACCACCTCTCCGACGCCGTGCCCCGGGTACACCGCTTTGTCGCCTGGCTTGAACATCCCGCTCTCCTGACTCGCTGCGTAATGACGCCCGCCGGGCGCCGAAGAGGTCCGCCCGGTAGCACGAATCCCGTTTGACTACAACGTCACACACGCCGTAGCCTTCCCGCGTCATCGGTGTCGCTGGGCGGGGGGTCGTTCACATGGGCGGGTTGGGGTGGCGGGAGCTGCGGCTCCGGCCGGCGTTGGCGCCGGCGCTGGCATTCGTGGCAGGGGTCGTGCTGTTGGGTGAGCTGCCCGTCTCGGCGTGGGTCTGGGCGGCAGCGGCGGTGGGCGTGGCAGCGGTCGGGGCCAGGGTGGCACACCGCACCGGAGCGCACTCGCTGGTGCTCGCGGCGTTCTTCTCGGCCGGTGGCTGGCTCGCGGTGGAGCGCAGCACGGCTCGAGGGCTCCCCACGGACGGGCTGCCGCACCGCCTCCGAGGACGCGTGCAGTCCGTCTTCGAAACGCCGACCGGTCCGCTGGTCAAGCTGGACGTCGAGCGCGTCGACGACACGCCTGCGCACTTCGGGCTGAGCCTGGCGATCGACGGCGCGGCGCGGGTGTCGCCCGGCGACGACGTGGCGTGCGTCACCCGGCTGCGTGAGCGCCTCCCGGCGATGAACCCGGGCGAGTGGAGCCCACACCGCAAGCTGGTGCGCAGCGCCCAGCAGTGGACAGGCGGGTGTGCGTCGGAGCGCCTGGTCCACCACGCCTGGGCACCGCTGCTCGGGCGCTGGCTGGCCGGAGCACACGCGTCGCTGACCGAACGGGTGCGCGCCGAGGAGACGGGCCCCGCGGGGAGCGTCGTGCTCACGCTGGCGGCGGGCCAGCGCGCGACGCTGTCGGAGTCCGTCGAAGACGACTTCGCACGCAGCGGGCTGGCGCACGTGCTGTCTGTCAGCGGGCTGCACGTCGCGGCCTTGGCGCTCGCTGCGTTCGTGGTCTTCCGGCGCGCGCTCATCTGGTTGCCCTTCCGACGGCTGCGGCGCCTCGACGCACGGCAGCTCGCCGCGCCGTTGGCCGTGCCGCTGCTCTGGGCCTACGTCGCCTTCACGGGCTGGCAGCCGCCGGCGGTGCGCTCGGGGCTCATGGCGAGCGCGGTGTTCGTCGCCTTCGTACTGCAGCGGCGGGCCGACGCGCTCAACGCCCTGGCCGGCGCGGGGCTGGTGATGACCGCGGTCGATCCGTCGGCGCCGTTCGATCTGTCGGTGCAGCTGTCCTTCTTGTCCCTCCTGGCCCTCATCGTCGTCGGCCCGGCGCTGCGCGGGCTGGTCCCCCTCGACCCGCCGCACCCGTCACGGCAGGACGGCTGGGTGCTGCGCCTGGCGCAGTGGCGAGAGGTGCTCGTCGGCACTGCGTGCGCTTCGGTCGCGGTGACGCTGGTGACGGGCCCGGTGCTGCTGCTCGTCTTTCACCGGCTGGGGCTGGCAGGGCTCGTGTCCAACGTGCTGCTGCTGCCGGTGGTCAGCGCGCTGGTCGTGGTGTGCGCGACGCTGGCGGCCGTACACGTGCTGGTGCCGTGGGCCGCAGGCCCCTTGGTGTGGGCCAGCGTGAAGCTCGCGGGCTGCGTGCTGGCCGCCGCCCAGGCCTTCGCCGCCCTGCCCTACGCCGCCGTCGAGCTCGCGCCGCCTCCGCC
>JALHOS010000566.1 GCA_022842905.1 Myxococcaceae bacterium | reverse complement strand
CGGACGGCGGTCACGCCGCCGACGGGGGGTCCAAGGCGCTGGCTCGGGTGGCCCGCGCCCTGTCGTCGCTTCGGGTCGACGCGGGGCCGTCGCGGCGAGACGAGCTCGTCCTGCGGCTGGGCCACGCGACGGTCGAGGCCCTCGAAGCCCACGCCGCGCCAGTGCTGTCGGCGTGGCAGCGCCTGGGCGAGGATCGCTGAAGCGTCAGACGATCTGGCGACTGGGGCCAGGTCCGCGGCGACCCACCTCGTGAGGGCGACCTCGGGCGGGTGTGGCGACCAGCGCCTTCGGCTCCAGCGGCGGTAGGCCGTTGCGTGGCCCGCGGGACTCGAGCGGCGGTGCTGCACGGTGGCGCGTCCGTTGCTGTTCTGGGCGGCATGCTCTGCAAGATCATCGGCTCTCCGCGACGTGTGCTGCCCTTCGTGGAACCGGAGTCGTCGGTGGAGGCCGCCGCCGCGACCGTCGCGTCGACCGACGCCGAGTGGGTCGTCGTCGAGTCCGTCGCTGGCCTGTCCGCCATGCGGCGAGAAGAGCTGCTCGCCTACGCGCGCCAGGTGCCCGCCTTCAAGCTGGCGGATCTGCCGCTGCGTGGCGTCGTTCGCATGGGCCGCGACGCGACCATGGCGGAGATCACCGCGATCCTCGAAGACGCGTGGGTGCCCGCGGTCGCCATGTGCGACGGCCAGCGGATCGTGGTCCTCGTCACTCGCCTCGAGGTGCCGGAAGAGCAGACGCTGAAGGCCGCGGCCTGAGCTTCCAGGGAACGCGCCTCGCGCCGCATGTGGGCCTTCGCTGACGCGGAGCCTGTCGTCGGCGCTCACGCAGCCCACCTGAGGAGCGCGTGCCTCGCGTCGAACCGCAGACGCGCCGATTCTCCTGCGCGGGCGAAGTGAACCGACGAAACGCCGCCGGCACCTCCTGCGGGAGCGACAGCCGTGGCGGTGCGGGGGCGCGCTGCCCGACTCCTGACTACAGCCCGCAGCCGCCGTCGTACCCGCGGCAGCACCCGGCGCCGGAGCACTCCGTCGTCAGCATGTTGGCCTGCACGCGCCCGGTGTTGTTCTTCGCGCGGAAGTGCCCGACGCCATCGACATCACCCGCGCCGGCCTTGAAGGCCGTGTAGTCGGTCCAGTCGAAGTCGAGCTGGTCGGCGGTGGAGCCGACGCCGACGTCGACCTGGGCGCGCACGTTGGTCGCTGCCTCGAAGCGCGCAGTGCGATCGCAGTCCGGCGTGAAGGAGTTCGTCCCGCAGATGAAGCCGTCTCGCTTGCCTGCCGTGATCACGTAGAAGCGCGTGGCGGGGAACTGCTTGGGGAAGTCCCGGAAGCCGCGGCTACCCATGCGCCAGTTCGGCGACACGAGCGTGTCCGGGAACAGCCCGAACACTTGCGGGAAGAGGTAGTTCTGGCTGCCGCAGACGGGGAACGCCGGGTTCGCGTTGCCGAACGTCCAGCAGGCACCGAGTCCGCGCATGGCCCCGCTGATCGCCACGAAGCGGCGCACCTTCGGGAAGAGCTCCTCTTCTTCCAGCGTCGCGAGGCCCAGCGTCACGCCCATGGAGTGCCCGATGATGTCGACCTTCGACTTGCCCGTGTACGTGAGCACGTCCCAGATGAAGTCCTTGATGATCTGGGCCTTCTGCGAGTCGTGGTAGTTGAGCAGCGGCTGCTTGCGGCGGCTCTCTTCGATCCAGTTCACGCCGAACAGCTCGCAGTCGCGGTACCCGGCGGCTACCAGCGAGTCGTACGGCGACAGCCCGCCCACGCTCGGCGGAAAGTCGAAGTTCTTCGCGTCGTCTCCGTTGCCCGGCAGGTAAATGACCGGCGTCCGGCTCGCGCGGCAGCGCCCGCCACCAAAGCCCCCGAACGGCGCGTTGCGCGGCGCGAAGCCTTCGGCGAACTGCAGGTCCGTCCCCGTGAAGCTCAGCGGCGCCGTGCTCTCGGCGCGGGCCAGATCGTCGTCCGAGATCGCGAGCGTCGAATCAGAGACCTCACCGCCGCACGCTGCGAGCGCGGGGAGCAACACCAGCGACAGCCGACGAATCAGGCGCATGCGACCTCTTCTTCAAAAAAGACTGCCAAGCGTGGAGGGCCACGAACGGGTGCCACTTCGTAGGCGCTCCGCACCGGCTTTGAAAAGCCCCAAGTTGAATCTCAATTCATGTTTCTCGGCTTCTGGGAAAGTGATCGCCCGCCAAGTGAGGCGCGGTCAGTCGTCGACGACGATCCGCACGGGCTGGCTCTGCGCCGCGCCGCGCGCGAGCTGTGCACGAATGGTGTGCACGCCGGGGCTCATGGGCCAGCGCAGCTCGTGGGGGTAGCCGACGGTGCCCACGGGCGTGCCGTCGACCAGCCACACCACGTCCTCCGTCGCGGGCTCCACGGCGGCGGACAGGCGCACGGTGGCGAACTCCCGCGGGGTGTCGGGATCGTAGAGGTAGCGCGAGGCGGGCAAGGGCTCGCGGATCGTCAGCGCGGGCGGGCCGGGCGGCGACGAAGGGCACAGCGGGGACTCGGCGGTCGGCGCGAGCGACAGGTGTTTGCGCCGCGCCCACACCTCGTACGCCTGGGGCAGCGCGAGCATGGGGCGCTTGACGACGACGTCCTTGGGGCAGCTCGGCGTGGCGCGCAGGCCGGTGCGCAGGTCGATCGCCACCTCGCCGTGGTAGCGGCAGCCGTCCGTCGGCTCGGTGCCGGGCAAGAAGACCTCCGCCTTGGTGTGCGGGCAGGCCGGCCCCGGGATCTTGCCCGACACGCTGCACACGTCGCGGTGGACGACGGTGGGCGGCAGCGGCAGCTCGAGCGGCGCGTCGTGCGCGCGATCGGCCGCGGTGAGCCGATCGAGAATCGCGTGGGCCGCGGGCGCGGCGGCGGTGACGCCGGACGCGAGGTTCATGCGCCGCCAGTCGTGGTTGCCGACCCAGACGACGACGAGGAAGCGCTCGCTGTACGCCACCGCCCACGCGTCGCGGTAGCCCTGGCTCGTGCCCGTCTTCACCGCCACGCCGTAGTCGAAGTCCAGCGGGCCACCCGCGGCGAAGCCGGGCCGCCGCGCCTCGGGGTCGGCGAGGATCTGCGTGGTGAGCATGGCCGGGTCGCGCAGGTACAGCCGCGTGCCAGCGGCCGTTGGCTCGTCGGTGAAGCGGCGCAAGGGCAGGGTGACGCCTTCGTTGGCGAGCGCGGTGTAGAGCTGGGCCAGCTCCAGCGGCGTCACGTGCAAGCTGCCGATCGCGAGCGTCAGCCCGTACGCCTCGGGCCGGTACCGCACCGACGACACGCCGCCCCGCTCGAGCAGCCCCACCACGCGGTCCACGCCGACGTCGGCCAGCACGCGCAGCGCGGGAATGTTTCGCGAGTTGCCCAGCGCCTGGCGCAGCAGCATGGGCCCCAAGAAGGTGTGGGTGATGTTCTCGGGCACGTAGAGGCCTCCGCCCGGCACGACGAACTCCACGGGGGTGTCCGGCAGCTCGCTGGCCGCCGTGTGCGTGCCGTCTTCGAGCGCCAGCGCGTAGATGAAGGGCTTGAGCGCCGAGCCGGGGGACCGACGCGCGGTGAGGTAGTCGATCGCGCCCTTGTTCCCGACGTCGAAGTAGTCCGTCGAGCCGACGTAGGCGAGCAGCTCTCCGCGTGTCAGGTCGACGACCAGCCCCGCGGAGGCGCCGGCGCCCAACGGCCGCAGCCGCAGCAGGTTCTCCTCGAGCGCCTGCGCCGCTGCCTGCTGCACGTCGAGATCGAGCGTGGCCTGGTGGAGGAAGCCGGGGCGCCCCTGCGCGGCCTTGCCCAGCGCGAGCACGGCGTGCATGGCGTGGCCCGGGCGCATGGGCCGCGGCGCGAAGACGAGCTTGGTGTGGAGCGCCACGTCGAGCGCGTCGGCGTC
>JALHOS010000565.1 GCA_022842905.1 Myxococcaceae bacterium | reverse complement strand
TCCGGCGGAACTGCGGGCTCCGGCGGCAGCGCCGTCGACGCGGGTCTCAACGGCTGCATCGGCGCGCCGGTCATCACCTCGGCGATGACGGTGACTGGGACGACCGGCGCGGCGCGGAACGCGTTTCGATTCACCGACACGGGCGGGTGCCAAGGCTCGCCGACGCTCTCCGCGGCGAGCGCTGGGGACGCGGTGTACGCGGTGACCGTGCCACCGCAGACGCGGCTCTCGGTGCGGCTGACGAACGGCGCGGGCGCCGCGACCGCCTTCGACTCGGTGCTCAGCGTCATCCCCGACCTGGCGTCCTGCGGTGTCCTCGGGCCTCCTGACGCAGGGACGATCGGCATCACCTGCGGAGCGAGCGCGGACACGCCCGAGCCCCAGACGCTCAGCTGGGCCAACGCGGGCCCGACGCAGCGGCAGGTCTTCGTCCTCGTCGACGGCTACGCGGCGGGTGACGAAGGGCTCTTCGCGCTGGAGATCGCCTTCTCGCCGTTGGTGCAGGGCGATCGCTGCGAGTGGCCTTTCACCGTCGACGGTGGCGTGGCCGGACAGTCACTGGCGTCCTTCACGCCCGACTACGCAGGGCGCGGTTCGCAGTGCTCGACGACCGCCACGTCCGCCGGCCCGGACGCGGTGTACGCGCTGAACGTGCCTTCCGGGCAGCGGGTGACGGCGACGGTCACGCCGTCCGCAGGGCTGGACCCGTCGCTGTCCCTCGCCGAGACGCCGCTGGCTTGCGCGCAGCGCGTCTGCTCGGCGAGCACCAACGAGAACGGCGCCGGCGCCCCCGAAGTCCTGAGCAGCGCCAACCTGGGGCCGACGGCCAAGACGGTCTACCTCATCGTCGACACGCCGACGGCGGCGCCCCAGGGGACCTTCGCCGTGTCGACGACGACCTCGACCGTCCCCTTGGGCGACACCTGCGCCAACCCGCTCGCCGTCACGAGCAACGAGACGCGGGCGACCGAGAGCTTCGCCGGCATGGGGAGCGACGTGGGCGCCGGGAGCTTCCGCTGCCCGACCACGTCGGGGCCGGATCGCGTGTACTCGCTCACCGTCGCCCCCATGAGCCGCCTCACCGTCTCCGCCGTACCGGTGCCCGGCCTCGACACGACGCTCAGCCTCGTCCCGGCGTCGTCGGCGTGCACGGCGGCTGCCTGCGTCGCCGGGAACGACGACGGCGCGGCGCAAGGCGGCCAAGGGGCGACGGACACCTTGGTCTACGACAACACGACGAGCGGCCCGCAGCCGATGCTGCTCGTCGTCGACAGCGTGCCGGCGCCCCCAAGCCCGAACCTCACGTACAGCGTGGCGTTGAGCACCGCGGCGCTGCCGACTGCGCCGGCGGGCGACACCTGCGCCACGGCGTTCCCCGCGCAGCCGGGGGTGAACCCGCCCGTCAACACCGCCACCTTCATCGTGAACCACGCGTACTCGCTCACCGGAGCCGGCTGCGCGTTCTTCCAGGGCTTCGACGTCGCGTACTCCATCACCGTCGGCGCTGGGCAACGGCTGTCCGTCGCCGTGAACTCGACGTCCGACGTGGTCGTCAACCTGGTGCAGGGGCCGGCGACGCAGTGCTCCGTGGCGGGCGTGGCGTGCCTGGCGGGGGCCGACACCGGCCTGTCTGGGACGGAGACGGCGACGTGGGTCAACACGACCGGCGCGCCGCAGACGGTGTTCGCCGTCATCGGTCATTGGCACACGAAGGGCCTGACGTTCACGGCCACCTTCGGGCTGCAGTAGGCAGGGCGTCTGGCAGAAGCGTCCGAGGGCCTGTGCCAGCGGTCGCGGACCCACCGTGCCTTCCCGGGGCATGACCCGAGCCGAACCGGCGATACTCACCGCATGCTGCTGACTCGCCTCACGGCCCAGCCCGCCCACGTGGCCGACTTCGAAGTCCGCCGGGTGTTGCCGCAGGTCGGCCGTCGCGCGGTGGGCCCCATCTGCTTCCTCGACCACATGGGCCCGCACCGAGCGGTCGGCCGCGAAGGCGGGGGCGTCGGGCCGCACCCGCACATTGGGCTGTCGACGGTGACGTACCTCTTCGAGGGCGCCGCGCTGCACCGCGACTCGCTCGGCACCGAGCAGCGCATCACCCCGGGCGACGTGAACTGGATGACGGCGGGCAGAGGAATCGTGCACGCGGAGCGAACACCTCCCGAGTGGTGGGGCCGGGAGCTCGGGCTGCACGGGCTCCAGCTGTGGGTCGCGCTGCCGGCCGCGTTGGAAGAGTGTGAGCCGTCGTTTCAGCACGTCGGCTCGTCGGCCCTGCCCAAGCTCGAGCCCCCCGGCGTCTCCCTGGCGGTCGTGCTCGGTGAATGGGGCGCGGCGCGCTCGCCGGTGGTGACGTCGTCGCCCACGCTGTTCGCCGTGGCGACGCTCGAAGCAGGCGCGCAGCTCGACGTGCCGAACCACGTGTCGGAGCGCGCGGTGTACGTGGTGTCCGGGGACGTCAGCGTGGACGGGCAGGCCTTCAGTCGCTTCGAGCTGGGCGTGCTCCCCGCTGGCGCAGAGCGCTGCATCACCGCGCACAGCGACGCGCGCGTGGCGGTGTTGGGCGGAGAGCCGCTCGAGGGTCCACGTTTCATGTGGTGGAACTTCGTGTCGAGTCGCCGCGAGCGGCTGGAGCAGGCCAAGGCAGACTGGCTGCACCGACGCTTCCCGCGCATCGCGAGTGAAGGTGACGCGCGCGTTCCGATGCCTGGAGAGGAGTGAGCGCGGCGGAGCGTCCGTGAGCGGCGGCTGGGCGTCAACGGAGCGACCCCACGGCCTGCGCCAACGCCTGCGCCGCCGGTCATCGAGCCACAGCGTCAGCGCGGCCCGGGCTCGCTCAGCTTCGTCGACCAGTCCTCTTCAGAGAACCGCCGCCTCACGGCGCGCGCACGCCCTGCTTCTCGGCCCACGTCCGCTCGCACCGCACGACGTCCTCCGCGGTCAGCACCCCTTCGCGCGGGTGGAGGAACGGCAGCCCAGTCCCAGCGGCGACCGCCGCGTTCGGCTTGAAGCAGTCGGCGTAGCCCTGAGGCGCGAACCGGTCGTGCGCCATCTGCCGGTTCGCGTCCGGCGGCACCGGGTTGCGCGCCACGACGTAGTCGTTGAGCCCCAGCAGGTCGATGAAGGCCACGTTGGGCAGCACCCAGCTCGGCACGCCAATGGTCTTCCACGCCATCACCGGGAGGCCCGCGTCCTGAGGATCCACCGGCCGGCGCATGGAGAAGAAGCGCCGCTGCTCTTCCCCGAAGACGCGGTGCTCCTGGTGGCGCAGGCCCACCGAGTGCTCGATGAGCTGCGTCTGCAGCGCGTCGAACCAGCCCGCGGCCGGACCCAGCGTCAGGCCCACGGCCGGCGCCACCTGTACCCGCAGGCCCACCGTGCGGTCCCGGTCCAGCAGGCCGCGCGTCAGCTGGTAGTGCGTCCACGGCAGCGGCAGCGACGCCCACGCCAGCGCGCCCACCAGCGCCAGCCGCGCCCACCACGACCGACCCAGTTCGAAGACGAGCCACGCGCTGGCCAGCGCCAGCAGCGGCACCCACTGCGAGAGCACGCGGTACTCGAAGTGGTCTCCGCCGACGCGCAGCACGTAGTACCCGGCGTGCGCCACCAGCGCGCTCGCGGCGGCCACGCGGCCCACCGACTCGCCAGCGAGCAGCGCGCGCCAGGCCGGCCGCCACGCCCACACCGCCCAGACCGCCGCCAGCAACAGCACCAGCCAGTAGCCGTACTCGAGGACGAAGCACGCCAGGTAGCGCACGCCCATGTCCGGCCAAGGCGCGACGTGCTTGGCGTAGTACGTGTTCGGCAGCCACTCGCCGTAGGTACCGCGCCGCCAGAGCACATGCGCCGGCACGAGCAGCAGCGCGCCGAGCGCCGCGGCCT
>JALHOS010000564.1 GCA_022842905.1 Myxococcaceae bacterium | reverse complement strand
CGGCGGCAGCGGTGCGGCGAACGCAACCGGTCGAGCGCCGATGGCCGGCTGCAGCTGCGCGGCGACCGACCCGACCAGGCATCGTCCCTGCTGCTGGCGCTGCGCCTGCGCCGACGGCGGTGAGAGTGGCGGAACCGGTGCGCGCCGGTGGCCGGCGGCGGCTGCACGGCGACAGACCTGCCAGACCTCGCACTCCTTCGGCTCGCGCCGAGAATGCGCCGACCCGGTGAGGACGTCGGAACCGGTCGAGCGCCGATGACCGGTGGCGGTCACGCGACGACCCACCTGCCCGCCCTCGCGTTCTCACGTGCTGGCGCTGTGCCTGCGCGAGCGAAAGCGGCGACGAATGACCACAGGAGGCCCGCAGGCCGCACCGCCTCGCGGGCCCTTCACGGCGCTTCGTAGTTGAGCGGCACCGTCAGCTTCGCCGCGCGCTCCGCGCTGGCCTGAAACCGCATCTCCTTGCTGACGCCGCGCACGCAGCGGGAGAGGCTCGATTCCGACAAGTCCACGTCGGCCTTCGTCACCCGCCCCGTCCCATCGACCCACAGCGTCAGGTCCGTCCGGCCCTTCTTCGACGGCGCGTCACCCGGGAAGCGCGTGAAGCAGCCAAGGAGCCGAGGCATGAACTTGGCCACCACCTGCTTGGCGTCGTCCATCGCGTTCACTGGAGCCGGCGCGGGCGTCGGCTCGATGGGCGCGTGCGGTTCGACGCGCGGCGCTTGGGCAGCTGGGCTCGGCGACGGCGCGACGGGCTTGGAGGCAGGCCTGCCCACAGTGGGCGGCGGCTCGACGCGCTTGGGTGGTGCCTTCGGATCTGGTGCCGGTGTCGGCGCGTTCACAACGGGCCGGTCCTCCCGCGGCGCAACGTCCGGTGGCGTCGCCGCCGGCTGTGTGATCGCCGCGGCGGCTAGCACCGCCTCGTTCGGGCGCGCGTCATCGACGCCGACGGACACCGCGCCGTCCAGCCCTGACGACGGTTGGTCTTTCGGTGCCTCGACGACCTCCGGCGCTGGTTGCGCAAGCGCCGCCGCCGGACGGACCGGTCGGGCTCGAGCGCGGACGACGACGAAGGCGGCGACGCCGAGCACCACCACGGCGCCCGCGACGAGGGCGACGAGCAACGGACTGAGCCAAGTCGGGCGCGCCGGCTCGACGTCAGCGGAGCCACCTCCGACGGCGTCTCCTCCGACGGCGTCACCTCCGACGGCGTCTCCTCCAGCAGCGTCTCCTCCAGCAGCGCTACCTGCCGCAGCGACACCTGCCGCACCGACGCCCGGAGTTTGCACGCGGGCCAACTCCGCGGCGCTCATGCGCAGGGTGGAAGATGCGGGTGGTGGCTCGGCCTCCGGAGAGACTCGCGCCGCTTCAACGCCCGGCTCGACCCGCGGCCCCGACGCGTCCGGCGCGCCTTCTGCGGTGCCGGGCGCAGGCGTTGCCCCTCTCGTCGCGGAACTCCCGGGCGGCGCGCTCGGTCGGGGCCGAGGCTCATCCGTCACTCGCCCGAGCTTGGACGCGCTGCTCCCCGTGGGCAGGAGCTGCCTTGGGCGCGCGCCTTCGGCTTCGGCCGTCCCCTTCGCGGCTCCGCTGCCGAGCGGGGCACTCGGGCGCGGCAGAGGTGCGCTGCCTGGCGCCCCCTCGCCGACCAGCGCGTCGCCCGTCCCCGAGTGCTGCGGCAGCCGCGGAGACGAACCCTGTGCAGCGACGACGGGCGGCTCACCGCTGCCGGTGCTCTGTGCGCCGGCTCGGGCGACCGACACGTCTTCCACGAGCGGCCGCAGGCGCACGGTGGCCGGCGCCCCCGTCTCGTCGGCTGGACCCTTCGTCACCTCGCCCGGCCCTGGGCGCGACGGACGCAGCCTGACGGTCGCTGGCGCACCCTCGTGTGCGGCCGAAGCGTCGAGCTGTGCCGGCGAGCCAGCCGCCTCTTCCCCCGGAGCCACACCAGCGCCCGCCGCCGGCAGCTGCACGTCGGCCAGGCGCACCGCTCCGGGCGTGCCCTTTGCGAGCTTGGCGGGCGTCAACGACGGACTGGGGACTGGCGACGCGCTCGACGCGTACGCGACGCCCGGCGTCCCCGGGGAGCTCTTGGGCACCGACGGTCTGGGCGCGGCGGGGTTCGACGGCGTCACGCGGTCCAGCACGCCGTCCACCGCGGGCAAGGCGGTCATGCTCAGCCCAGGCGCCCAGGCCACGCCAGCGCCCGACGCCTGGAGCTCCGTGTACGACGGAATCACCGAGCGACCGCGTACGCGAGCCGCCCCAGCGATGGCTTGCACGGCGTTCGCGACGGCCTGCGTCGCCGCCGAGCCGAACAGCGCGCCGGGCAACTGCTCGAGCGCCAGCGCCAGCGCCATCGCCGACTCGTAGCGCTCGTCGCGTTCCGGCGACATGGCGACCTTCACCGCGGAGACCAGCTCGGCCGGCAGGTCGGGCTTCACCTGGTCGATGGCGGGGTAGTCGCCCTCGAGCACGGCCTTGAGCGTCGCCAGGTCGGTGTCGTGCGCGAAGGGCCGCGTCTGCGTCAGCAGCTCGTACAGCGTAACGCCCAACGAATAGACGTCGGTCCTTCGGTCCAGCCGCTTGCCGCTGGCCTGCTCCGGCGACATGTACTGGTGCTTCCCGCGGACGATGCCGACGGCGGTGTGCGCCACCTGCGACTCGGCCTTGGCGATGCCGAAGTCGAGCACCTTCACCTGCCCGTCGTAGGTGACGAAGATGTTGGACGGCGACACGTCGCGGTGAATGAGGAGCAGCGGCCCGCCTTGGTCGTCTTTGGCCTCGTGCGCGAAGTGCAGCCCCATCGCCGCCTGGGCGACGACGTGGGCGACGACGTTGGGCGGCAGCTCCTTGCCCGCGCGCCGTGCGAGCCGCTGCAGCGTGGCCAGGTCCTCACCCGCCAGGTACTCCATGGCGATGTAGTAGGAGCCGTCGGCTTCGCCCAAGTCGGTGATGGCGACGATGTTCGGGTGCGTCAGGCGCGAGGCGAGGCGCGCTTCGTCCAGAAACATGCGGACGAAGTCTTCGTTTTCGGTCAGGTGGGCGTGCAGGCGCTTGACGACGACGTTGCGCTCGAAGCCCGCCGCGCCGAGCTGCTTGGCCAGGTAGATCTCCGCCATGCCGCCCGCGGCGTGCTTCGACACCAGCGCGTATTTCCCCAGAGCACCGAGCGTCACGTGGTCTTCGCAGGCACTTCGCGTCGAGGCGTGACGTTTAGCCGGCTGCACCGACGGTGGCGAGCGTCGGTGGCGCCGATTCGCGCCTCATGATGGACGGATGACACGCAGGGACTTGCGCGGCCCGAGGAGCGTTTGACGCCGGGCGTGCAGCGGCCCACGCCAGCGTCGTCCTCCACGCCTCCAGCAGCGCCCCCGGCCCGTCAAGGGCCCCGGCCGGCCTCGTGAACGAAGACTCCGCGGAAGCTGAAGAACGTCGCGACCCGCGCGACGTGGCTGCGCCAAGCTCGGGCCATGGTCAACCGGCTCTTCCTGTCCCTGCTCGTCACCAGCAGTTGCGCCGCCACCGTCGGGCAGCCCTGCGCCGACGATTTGAGCTGCGAGCCTGGCCTGCGCTGCTGTCAGAGCACCTGCCAAACGAGCTGCGCCGCGCCCAGAGATGCGGGGAGCGCCGGCGCTGGAGGGGCCGCGGGTGTCGGAGGCAGCGCGGGCGGCGGTGGCTCCGCGGGTGTCGGTGGCTCCGCGGGTGTCGGTGGCTCCGCGGGTGTCGGTGGTTCCGCGGGTGTCGGCGGCTCCGCGGGTGGCGGCGGCTCAGCGGGTGGCGGCGGCTCAGCGGGTGGCGGCGGCTCAGCGGGTGGCGGCGGCTCAGCGGGTGGCGGCGGCTCGGTGCCCGAAGGCCCCGCGCGGCCGTTCTTCGGCTCGCGCCACGTCGCGCACTGGGACCCC
>JALHOS010000563.1:2358-3905 GCA_022842905.1 Myxococcaceae bacterium | reverse complement strand
GAGCGTCTCCGGCCACTCCTGCGCCGTCGGCGGGCGCCCCAGCGCCAGGTCCAGCGCCGCGCGCATGCGGGTCAGCGGCGTGCGCAGCTCGTGGGCCGCGTCGGCGAGCAGGCGCTCCTGCGCGCGCTGCGCCTGCCGCAGCTGCTCGGTGGCCGTGGCGAGCACGTCGTGCAGCGTGCCCAGCTCGTCGCCGTCGTGCGCGCGCTCCAGCGGCTGGCTCAGGTCTCCCGAGCGCACCGTCTCCAAGTGCCGGCGCAGCACGTCGAGCCGGGACACCAGGCGCCGCGCGAGGAGCTGCTGGAGCACCAGCAGCAACAGGCCGACCGCGAGGCTCGCGGCCAGCAGCGTCCAGTGCACGGTGCTCGCGGCGCGCTCCACGCCGGCCAGCGGCGCGGTCAACACCAACGTGTACGGGGCGCCAGAAGGAGAGGCCACGGTGACGGACAGCTCCCGCGCCCACTGGCCCGCCACGTCCAACGAGCGCAGCGCCGGCTCGGCGCCCACGACGCCCGGCGGCCGCGTCTGCGGTGGCGGCTCGACCGGCGGGGGCGGGTAGCGCAGCACGAGGGCGCCGTCGGGCCCGAACAACGCGCCCTCGGGGGCGAACGGGCGGACGCTCTCCATCAACGGGCTGCGGGCCATGTGCAGGTGTGGCTCGCTGTGGGGGCCGTCGAAGAGGCTGACCGTCTCCACCGCCGCCTGCGCCAACAGCGCTTGATCGAGCTGCGCTTCGAGCGCCGCGTGCACCGTGCGGTCCGCGAGGAAGAAGACGAGCGCGGTCACCGCCGTGGGCAGCGCCGCGCCCATGAGGAAGAGCCGGCGCCGCAGCGTCACGCGCCGCTGCCCCCGACCGCGAGTCGGTAGCCCACGCCGCGCACCGACGCGACCGTCACCTTGGCGCCCAGCGCGTCGAGCTTGCTGCGCAGGTAGCCCACGTACACGTCGACGATGTTGGGCGCCCCGTCGAACTGGCTGCCCCACACCGCGGACAGCAAGCGGCTGCGGCTGAGCACGTCGTCAGGGGCCGCGAAGAATTCCTGCGCCAGGGCGAACTCTCGCGCCGTGAGCGCTTCGTGCCGCTCACCGGACACCAGCGCGCGCCGGCGCACGTCCAGCCGTACGCCGCCCAGCGCCTTGTCCACCGCGCCGCCGCGGGCCCGCCGGTGCAGCGACGCCAGCCGCGCGAGCAGCTCGTCGAAGTCGAAGGGCTTGACCACGTAGTCGTCGGCGCCTTCGGTCAGGCCCAGCACCTTCTCCCCCGTGCTCCCGCGCGCCGTCAGCATGAGCACCGGCGTTCCGTTCCCCGTCTGCCGCCAGTGGCGCAGCAGCGACAAGCCGTCGGCGTCGGGCAGCGTCCAGTCGAGCACGATGACGTCGTAGCCGACCTGCTCGACCTGGCCGCGGGCGTCTTGGGCGTTGCCGCAGGCGTCGACCTGGTGGCCTTCTTCGGACAGGCCGCGCTGCAGCAGCGACGCGACGCGCGCGTCGTCTTCGACGATGAGCACCTTCATGCCCGGCGGCCTCCTCCGAGCCACCTATACAGCACC
>JALHOS010000563.1:0-2348 GCA_022842905.1 Myxococcaceae bacterium | reverse complement strand
CTATACAGCCCCGGGAGCACGAGCAGCGTCAGCGTGGTGGAAGAGACGAGCCCGCCCACCACCACGGTTGCCAGCGGGCGCTGCACTTCGGCGCCCACGCCGGTAGCCAACATCATGGGGACGAAGCCGAACGCCGCGACGAGCGCCGTCATGGACACCGGGCGGACGCGATCGAGCGCCGCGCCGTGGGCCGCGACGTCGGCGGTGGCGCCTTCGGCTTGGAGCTCGAGCGCGCGGGTCACCCACACGACGCCGTTCATCACCGCGATGCCGGACAGGGCGATGAAGCCGATCGCGGCGGGCAGGCTGACGGGCAGCCCGCGGGCCCACAAGGCGACGACGCCGCCGACGCTGGCGAAGGGGACGATGCCGAGAATGAGGAGCGCCGGCCGCAGCCGCCGGAAGGTGAGCAGCAGCACCACCAGGATTCCCACGAGCGCCAGCGGCACCACCAGCGACAGCCGCTGCGTGGCCTCCACCAGGTTCTCGTACTGGCCACCCCACACCAGCCGAAAGCCGGGCCGCGTGCCGAGCGCGCGCTCGACGCTGGCTTGAGCCGCCCGCACCACGCTGCCCAGGTCGCCGCCGCGCACGTTGAACCCGACGATGAGGCGGCGCTCGCCGTCCTTCCGGTTGACGACGCCAGGGGCCACGTCGGCGTCGACCTGCGCCACCTGGGACAGCGGCACCACCGCCCCGCGCGCCGTCGGCAGACCGAAGGCCGGCAGCCCCGCCGCCGAAGGGGTGGGGCCCAAGCGCACGCGCACCGGAATGGGCACTGGGCCGTCCCAGGTCAGCCCCACGTCCAGCCCGACGCGCGCGGCCTGCACGGCGTCGAGCACGTCCCGCGCGGTGAGCTGTTGCTGGCTGGCCTGGAGCGGCTTGGGCCGCACGGTGGTGATGGGGACCGACGGCGGCGCCAGCACGCGCACGTCGGCCGCGCCGGGGACCTTCTCGATGAGGCCCGCGACCTCTTCGGACAGGGCGCGCAGCGCGGGCAGGTCGTCGCCGTACACGCTCACTGCCACGTCCGTCACCGCGCCGCCGAGCAGCTCGTTGAAGCGCATTTGAATCGGCTGGGTGAAGGCGAACTCCGTCTCCGGCTGCGCGGCCTCGAGCGCAGTCTCGAGCTGGGCGACGAGCCCGTCGAGTGAAGGCGCCGTCGTCCACTGGGCGCGCGGGGCAAGCTTGACGAAGACGTCGCTCTGCTCGAGGCCCATGACGTCGGTGGCCACCGCCGGGCTGCCGATGCGAGAGACCACCGCCCGCACTTCGGGGAAGCGGCGCACGACGCGCTCGACCTCCAGCGCGCGGGCGATCGACTCGTCCAGCGACGCGTCCGCGGGGCCGTTGCCCTGAATGACGAGATCGCCCTCGTCCAGCTGCGGGGTGAACGCCACGCCGCGCCCCGCCGCCACCGCCACGCCAAGCGCGAGGACGGCCGTCGCCGCCAGGGCCACCAACGCGCGGTGTCGCTCGAAGAGGCGGAGCACCGGCGGGTACGCCCAGTCGAGCAGCCGCACCGGCCACGGCTCGCGGGCGGGCACGTCTTGGGGGCGCAGCAGCAGCGCGAGCAGCGCCGGCACGTAGGTCAGCGAGAGCACCAGCGCGGCCCCCAGCGCGAAGACGACGGTCAGCGCCATCGGCCGGAACAGCTTGCCGTCGACGCCCGTCATGGTGAGCACCGGCACGTAGACGAGGAGAATGACGGCCACGGCGAAGAAGACGGGGCGGGCCGACTTGCCGGCCACCTCGTGGAGCACCGGGACCAGCTCGGCGCGGGTGCTCGGGCGCCGCTCGGCGACGACGTGGAAGACGCCTTCGACCAGGACGATCGCGCCGTCCACCAGCAGCCCGAAGTCCAGCGCGCCCAGGCTCATCAGGTTGCCCGGCACACCCAACAGCCGCATGGCCGCGGTCGCGAAGGCCATGGCCAGCGGAATGACGCTCGCCACGACGAGCCCCGCGCGCCAGCTGCCCAGGAACACCAGCAGCACGAAGACGACGAGCGCGCCGCCTTCGAGCAGGTTGAGCGCGACGGTGCGCAGCGCGGCCAGCACCAGCTCGCTGCGGTCGTAGACGACGTCCAGCCGCACGTCCTCGGGGAGCGCGCGCTTCACCGAGGGCAGCACGGCGTGAATGCGCTGGACGACCTCCAGCGCGTTGGCGCCGCGGAGCATCTGCGCCATCAAGTAGACCGTCTCACCTTGGCCGTTGGCGGTGGCCGCGCCCAGCCGCGGGCGCTGGCCTTCGACGATCTGCGCCACCGTGTCCACGCGCGTCGTGCCGCCGGGCACCAGCGAGCTGCCCAGCTCCTCGGCCGAGCGGGGCCGGGCGACCGCGCGGGT
>JALHOS010000562.1 GCA_022842905.1 Myxococcaceae bacterium | reverse complement strand
GCTCGGCGACCTCGGGCCCAGAGTCGCGCATGCGCGTCGTGCGGACCCGGCCGCCGCTGCGCAGCGCCGCCGCCGTGCCAGTGCCGCCGCGCACCGCCGCCCGGACGCCCGTGAGCTGCCGCTTCGCGGCGACGTACTTGAGCTCGGTGTCGCCCATGGCGACCACGTCTTCGTCCTTGAGCACCGTCTCGTCGTCGAGCGGCTCGCCGTTGAGCAAGGTGCCGTTGCCGGACCCCAGATCCGACAGGGCCCAGCCGGCGTCGGTGCGCCTCAAGATCGCGTGCTTCCGAGAGACGGACGTGTCCGCGATCGACACGGCGTTGTCCGCCGCGCGCCCGAGCACCAGCTCTTCACCGTCGAGCTCCCACTCCTGGCCTTCAGCCGGGCCGGTGACCGCGCGCAGCTTGGGCTTCTCCTTGGTGACGGCGCTGGCCATGCCGGTGCCGCCGCGCCGGGCCGAGCTCTGCAAGCCGGTGGAGGGTCGCCGTTTGGGCGGAGAGTTTTGTTGCGGAGGAGGCATGTGTTCCTTCTGGCTTCCTTCTGGCACCTGCGCCGGTTCGCTCCTTGAGCCCGAGCGCTACCGGATGACGTTCCCGTACATGAACGCGAAGACGATGGGCCCGAACAGCACCATGAAGACGGTCGGGAAGATGCAGAGCGTCAGCGGCAGCAGCATCTTCACCGGCGCTTCGTTCGCGAGCTTCTCGGCGCGGTGGGTCCGCTCGATGCGCAGCTGCGTGGACTGAATGCGGAGGATCTTGCCCAGGCTCGTGCCCATCTTGTCGGCCTGGATCAGCGCGGTGACGAACTGGGTCAGCGCCGGGAGGTCGACGCGCGCGATCATGGACTTGAGCGCTTCTTCGCGGGTCTTGCCCATCTTCAGCTGCTTGAGTACCAGCTGGAGCTCGTCGCGCAGGGGGCCGGTCTTCCCCTTTTCCACCACGGTGGCCAGCGCGCCGACGAAGTCGAGGCCGGCCTCGACGGACAGCGTCAGCAGGTCCAAGTTGAACGGCAGCGCGCGGCTGATCAGCAGGTGCCGCCGCGCGATTTTGTCGTTCACCCAGATCAGCGGGTAGAAGAGCCCCACGCCCGCGAAGACCAACCCCCACAGCAGGTTGAACTTCAGCGCGTTCATGAGCAGCAGGCCGATCGTGAAGCCGGCGACGAAGCCGACTTCCTGCATGGCCAGCACGTCCTCGGGCTTGTACGGAACGTCGCCGGCCTTGATCAGGTTCTTGCGCATCTTCTCTTCGTAGCCGGGCCACATGATGCGGCGGTTGTAGACGCCGATCTTCTGCAGCACGACCACCGCCGTCTGCGCGCTGCCCCCGGCGGACTCTTCGCGCACCTCGGCGATGAAGCGTTCGAAGAAGCCGCTGTACGCGCCCATGATCAGAAACGCGACGGCGGCCGCGAAGGCCATCGACACCAGCACCGTCAGGATCGTCGTGATGATGTCCATGGTGTCAGATGTCGATGTTGACGATGCGGCGGATGATCAGCATGCCCATGATCTCCATGAGGATGATGACGGTGACCAGGACCCAGCCGAACCAATGGTCCAGCATGGGCTGCATGAGGTCCGGGCGCATGTAGTTCATGACCACGCCCAGAATGAGCGGCATCGCGCCGACCACCCAGCCTTGCAGCTTGCCCTGCGACGTCAGCGCGTCGATCTTCCCTTCGAGCCGGAAGCGCTCGCGCGTGGTGTTCGACAGCGTCTCGTACATCTCCGCCATGTTGCCGCCGAGCTTGCGAGAGATCGCCGTGGAGACCGCGACCAGGTCGAGGTCGTCCGAGCCCACGCGCTTGGCCATGTTGAGCAGCGCCTCTTCCATGGGCACGCCCAGCTTGATCTCTTTGACGAAGAGCGTGAACTCCTGCTGCAGCGGCGCGTAGCTGTCCTTCGACACCTGCTCGATCGCCTGCTGGAACGTCAGGCCGGCCTTGAACGCGTTGGCCATGGCCTGCAGCGCGTCGACCAGCTGCCCGTTGAACTTGCGAATGCGCCGCTTGCGGTAGTGCTTGACGAGCAGCATGGGCAAGAAGAACCCGAAGATCGTCATGCCCACCGCGACGATCGGGTTGACCACGAAGTACGCGAACACGCCCAGCAGCACCATCGAGGCGATGTTGAGCACCAACATCGACCGCGGGTCGATGAACAGGAACATGTCCGACAAGTCGTTCATCGACTTGACGACGTAGCGCTCCTGGTACTGCTCGTAGGCCTTGCCAAGCACCCCGGCGACGACCAGCGCCAGGAAGAACACCGAGCCTGACGCCAACAACCCGACCAGCGTCTTCAACATGAATGAGCCCTCTTCCCCGCCTTCACCAGTCCACCGCCGCCGCTAGTCGTTGTGCACCTGCCGCACCGACGTCTCCGAACCTGCCTTGATGATCTGAATCGTGTTGAAGCGCTTGGTCTGCAGCGCCTTGGTGCGCTCGCCGGACAGCAGCGTGTTGATCGTCGCGCGGCCGCGCTCTTCCATGAGGTCGATGTCCTCTTCGTTGCGCAGCGACAGGGTCAGTGCGCCGAGCTCCTGCGAGAGCACCAGGATCTCCGCTTCTTCGGGGATCACCAAGAGCGACACGTTCGAGTAGTCGCGCTGCGACTCCGGCACGAGGTTGATGTTGGTGGTGCCGGTGATCTTCCCCGTCGCCAGGACGATCACGTTCTGGAGCAGCGTCACGGCGACCTGCTCGCTGGTGCCCGGGTCCTTGAACGTGCCGATGATGTCGACGTGATCGTTCGGCCGCACCCAGCCGCCGACCGACGTGGACGTCTTTGCTTCGATGGTGACCGCGCGCGCCTTCTTCTGCACCTTGGTCGACAGGCGCTCCGCCGCCTTCGTCGTCTCGAACTGCGACCAGAGCAGCGGGTCGCCGGCCTGCAGCGGCACCAGCACCTTCTGGTTGATGATGTAGGACGCCGAGTCAGGCTTGACGACCGACGCGGTGACGAACTGCTCGGGGATCGTGCGCGAGGAGATCATCTCCATCGTCACCACGCTGCCCTCGGAGATGTCGACCCCGGCCACGACCACCGGCACCAGGTTCCACCCTTTGCGCACTTCCGCCTCGCGCCGCTTAATCGCTGAAAACGACACGATGAAGGCGAACACGGCCAGCACGCCGGCCACGATCAGTGGAGTTCTTCCCTTGAGCATTGGTGAACCAGTCCTTGGTCGAGAAAGTGCGCGTCTCTAGAGGTGCCTTCTCGGTTTTCGAGAATGCAGAGTCGCGCGATGCTACTGACCGCCCTTTCGGGGTGTCAAAGGAACTTCAGCTGTGTGCCGGCGCACACCTGTCGGCACACCCGCTGAGCGTTCAGTACGCCTGCGCTGGCGCTGCTTCCGCGGGCGCGGCCTTCTTCGCCTTGCTCGGCTTGGCCGGCACGCGCTGCTGCATGCCGCGGTCTTTGGCCAGGCGCGACGCGGCGACGGACGACGGGTACTCCATGAGCAGCGCGTCGCAGTACGGATCGGCGCGCTCGTAGTCGCCCAGCCGCTGCAGGCCGTTGCAGGCCCGCGTGAGCGCGTCGAGCCGTGCGCCGCCGGTGGGGTTCGTCGCGAGGACCTCGAGGGCCAGCGACACCTCACGCGCCGTGTCCCCGCGCGCCGCAGCGGCCGCCGCGTCCTCGAGCTTGGACTTGGCCACCGCTTCGGCCACGTTCTTCTTCCGGTCCGCCGTGAGCTTGTCGGCCGCCGGCGCCAAATCGGCGCTCGACTCGTCGTCGGTCGGCGCTTCGGCGGCGCGGGCGCCACCCTTCCCACCGAGCACGAGGCTGGGCTTGGCCGAGCTGCCGGTGCCCCCGCCGGACGAGCCCAGCCCAAACGTCGGCGAAGAAGACGGCTCAGGGGCGGGCGCCGCGCTGGGAGGCGGCGGCGGCGGGAGCGCGGCG
>JALHOS010000561.1 GCA_022842905.1 Myxococcaceae bacterium | reverse complement strand
GAGCCACCCGTCCCCGCGGAGCCACCGGAGCCACCGACCCCCGCATCAGACGTGGTGGCCGGGCCACACGCGACGAGCGTTGCGACGACGAAGACGATGAGGACGCGCATGGGCACTGCAAATCGAAAACGCGCGTGCGTGTCGACTACCGCGCGTGTTCGAACTCATCACCCGCATGCCAGCTCGGGGCCTTGGCGGCATCGCCGAGCCTCCGCACGAGGCCCAGCACCAGCTCGACGTCCTCCACCGCGCCGCTCCAGTCCCAGTCCTCGCGCAGCTCGTCCTGCGGCTGGTGGTAGCGCTCCGACTCCCACTGCGTCACCTGCGCCGCGCCCCAGCCGCTCGGCTTCCCGATGAAGTCCTGCCCGGACGCGAAGTACGCCGCGGGGATTCCTCGGCGCGCGAAGTTGAGCTGGTCGGACCGGTAGAAGAAGCCCCGGTCGCTCATGGCGTCGGGCCGCAGCACCCGCCCCTGCGCTCGCGCCAACTCCGCCAGCACGCCGTCGATCGTCGACTTGCCGAAGCCGATGACACTCACGTCGCGGGTCCGCCCGTGGGTGTTCAGCCCGTCGACGTTCACGTTCGCGACGAGCTGCGCCAGCGGCACCGGAGGCGAAGAGACGAGCCACTCGGAGCCCAGCAGCCCCTGCTCCTCCGCGGCGACGGCGGCGAAGAGCACCGAGCGCTTGGGGCGCTTGGGGTCCTGCGCGAGCGCCTTGGCCACGACGAGCAGCGCCGCCACCCCCGCCGCGTTGTCGACGGCGCCATTGTAGATCGCGTCCTCCCCGGGCTTCGCGTCGGCCTTGACGCCGAGGTGGTCATGGTGCGCGGTCAGGACGATCCACTCGTTCTTCAGCCGCGGGTCCGCGCCGGGCAGCGCGGCGAGCACGTTCGCCGAGCGAGTCTGCGTGATCGCGTTGACGAAGCTCGCGCTCAGCTTCACGCCCAGCGGCGTCGGTCGAAAGCTCCTTCCCTGGGCCTTGCTGCGCAGGGCGTCCCAGTCCTGGCCGCCGAACGCCAGGAGCCGCCGCGTCGCCCCTTCGGTCAGCCAGCCCTTGAGCTCGAGCTCGTGCGGCGCGTTCGGCAACCCAAACTGCACGCCGGTCCACGACGTCTGCACGACTTGCCACGGGTACCCGGCAGACGGCGTGGTGTGCACGATGAGGCAGCCCGCCGCGCCGTGCTTCGCGGCTTGCTCGTACTTGTAGTCCCAGCGGCCGTACCAGAGCCGCGCGCGGCCTCCGAAGAGCGACGGGTCGTCCTCCGGATCGTTGTTCAAGACGACGGCGATCTTCCCCTTGAGGTCCAGGCCCTTGAAGTCGTCCCACTGGTACTCCGGCGCGACGATGCCGTAGCCCACGAAGACGAGCTCGGCCTGTTGGACCTTGCTCGCCGGCCGCTGGTGACCACTGACGACGATGAAGTCGTCCTTGAACGCCAAGCGCAGCGCGCCGCCGTCTGGACCTAGGACCGACAGCGCGTCGGGGTGGCCTTCGACGCCGACGAGGGGGACGGGCTGCACCCAGCCACCATCAACCGCGACGGACGAGAGCCCCAGCCCTTCGAACTGCGAGCTCAGGTACGCCTGGGCGAGCTCGTCACCGCGCGTGCCCGGACCGCGGCCTTCGAGCAGATCCGACGCGAGGAAGCGAACGTGCGAGCGCAGCGCCTCCGCCGTCACCGGGCTCTTGCCTGGCGCCGCCGCCAGCATGCTCACCACCACCCAGCCGAGCACGCGCGCCTTCCTTCAGTCCTCGGCCTGCAGCGTGGGGATCACCTTCCACGTCGCGCCGGCGGGCGTGTCCATCAACTCGACGTTCATCGCCTTGAGCTCTCCGCGCAGCCGATCGGCCTCGGCGAAGTCCTTCGCGGCGCGCGCGGCCTGGCGCTGGGCGATCAACGCGTCGACCTTCGCGGTGTCGATCCCTCGCGCGACCACCAGCCGCTCCCGTCGTCGCAGCAGCCACGCCGCGGGCTCGTCCTGGAAGAGGCCGAGCACGCTCGCCAGTCGGCCCACCGCGGCGCGTAACGCCACCAGCGTGCGCCCGACGACCGCCTTGTCCTTCACCGGCGGTTTGTCGCACAGCAGATTGACCTCGTTGAACAGCCCGGACAGCGCCGCGAGCGCGCCCGAGAAGTTGAAGTCGTCGCTCATCTGCTCGTGGAACTCTCGCTCGAAGCGCTCGGGCTCGCCGTGCACGGGGCCTTGGCCGAAGTCCTTGCCCGCCACGCGCTCGTCCGTCTTCTTCAGCGTCTCGTAGAAGTACGACAGCCGCGTCTCGGCGTCGGCCAGCATCTTGTCCGAGAAGGACAGCTGCTGCCGGTAGTGCGTGGACAGGAAGAAGTAGCGCAGCGCCTCGCCGTCGAGCTTGGCCAGCGCGTCGCGGAGGCGCACCACGTTGCCCAGGGACTTCGACATCTTCGCGCCCTCGAGGTCGAGGAAGTTCCCGTGCATCCAGCAGTGGCAGAGCGTCTTGCCGCTCGCCGCTTCGGACTGGGCGATCTCGTTCTCGTGGTGGGGGAAGATCAGATCGAGCCCGCCGCCGTGGAGATCGAACGTCTCGCCCAGGTACTTCGACGACATCGCCGAGCACTCGATGTGCCAGCCCGGCCGCCCCGCGCTCCACGGAGACGGCCAGGACGGCTCTCCCGGCTTCGCGGCCTTCCACAGCGCGAAGTCGTACGGCTCGCGCTTGAGCTCCTTGAGCGTGTCGCCGCCGGCCAGCTCCCGCGTGCCCGACTCCAGCTCGTCGAGCTTCTTGCGCGACAGCTTCCCGTAGCCCTGGAACTTGGACACCTGGAAGTACACGTCGCCGTTCGACTCGTACGCCACGCCGTTGGCGATGAGCTTCTGGATGATCGCGATGATCTCCGGCAGGTGCGTGGACACCTTGGGCGAGACGTCTGGCTCGATCAGGTGCAGGCCGGCCACGTCCTTCTGGAACTCGGCGATGAACCGGTCCGCCAGCGCCTGCGGCGCTTCCCCCGTCTCCTGGGCGGCCTTGATGATCTTGTCGTCGACGTCGGTGAAGTTCCGGACGTAGCGGACCTCGAAGCCTCGGCTCCGCAGGTAGCGCACGATCACGTCAAAGGACGTGAAGGTTCGCGCGTTGCCGAGGTGAATGAAGGAGTAGACCGTCGGGCCACACACGTAAATGCCCAGTTTTCCTGGAACAATGGGCGCGAGTGGCACCTTCTGCTGCGCAAGGGTGTTGAAGACCCGAATGGCGGGCGGCGACATGGGGCCGACACTCTACCCTAACGGGCAACGATGGTGTCCGATGTACGATAATTCGAGAAGTCACGAGTTTGTGCTGAGGTCGCCATGCCGCCAACCCCGAAGCGCTCCGCCGCGAGGGCCGACAACGAAGCAGTTCACGCTGGAGCGAAGCCCGTGGTGAAACGAGCCGAAGAAGCGATTCCCACTTCCATCTTCGACACCGAACGACACGATCGCGAGCTCCAGGCGCACTACGGCATGCCAGATCACGACTACAAGCCCGCGTTTCTCTACGTGGAGCGGGGACCAGGCCAAGGGCAGCTGCTCGAGGTGAAGCAGGGCGCCGTCGTCATCGGCCGAGCGTCGGTCTCTGACCTGCGAGTGCAGCACCCGTCGATCTCCCGCCGCCATGCTCAGGTGAAGCGCGTCGGCGAGCAGTTCTTCATCAAGGACCTGGGGAGCCAGAACGGCACCTTCATCAACAAGCAGCGCATCGGCACCGAGGTCGAGCTCAAGATCGGCGATCTGATCACGCTGGGCAACGCGCAGCTCAAGCTCCGCGGCCCCATGAGCAAGTCGGAGCGGAGCCAGCCGGCCGCGGCCCCGGCCCCCGCTCCCGTCAGCGCGAAGGCGCGGCAGTCGACGGCGGTCGTCGCGCGGCCGGGCCAGCCTGGCTACAGCGCTCCGGCG
>JALHOS010000560.1 GCA_022842905.1 Myxococcaceae bacterium | reverse complement strand
GTGTCTCGTGCGGCGTGTCTCGTGCGGCGTGTCTCGTGCGGCGTGTCTCGTGCGGCGTGTCTCGTGCGGCGTGTCTCGTGCGGCGCGTCTCGTGCGGCGTGTCTCGTGCGGCGTGTCTCGTGCGGCGCCCGCGCTCGTGGTCCGCGCTCGTCGTCCGCGCTCGTCGTCCGCGCTCGTCGTCCGCGCTGGTCCTCCGCGCTGGTCCTCCGCGCTGGTCCTCCGCGCTGGTCCTCCGCGCTCGTGGTCCGCGCTCGTCGTCCGCGCTCGTCGTCCGCGCTCGTCGTCCGCGCTCGTGGTCCGCGCTCGTCGCCAGCACTCGTCGTCCGCGCTCGTCGCCAGCACTCGCGATGCGTTCACGCAAGCGCGCGTGACGGGCTGGCAGCCACGTCGCTCACGGACAGCCGCGCCAGGCGCCGGCGTATGCCCGGCCGTCATCGGTCTGGAACACCCCTTCGAAGCAGCCTCCGTCCACCGTCGCGCCGACCCAGGTCGCGCTCAGGTCGCCCGGCGCAGTCCCGTTGTTCCCGAACGCGAGGTTGCGCTGGTGCGGCCCCTGCGCCCAGCGCCCCATGGGCATACCGTCGAGCTCCCAGCCGCCGTCAGGCAGGAAGACGAACGTCTCCACCAGCCGACTCCCGGGGACGCACTGTGCGTACGACGTGATGTTCGTCCCGGCGCAGAAGCTCATCTGCAGGATCCCCCCGTCGAGCAGAGGCAGCGGCTCCACTCCCGGTGGCGTCACGGCCAGCGCGAAGCGCGCCGTGTTGTCGCTCAGGTCGGCCTCGGCGCCGAGGCCCCCGACGGACGCGACGAAGACGTAGCTGCGCAAGGTCGGCGCCAGCAGCACCTGAATCGTCTGTTCGAACACCCCACCGGCCAACAGGTCGACGGGAGGGCACACCAGCCGGCCCGCGTCCGAGCTACCCGCGTCGACGACGCTGCACGCCCCGGTGTTCTGGAACTGCGCGCCCAGCGGCGTGAGGAGCTCAACCGCCGCGTCCGTCACGTCCTCGCTGCCCACGTTTCGAACGACCAGGTTGAAGGGGGCGGTCCCGGCGTCCAGCTCCACGACCCAGTGCAGCGTCGAGAAGCTCACCTCGAGATCCACGCTCGACGCGTCGGGGGCGCCGCCGTCGAAGCTCCCGGCGTCCTGCCCACCCGCGTCGCTGCCGCCGTCGCTCGAACCTCCGTCCGGCGTGCCCGAGTCGGACCTCGAGCCGGCGTCGACACCGCCATCACTGCCTGCGTCAAGGCCGCTCCCGCTGCCCGCGTCGACGATGACGCCGCCGCCGTCCCGCGGCGCCCCCCCGTCGTCTCCAGTGACGCCACCGTCGGCCCCTGGCGCCCGCAGCGTCGCCAGGACGACGTCCGACGCGCACGACGTCGCCACGGCGAAGGCGAGGGTGAGCAGCACCTGTCGGCTGAAGGACACGTCGGCATTCTGCCAAGCCTCGGGCGCTTGGGTGGGCTCACGAAACGACGACGGCCCTCCCCGCGAGAACGCGAAGAGGGCCGCCGTGGAAGACCGGAAGAGTCTTGCTCGGGCTCTTAGTACCCGCCGCAGATGTCGGTGCCCGCACCCTGCGGGATGACGGCCGTCCCGTCATCGATGCTGCGCACGAAGGCGGCCAGCTGCGCCGCTTCCATGGTGCTCAGGGTGAAGTTCACGTTCGCCGCGGTCAGGTGATTGGCCCAGCGCGTGTTCGTGAACAGGTCTTCGAGCGTCGCCGCCGCGCCGTGGTGCAGGTACGGCGCCGAGGTGGCCATGCCGAGCAGCGACGGCGGGTTGAAGCCCAGCTCGCCCTGCGCCGGCGTGCCGTCAGCCTTGCGCTCGAGGGTGTTCGCCCCGTCGAACGTGCCGACGATGCGCAGGTTGCACGTGATGCGCTCCGGGCCGACGGTGCCGCCGTCGCTCAGCCGCTCGACGGACACCTTGTTCGTGTCGCGGTTGATCGCCGCGGCGTTGGCGAAGGCCGAGAGCGCCCCGCCGTCGAGCGCCTGCACGCGCAGCCCGCTGGCCACCGTGCCCGCATCGGCCTGCACCCGAGCGCCGTTCTTCTCGGGGCTGGGGTCGTAGCTGACGCGGCTGACGGTCCACTTCGGGCCGCCGTGGCAAGCCTGGCAGTTGCCCTGCATGAACAGCGCGCGGCCAGCGGTCACGTCAGCCGTCGGCAGGCCTCGGGGGGCCTTGTTCGCGCGAATGGTGCGGGAGAACGCTTCGACTTCGTCCCAGTCCTTGAGCACCGAGTTGCGCTGCGTCACCTGCCGCGTCGAGCCCGTGAGGAAGTCGTTCTGGGTGAGCGCCGTGCCGCCGTCGAGCACCGTGGCCAGGTCCAGCGCGATGCGGCTCGAGTTGGCCAGCGTCGTGGAGGACACGAGCGCGCCGACGCCGCCGGCCGTGCCGCGGGTGTTCAGCTCGAAGTCGTGCACCTCGTCGAAGATCGCCGTCCAGTTGAAGGCGCGCTGTTCGAAGGGCGTCACCTTGCTGTACGAGCCGTCCATGGGCGTCGTCTGCCGCGGCCCCGCCGCGAAGACCCAGGTCAGGTTGTCCGACAGGCCGTCGGGGTGGCAGCTGCCGCAGCTGTTGACGCCGCGCGTGGCCCAGCGGCCCAGGCCCGTGAAGTAGAACTTCTTGCCCTGGTGGATCGCGTGGGGCGTGCCCGTCGTGGGGATCGTCTCCGACCGGATCGTCGTCGTCTGCGCCTGGTTGGCGAGGTTGATCACCGAAACGCTGCGGTCGACCCAGTTGTTCACGAACGCCAGCTGGTTGGCGCTGGAGTGCGCCGCGACGATGCCGATCGGCACCTTGATCGCCGTGTCGCCGGCGCTGCGCAGCTGAATCTGCGCGAAGCCGGTGGCCACGCCCAAGGTCGTGCTGTTGGCCCCGTAGACGATGCGCTGCACCACGTCCGCCGCCTGGCTGACGACGTAGGCGATGCCCGGCGCCTTGAAGTCGATCTCGATCGGCACGCCCAACAGCGAGCTGCCGCCGTCACCCTGCGTGTCCTGCTGCCGAATGAGCTTCGACAGCGCGAAGGTGCCCGCGTCCGACGTGTCTTCGGTGTTGGTCGCCAGCGAGAAGACGCTGACGCCAGCGAACAGGTTGGCGACCGGGTTGACCGGGCCGCGGGGGCTCGCGCAGACGTGCGTCACGTAGCCCTTGCCCTGGTTGATCGCGATGTTGAAGAGCTGGTTCGGCACGCAGCCGACGATCGCCACACCGCCGTCCGCGAGCGTCGGGCCAAAGCCCGTGTCGGCGATCGGCGCGAGGGTGATCGGCGGAGGCGCCGCCGCCGCCGGGTTGAGCGGCAGGACGTGCACCTTGCCTTCGAGGCCGTCGTCCGTCGCTTCCGGCGTGGTGCCGCGGCGTGCGCCGTAGAACTGCGTCACGTACGCCGTCTCGTCGAGATCGTCCGAGTCGCCGTCGTTGGTGATGGCCACCGCGCGCGGCGTCGGCACCGGGACGGTGCGCATGACGGTCATGGTCGTCGTGTTGACGAACGAGACGGTGCCTTCGCCGAAGTTGGCGACGAGGGCGATCGCGCCCGTCGGGCTCAGCGCGACACCCGTCGGCTCGCTGCCCACGTCGACCGCCATGCCCGCCGTCGGGGTCAGGGTGTTCAGGCCGTTCACGCGCACCAGCTGCCGTGCGCCGCGCAGCACGACGAAGGCCGCGGTGTTGTTCGGGTGAATCGCCACGCCCACCGGCTGCGCGCCGGAAGCGAAGGTCACCTGCGCCACGCGCGTCGACGAGCTGACGTTCATCACCGACAGGCTGTCGTTGTCCGGGTTGACCGCGACCACGAACGCGTCGTCCGTGGTGATGTTGATCGACGTCGACCGGCTCGGCCGCGGCAGCACCACGCCGCCATCGCCCGCCGTGCCGCCAGCGCCCGCAGAGCCGCCTGCGCCCG
>JALHOS010000559.1 GCA_022842905.1 Myxococcaceae bacterium | reverse complement strand
CGGGCGCAGGCGGTTCGGCGGGCGCAGGCGGTTCGGCAGGCGCAGGCGGCTCAGCGGGCGCAGGTGGTTCGGCAGGCGCAGGCGGTTCAGCGGGCGCTGGAGGTTCGGGAGGCTCGGCCGGTTCGGGAGGCTCGGCCGGTTCGGGAGGCTCGGTGGGCGACGGCGGCCTCATCGACTTCGGCCTGGGCTGGCGGATCCCCTTCCAGGGCCGGCAGCGCGCGCTCGTGGGCGACGGCGGCACGACGGTGGACTTCTCCTCAGGAGCCGACGGCGGCGCCCCCAACGCGTTCGGCGGAGCGCCTACGGGCGGCTCAATCTCCGTGCTCTACCCGCCCGACGGCGTGCTGCTCCCGCCGAACACGAACGCGCTCGAGTTCCACTTCGTGCCCAGCCCTGGCCAGACGCTGTTCCGGCTGACGTTCCGCGCGCCGACGACGACGCTGCAGATCTACACGGGCTGCGTGCCGCTCAACCAAGGCTGCGTCTTCACGCCGGGACCCCGCTTCTGGTCGGACCTGGTGGCCTACGCGCGTGGCACGGCCCCCGTCTCGTACGAGATCGAAGGCGTCAGCGGCACGAGCCCCAGCGCGGTCGGCAAGTCCCTGGCCCGCTCCCTCGCCTTCAGCGAGCAGGACCTGCGCGGCGGCATTTACTACTGGAACAGCGGCGGCACCGTGCAGCGCTACGACTACGGCTTCCCCAACGCGCCGGCGCAGACGTTCGTCACGGCGCAGCAGGTCGGCGGCTTCTTCTGCGTGGGCTGTCACGTGGTCAGCCGCCAGGGCAACGTCATCGCCGTGGGCAAGGACATTCCCGCGCCTTCGGCGTACTCGCTGCTCGACGTCGCGACGCGCACGGTGCTCCAGTCGACCGGAGGGCCGCTCAACGGCGGCGCCAACTTCTTCTCGTTCTCGCCGGACGAGCGGCACCTGCTCACGTCTGACGGGGCGTCGATCTCCTGGCGCAACCTGGTGACGGGCAGCTCGGTGCTGGTCAACAACCAAGGCACCATGCCGGACTGGTCGCCAGACGGCCGGAACATGGTCTTCGCCGAGCCCGCGTCGCGCCCGGCCTTCGCCGCCAACGGCGTGGTGTCGGGCAGCATCCGACGGAGCCAGTTCAACGGCGCGGGCTTCGATCCGCCCACGACGCTGGTGGCCGCCGGCGGCACCAACAACTACTACCCGGCGTACTCACCTGACGGGCGCTGGGTCGTCTACAACCGCAGCGCGAGCAACACCGAGTCCTCGTCGAACGCCCCGCCGGGGGCCATGGGCGCCACCGTCGACGGGGAGCTCTACGCGATCGACTCCGACGGCGGGACGCCCGTGCGGCTCAGCGCCGCGACCAACCCCGGCGCCACCTCGTGGCCCAAGTGGGCGCCCGTGCGGCACGACTACGCGGGCGGGAAGATCTTCTGGCTGACCTTCACCAGCGCGCGGGGCTACGGCCTGCGGCTGGGCACCAACGAGCGCGCCCAGCTGTGGATGGTGGCCTTCGACGAGACGCGCATGGAGAACGGGCAAGACCCGACGTTCCCCGCGTTCTGGCTGCCCTTCCAGGACCTGGGCACGGGCAACCACATCGCCCAGTGGTCCGTCGACGTCCGACGACCGCCGTGCACGGGCACCGGCCAGGGAACCTGTCAGCAGGGAGAGGTCTGCCGCATGGGCGTGTGCATTCCCGGCTGACCGCCCAGACGTCGCGCGGTCCGGCTACGGCTTGGGCAACACGACGCCGGCGGCCTTGAGTACGTCGGCCAGCTCCTGCGGAAGCGGCGAGGCGAAGGCCAGCCGCCGCTGGTCCGCCGGGTGCGGGACCTCGAGCGCCGTCGCGTGGAGGAACAGCCGATCGAGCCCCCACTTGGCCTTGAGCTCACGGTTGAAGGCGAAGTCGCCGTGCTTCGAATCGCCCGCCACCGGGTGGCCAATGGCGGCGAAGTGCCGGCGGATCTGGTGGGTGCGCCCCGTCTCGATGGTGCAGCGCACGTAAGCCACCTGCGCCGTCTGGGCGATCAACGTCCAGCGCGTGCGGGCTTCCTGCATGTTCACGCCCCGCATCGCCTTGCTGCGCGCCGTCTGCTGGTGCTCTTCGAGGGGCAGGTCGATGAGACCCGAGGGCTTGGACAGCCGGCCTTTGACCAGCGTCAGGTACTGCTTCTTGGCCAGGTGTTTGGTGAACACGTTGGTGAAGTGCACCATCGCCGGGCGCCGCTTGGCGACGACGAGCAGGCCGCTGGTCTCGCGATCCAACCGGTGGGCGGGGCTGGCGCCAAAGTCGTTCCTCACGGCCTGCGGCCCCAGATACGCGCGGACCACGTCGACGACGGTGTTCCCGGTGATGCCGCTGCCGGTGTGCGCCGCCATGCCCGACGGCTTGTCGATGACCATGATCCAGTCGTCTTCGTGCAGCACCACGAGCTGCGACAGATCCGCCTGCGGCACCGGCGCCGGCACGCGGTCGCGCTCGACCAGCAGCTGCTTCTCGTCCCCACGAATCGTCACCACGTCGCCCGGCTGCAGCAGCTGCTCGGGCTGCGCGCGCTTGCCGTTCACGCGCACCTTCTTCACGCGGATCATCTTGAACAGGTGGGAGCGGGGGACGCGGTCGAGCTTCTTGCCGAGGAACTTGTCCAGCCGCACCTGCGCGTGGTCGTCGGTGACGCGGAACTCGAGCATGGCGTGCGCCGTCGGCTTATGCGCGAAGCCACCGTGAAGGGCCAGCGCCGATTCCTTTGTTTGCCCGGGCCCTGTGGCATCATGCGCGCCGATGTTGGCCCTCCTCGCCACGCTCGTCGTCGCCCAGACCGCTGATCCAGCGTTGCGCATTGGCGTCAGCGTCGAGGCGCTCGAAGGTTCGGCGGGCAGCCAAGCGGAGCGGATCGCCGCGCTCACGTCGGACGTGCTCGCGCAAGAAGGGTTCCAGGCGGTGCGCGTCGACAGCCGCTGCCACAAGGACGTGGCCTGTCTGCGCAAGCTGGGCGCCGACAACAAGCTGGACGCCGTGCTGCACGGGGTGACGACGCCTCGGCCCGGTGTGACCCACGTCGAGCTCGAGACCGTGTCCGTGCGCTCCGGCGCCGTGTTGAGCCAGCAGAGCTTCGACGCCGCCCCGTCCAGCGACGCGGCCGACGTGCGCAAGGCGATGAGCGCCTTCGAGCTGGCGGTGCGAACGTCGGTCGGGACGGAGCGGTCCCTCGAAGCCGACGCGCTCAAGCCCCCCGAGCCGGCCAAGCTGACGTCGATTCGGCCGGACGAGGCGCTCCGGCCGGATGCCGAGCTGAGCACCAAGCAGTTCCTTTCGCTGGGAGCCGCGGGCTTGTCCGCCGCGTCGTTCATCACGTCTGGCGTGCTGTTGGCGGTCGCGGGCTCGCTCACCAAGGCCATTCAGAATCTGCCGCTCTATGAGCAGGGCCTGCCGTACGCCGAGGTGCAGCGCCGGGTCGACGGTGCGAACGGCACGTACACCGCGTCACTCGTCACCGCGCTGACTGGCGTGGCCTTCGCGGTCGGGAGCGCGCTGCTATGGTTCGTGGGCAATCCGGACCTGCGCCCGCCACCGGCCGCGGACTCCACGAAGTGACGCAGGGCACGACACGTTGAGGCCCTTGAAGAGCTTGCAGAGCCAGCCCTGGGTGGTCCTTGCCGGTGCCCGCCCACACGCCACGCGAGGACCTATGCTCCGAACTCACCCGCTCCGAGGCGCCGCGCTCGCCGCGCTGCTCGTGTCCTTCGTCGGGGGCTGCCAGTGCGCCCAGCTGCCTGAAGGCTACAACTACCCGTGCAAGGCAGATGACGAATGCCCCGCCAACAATCGGTGTGAGGGCGGGTATTGCAGGGCCGTGGTCGCCCCCGTCGGCGGCAGCGGCGGCACGGCCGGTGCCGGCGGGAGCGCCGGCGCAGGTGGCACCGCGGG
>JALHOS010000558.1 GCA_022842905.1 Myxococcaceae bacterium | reverse complement strand
GGTAGCTGAGGGAGTGCGGGAGGTGGTGGCGCAGCAGGCTCAGGCGGGAACGCGGGAGGCGGCGGCGCCGCGGGGAGTGGCGGGAGTGCGGGAGGTGGTGGCGCAGCAGGCTCAGGTGGCATCGCTGGGAGCGGCGGTTCGGCTGGCACCGGAGGCACGCCTGACGGGGGCGCGGACGGCGGGCTCGAATGTGACCCCGACGCCGGGTACGTGGAGACGAGCAGCTACTTCGTGTCGGTCTCGGGGGCCGATACGAATCCGGGCACCCAGGCAGGGCCCTTTCGAACGTTGGAGCACGCGCTGACGCAGGCGCGGCTCACGTCCACGAAGCGTCAGATCGTCCTCGAAGAGGGGCAGCACGTCGCTTCGCGCCTGAGCATCGACGGGGGGCTCAGCGGCCTGGTCATCGAAGGCGCGGCCGTGAGCGCCACAACGTGGAGGCGCCTGTGCGGAGCCGCTCGCGCGACTGCGACCACGGTGACGGTGGCCTCGACCACGGCGCTCGCACTTCGCGACGGCGCGTTCACGCTGAGGGCGCTGCAGCTCGTGGGGGCTGATGCCGGCGTCGGGGCGGTCAGCACCTACGGCGTGTTCGGGGAGAACGTGGCCCTGACGCTCGAGGACGTCGTCGTGCGCGCGGGCCGCGGGGGCCAGCCCGTCCAACCACCGCGGCCGGCCCAGGTGACCGGCCAGACCGCCTGCAACACCTCCACTCCGGGCAGCGGAGCGAACGGAGCCGCGGGCGGTGCCGCACCACCGGCCGTCATCGGGCGATTTTCGGCTGCAGGCTACCTGGCCCCTGCCGCCTCGCTGGGCGCAGTCGGCGGAGCCGGCGCCACCGGCACCGCGGCCACGCCGAGAGTGGAGACCTGCCGCAGGTGCGACTGCGGGAACTGCATGCCAGGCAATGGATCGGTGACCGAGCCGGTCGGCGACCCTGGCTGTGGTGGTTTGGGTGGCATGGGCGGCCCTCCCGGACCAAACGGGGGAGCCTCGGTGGCGGTGTTCCTGTCCGGCGCATCGAGCGTCGTCCTCAGGAACGCGCTGCTCGTCTCGAGCACGGGCGGCGACGGTGCCGCGGGGGCGCCGGGCGGATTGGGCGCCGCCGGCGCCGCGGGGACGATGGGGCCGCTGTGGTGCCCAATGACGGTCACGTGCGCGGGGACGGGAGGACGCAACTGCGGCACCTGTGGCATCGACACCGAGTCCGGTCACCGCTTCACGGGATCCGCTGGAGGGAACGGCGGCCCGGGAGGCCCGGGCGGGCCTGGCGGCGCGGGCAGCGGAGGCTGGTCGGTCGGGCTCGTCGCTCCTTCTGACGCCGGGCTCTTCGGTTTGGACGGGGGCGCGAGCGTTCTCGTCGGCCAGCCGGGCGACGGCGGCGTTTCAGGCTCGGCGCGCGCGGTGCTCGTGTACTGAGGCCCACCGCTCGTCCGCCGCTGCGCTATCCAGTCAGGGGCATGCACGCCTACCTCGAAGCGCTCCGCCGCCCGGCGCACGTCTCTCACCGCGGAGGCTCGGCGCTGTGGCCGGAGAACACGCTCGTCGCTTTCGAAGGGGCGGTCCGCGACTTTCGCACCGACGTGCTCGAGCTGGACGTGCACCTGTCGCAGGACGGCGTGGTGGTCGTCTCCCACGACCCCACGGTCGACCGCTGTACCGACGGGCGCGGCGAGATCGCTCAGCAGCCGTGGGCCGCGCTTTCGAAGCTCGATGCGGGCGCGCGTTTCGTCGACCTGCACGGCGCCCACTCGTACGCGGGAAGAGCGGTCCGGCTGCCTCGCTTCGAAGAGGTGCTGCTCGCGTTCCCCGGCGTGCGGCTCAACGTCGAGGTCAAGCCGCGCAGCGCCGAGTTGGTGCGCCGCTTCGTCTCGCTCGTCTCGGAGCACCGCGCGTTCGATCGCGTCTGCATGGGCAGCGAGCAAGACGACGTGGCGGCGGCGCTGGTAGACGCGGCGCCGGGCGGCTGCCATTTCTTCCCGCGCATGGCGCTGACCGAGTTCGTCGTCGGGGTGGCGCAAGGCAGCACGAGCGCGCCGGACCGCCGCTTCCACGTCCTCGACATGCCCGCCGAGTTCGAAGGGGTGCCGCTCATCACGCCCGCGTTCGTCGACGCGGCGCACGCCCACGGCCGCCCCATCTTCGTGTGGACGATCGACGACGAGCAGGCGCAGCGGGCGCTGTTCCGAGCGGGCGTCGACGGCGTCATGACCGACCGCCCCGACGTGCTGCGACACGTGGTCGATGAGCTCGCGCAGCCTCGGTGATCGCGAGAGGCGCGTCGGCGCCTGGACTCCACTCGAGGCCGCCCCCCGGCGCGGCGAGGCGTCGCTGAGAAGGCCCAAGACGAGCATCAGTCTGGCTCGGTGTAGCGCGCGGGGGCGACCCGCTCGCCCCAGTCCACCGTCGACGTGTTCGAGGCAACCCACTCAGGGCGAGGCGGCGCAGCGAAAGCCCAGCAGCGCGTCACGGTGGTCCGGCGCGAGGGCGCTGCGCGCCGTCGATCGTGCATGCCATGCGTCGTAAGCGCCGCCCCGAGCGACGCGCTGGCCCGACCCCGCATCCGCCGAGCCGTACGGCGCGTATTCGTCTTCCACCCACTCGTCGACGTTCCCCGCCAGGTCGAGCACGCCAAAGGGGCTGGCGCCAGCGGGCCGACCGCCTGCCTCGGCCGGCGCCTCACCACACGAAGGCGTGTGGGCGGTCTGGCAGGTCGGGGGCGTGTCTCCCCACGGGTACACGCGGCCGTCGGTGCCGCGGGCCGCCAGCTCCCACTCGGCCTCCGTCGGCAGGCGCTGGCCTCGCCAGCGGCAGTAGGCGCGGGCCTGGCTCCAGGTGACGTGCGTGACCGGCGTCTGCGGACTGCGACGCGCGGGCTCGGCGGCGGGTGGCGTACACACACCGGCGCCGACGCAGGCCGCGTACGCCGCCTGGGTCACCTCGGCGCGGTCGAGCCGGAACGCGCCGACCTGGATCGCGTGGGCGGGCAGCTCGGTGGGGGCGCAGGTTGGATCTCGCGTCGGCTCACACCCCATGTTCAGCGTCGCCGCTCCGATGCGCGCCATGCCCTCGTCGGCCGCCGCGCGCTCGGCGGCTCTTCGACAGCCGCTCGCGCTCACGGCGAGCGCGCAGGTGGTCAGGGCGAGGAGGTCGACGAGCGGGCGCATGAGCTGGAGACGAAGGCGTTGTTGCACGCTCAGCGGACAGCCCAAACGACTTCGAAGGCCGGCGAGTCGTCGCCGACGGCGTCAAGTCACGGCCTCACGAAGTGCTGCGCGGAGGTCCTGAGGCGCCGCGCTCGCGGCAAGGTGCCGTGGCCTCGCGAACCAGACGGCGGCTAGGGAGACGCCTCGCTCAACAGCCGCTTCACGCGCTCGGCGACGAGCCCGCCCGCCGCCGTCAGCTTCTTCCCGAGCGCTTCGGCCTGTGTCCGTTGCCCGAGCTTGAGGTGCGCCTCGACGCGGAGCAGATCCGCTTCCTGCTTGAGCGCACCCTTGGGGTAGCGCCGCGCGTGCTGCGCCAGCGTCTGCAGCGTGGCCTTGGGGTTGTTCTTCACGAGGTGCCGCGCCTCGTCGAGCAGCCCCAGCTCTTCGGCCAGCGCGTCGGCGTCTTCGGCGGGCGGCGCGGGCTTGGGTAGCGGCTTGGCGACGGTCGGCGACTCCGGCACCGGAGGAGGAGCGATCGGCGCCATGGCGACGGCGGGCGGTGGCTCGACCGGCGGTGCTTCGACCGGAGGGACCACCACGGGTGGGGGCGCGACGACGACTGGCGGCAGCGGCGCGGGCGGCTCCACCGGCGCGGCGGGCGCAGGCCACAGGCCCCACAGCAACCCCACGAGCAGCGTCGAGCCACCTGCGTACATGAGCCACTTGCGCAGGGCGACCGCGCCCACGCCGCTCGACGGCTCGAGCAGCTCCGGCGCGAG
>JALHOS010000557.1 GCA_022842905.1 Myxococcaceae bacterium | reverse complement strand
GTCGTGAGCCTCGCCGTCGTGAGCCTCGCCGTCGTGAGCCTCGCCGTCGTGAGCCTCGCCGTCGTGAGCCTCGCCGTCGTGAGCCTCGCCGTCGTGAGCCTCGCCGTCGTGAGCCTCGCCGTCGTGAGCCTCGCGTCGTGAGCCTCGCCGTCGTGAGCCTCGCCGTCGTGAGCCTCGCCGTCGTGAGCCTCGCGTCGCGAGCGCCAGCCGGCTGAACCTCGCCGTGGTGAGCGCTGCCGCCGCTGGCGCCAGCCATCCTGAGCGCCGCCGTCCTGAGCGCCTTGGTACCGAGCCCAACTCGGTCGGCAATGGGCGTCGTCGCGCGCACCTTCCCTGCCGCTCGTCGCGGGGCAAAGGCAGTCGGCGTCGTTTCCGCCTGCGCCCTCGCGGCCGAGGACCCCGCGCCCGAAGACGCGGGCACTCAGCGCATCGGCCGAGTCTCGCGGGCCGGACTCAGACCGACCTCCAATTCACAGCCAGTTTCAGCGGGTTGTGCCTGGCACGAGGGCTGCTCGGGCAGCCCGCCGTCGCACCCACCCACCCAGGAGCCACCCGATGACCCCGCAAGCCGCAGCCGTCCCCTCCGTCAACTCGACCACCCCAGAGAAGTGGCTCAACGCCATGCCGGCCATCGTCACGCTGGCCGGCGTGAGCAAGCTGGCGTTGTCCGGCCTTCTCCTCGGCATGCTCGCGTTCCAGCGCGTGATCTTCGGGGCAGTCAAACAGGTCAAGTCGCTCGTGCCGGCGTCGGATGCCGCGCAGTTCGACCAGGTCTCCGACGCGATTGGTGCGATGGCGCTGCTCAGCGCCGCGCCGCTCGTCTCGGTCGGGGTCGCCCTGATCGTCTCGCGCAAGTGGTTCAGCGGCCGCACCAACTTCCGACGCTGCGTCGCCATTTCCGTGCTGCTGGCCGTGCCCGTGAGCACCGACATCAGCCTCTTCGGCGTGCTGATGATGGGCCTCGGCTGCTACACGCTCTACGCGTTGTTCCAGCCGTCGGTGCGTTCACAGTTCACTTCGTGACGCAGCTCAGGCCCGCTCAGAACCTCGACCGCCGCACCGAGCGGTCGTCGTTCGCGCTACTCCGGCACCACGCCGCTGACGGAGTCGAGCTTGAGCTTGCCGCCGGCCTTCACGCCGCGCTTGGCGCACCAGCCGGCTGGGACCTCGAGCACGTACTTGCCTGGCTCCGCCGGCCCTCTCGAATCGAACGTCTGCGGCACGGCGTGCTCCACCACGCCCACGATGCGCCCGGCCTCGTCCGCGAAGATCATGTCCAGCGGGATGAGTGTGTTCCGCATCCAAAACGACAGCCGCTGCGTCACCGGGAAGATGAACAACATGCCCTCGGTATCGGCCAGCTTCGTGCGCCACATGAGCCCGCGCGTGCGCGACCGCCCCGTGGAAGCGATCTCCGCCAAGACCGCGTGGCTCCCGCCGAACGCGTCCTGCACGACGATCCGCGCGGTCGGCAGCGCTGGCACAGGAAAGTCCTGCGCCGTCTCGTCACCCGCAGGCCACTCCCCGGCCATGAGCGGGGGCGGCTTGGGGGCGTTCGGAACCGCCGGAGTCTTCGAGCCACCAACGTCCGGCTTGCCGCCTTCGGCCTTCTGACACGACAGGCTCAGCGCCAGCACCACGAGCGCCGGCCACACGCTTCCCCGGCAGCTCACTTGGGCGTCTTGTTGAGGAGCTTCTGCGCCAGGTCCGCGCCCAGGCTCGACGCCATCAAGTCTTCGACGACGCCTTCGAACTCCGTGCGCTGCGTGTCCTGGGTGTAGACGAAGCGAATGCCCATGCCGGGCTCTTCACCGTCGCTCGTGGCCCAGACGACTTCTCCGAGCAGTTCGAACGGCTCATTGCGCTGCGGCACGGTGAGCTTGAAGAGGAACCGCGTCCCCAAGGGCAGCGGCTTCTTCGTCTTGATGAACGTGCCGCCCTTGCTGATGTTCTTCGTGTAGTCGGCAAAGAACGAGTTCAGCTTCTTGTAGTCGACCTTCAGCTCAATCGGCGCGCGCACGAACTGTCGTCCTTCGGGTCCGGGTTTCTGCTCGGCAGCCATTGGGTGCGCAGTATAGGGACAGGTCATGGGCGAAGTCTTGAGTCGTATCGCGAGCGCCGCGCAGCCCAGCGGCCGACGCCTCTTCTGGGCCGTGCTCGGCCTGGCGCCGTGCCTGCTGGTGGGCCTGCCCATGGTCCGGCACCCCGGCTACGAGTTGTTCGCCCTCCTCACCCTCTGGCTGGGGCTCTTCGGCCTCACCGTCGGAGTGCAGTTTTCCGTCCCTGCTCGCCCGATCGAGCTCGCCGACTGGGCCGGCGCACAGCTGGTGCTGTTGCTCGCGGCGCTGCCCGCCACGGCCACCGCCTTCGTGACGACGGCGCTGCTGAGCCCGTGCTCACCGACCTTCGGGTTGGAGTGGTTCGTCCCCCTCGTCGTCCCTTCGGCGCTCTTGGCTTCGGCGCTGGGGCTGGCGATCGGCCGGGCCACGTCGGCTCGCTGGCGGCGGGTCGGGCTCGCGCTGGTTTTCGTCGTCCTGTCCGCCCTCAGCACCACGGCCACCATCGTCTTCGGGCCGCACGTCTACGCGTACAACCACCTGGGCGGGTACCTCCCCGGCCCGCTCTATGACGAGCACCTGGAGCTCCCCGCGGCGCTCTGGTGGTTCCGCGTCGGCACGGTGGCGTTGGCCGCGGCGCTGTTCTGCTGGGCAAGCGGACGGCGGCGGCTGGGCGGCGCGCTGCTCGGCGCCTTCGTGGCGGTGGAGGTGCTGGGCACCTCGCTAGGCTTTCGCACCACGGACGGCTCGCTCGCCCAGGCCCTCGGCGGCAGCACCACGACGGCCCACGTGGAGCTGCACTACGCGAGCGAGCTCGACGAGCCGGCCGTCGCCCAGCTCGTGAAGGACACGGAGTTCCGCGTCACGCAGCTCACGCAGTTCTTCGGCCAAGCGCCGTCGGGCCGCGTCGTCGTCTGGTGGTACCCCAGCGCCCGCCGCAAGCAGCAGTTGGTGGGCGCCGCGCACACGCAGTTCGCCAAGCCGTGGCGACGCGAAGTGCACGTCAACGCTTCGGAGCTGCCGCACCCCGTCCTCAAGCACGAGCTGGCGCATGCGCTCGCCGCCGGGTGGGGCACCCCGCCCTTCGCCATCACCGCGAGCTGGGCCGGCCTCTACCCGCACATGGCAATCATCGAAGGCGTCGCCGTCGCTGCGGACGATCGCGTCGACGAGCTGTCGCTGCACGAATGGGCCGCGGCCATGAAGCGTCAGGGGCTGCTCCCCGACGTCGCTGCCGTCATGACGCCGCAGGGCTTCTACGCCGCGCCGTCGTCGCGGGCCTACGCCACGGCGGGCAGCTTCCTCGCGTGGGTGCAGCAGACCGCCGGGCCCAAGGCCATTCGCGAGCTCTACGCCGACGGCGACTGGCGCCGCGCGACGGGCCAAGACTTGGGGGCGCTGGCGCAGACATACGAGCGCTTCCTGGACGACGTGCCGCTCGACGCGAAGGCCGTCAGCCTCGCCTTCCCCCGCTTCCACCGGGGCAGCGTCTTCGAACGGTCCTGCGTTCGCGAGGTCGCGGCGCTCAGCGCGCGGGCGGCCAGCCTCGCCGCCGACGCTCCCGCCGACGCGCTGCGCCTGGTGGAGCGCGCGAGCCGACTCCAGCCGCAGGAGCACACGTTCGTGCTGGAGCGCGCAGGGCTCCTCCGCCAGCTCGAGCGCCCCGCCGAGGCAGCGACGCTGCTCGACCAGGCGATCCACGCGCAGGCCGATCGGCCCACGTCCTGGGCGGATCTCGCGCTGATGCGGGTGGCCGCGGCCTTCGACCAGGAGGACGAACCGACGGGCCGCGCCCTGCTCGACGCCTTCGCCGCGCGCGACGTCACCCCCGCCCAGCAGCGCACCGCGCTGGTGCGGCTTGCCCAGCTCGACG
>JALHOS010000556.1 GCA_022842905.1 Myxococcaceae bacterium | reverse complement strand
CGACCGTGCCGCCATCGACCGTGCCGCCATCGACCGCGCCGCCATCGACCGCGCCGCCATCGACCGCGCCGCCATCGAACGCTCCGCCATCGACCGCTCCGCCATCGACCGCTCCGCCATCGACCGCTCCGCCATCGACCGCTCCGCCATCGATCGCTCCGCCATCGAACGCTCCGCCATCGACCGTGCCGCCATCGACCGTGCCGCCATCGACCGTGCCGCCATCGACCGTGCCGCCATCGACCGTGCCGCCGTCGACCGTGCCGCCGTCGACCGTGGGGACAGCCGGGCCGCAGGAGGCCACGCTCGCGAGCACGAACGCCCGCACCAGCCAAGATCGCCGCCGCTCCATGCGCGCACCATACGCACGACGCGCGCGCCTCGCTGTGCCGAAGCCACACACACGCTCGTCGAGGCACGCGGAGCCGCTTGCGCGGCGGCTCGGGAACTTCGCTACGCTTTCGCTCCATGAAAACCCAACGCGTGGACGTGCCTCGAGTCGTGACGGGAGAGCAGCCCCGGGCAGCGCCGAAGCACGACGCGGCGGCGCCTCCAGGGACGCCGCGGGTCGCGAATGAGCGAAGTGACTTCGACCGCGGGAGAAACCTGGCTGGCGATCCTCGGCTGTCGGCGCCCGATCTGCGGGCGCAGTCGCGTGCGCCCGCCGCGGCGGCTCCTGCGGTGGTGACGCCGGGCCGCCCCGACGCTCCGCCCAACGGCGTGGCGCGCCTGAGTGAGGTGCTGCCGGGCGCCGGCCTGGTGAACGGGCAGATCACCGTCAACGGCCGGACGTACGACTTCCGCAGCGGCAAGCCGGCGAACGGGGACGATCCCGGTCGGCTGCCCGTACCCGTCGGGGAGTTCCGCGTCGCCGACCTCGGCCGCACGCAGGAGCCCTTCATGACCGTCGACGGCGAAGGCTGGCGCTTTCAGATCGACGACCCCAAGCGCCGCGACGACTCGTTCAAAGATCCCCGGCACAACCCGAACCCGGCCAAGGACATCGTCCAGGGCACGCGGAAGAACCTGCGCATTCACCCCGACGGCGACGTGCCGGGCACCGACGGCTGTATCGGCATCGTCGGGGGCAAGGAGACGCAGCAGCAGTTCCGCGCGGACCTGCTCGCCGAGCTCAAGCGCAACCCGAACTTCCGCCTGAGGGTCGAAGGCCCCGCCAACTGATCGCCTGCTTGCCAAGCCGCGGCGCCTCGTGCTCAACGCGCGGCCGTGGCTGACGCGCTGCTCGACGATCTGAACCCTCCGCAGAAGGAAGCGGTCCTGCACGAGCGCGGGCCGCTGCTGGTGCTCGCCGGCGCGGGCTCGGGCAAGACCCGTGTCATCACCCGGCGCATCGCCCACCTCATCACCGAGCGCGACGTCCCTGCATGGCGGATCCTCGCGGTGACGTTCACCAACAAGGCCGCGCGGGAGATGAAGGAGCGGCTCGAGGCGCTGCTGGGGCCCCGCGCCTACGGGCTGACGGTGAGCACGTTTCATTCGTCTTCCGCGATGATCCTCCGGCGCGAAGCCGAGGCGCTGGGCATGGATCGCAACTTCGTCATCTACGACGACGGCGATCAGCTCAGCCTGGCGCGCCGCGCGCTGCGCGAGGTCGGCGCCGACACCGCCAACGTCACCCCGCGCGACATGTTGTCCCGCATCGACGCGGAGAAGAACGCCGGGCGCCTGCCGGATCAGATGAAGCCCGGCGCCGACCCCAAGCAGCAGCTCGCCCAGCGCGTGTACCGCAAGTACCAGGAGCTGCTGCGCGCGGCGAACGCGGTGGACTTCGGCGATCTGCTGCTGCTGCTCGTCGAGCTGTTGCGCACCAACGAAGAGGTCCGCGCGCGCTACCAGCGGCGCTTCACCCACGTCATGGTGGACGAGTTCCAGGACACCAACCCCGTCCAGTACGAGCTGCTCAAGCTGCTCGCGCCGCCGCCGCGGAAGGACGTGCCGGGGCTCGTCGGCCCCAACGTGGTGGTGGTCGGCGACGACGACCAGTCGATCTACCGCTGGCGCGGCGCCGACGTGGACAACATCCTCGGGTTTCCCACCGAGTACCCCGGCTGCTTGGTGGTCAAGCTCGAGCAGAACTACCGGTCGGACCAGACGATCCTCGAGGCGGCCAACGCCGTCATCTCGAAGAACCGCCGCCGGCTGGCGAAGACGCTCTGGAGCGCGCGCGCCAAAGGCGAGACGGTGGGCATGCTCATCGCCCGAGACGAGCGCGGAGAAGCGCAGTCCGTGGCCGAGCGCATTCACGACCTGCGGCGCGAGGGCGTCTGCGACTACGAGCACATGGCGGTGTTCTTCCGCACCAACGCGCAGAGCCGCGTGCTCGAAGAGACGTTCCGGCTCATGCGCGTGCCCTACGTGCTCGTGTCCGGCCGCAGCTTCTACGACCGCGCCGAGATCCGGGACGCGGCCAGCTACCTGCGGCTCATGGTGAACCCGCGCAGCGACGCCGATCTGATGCGGGTGGTGAACTCGCCGGCCCGCGGCATTGGTGACACGACCATGGAGCGTGTGGCCAGCTACGCCGCGTCCGGGGGCATGAGCCTGTACGAGGCGATCGAGGCGCCCGAGCGCATCTCAGCCTTGGGCGGCGCCGCGGTGAAGCGGCTGACGGCGTTCCGGCAGCTGGTCGACGGGCTGGTCGCCTTCGCCAAGGCGGCCCCGAGCGCGACCGACGCCGCGCGCTTCATGCTCCAGCGCAGCGGGCTCGAGGCGGCGTACCTGGAGGACGGCTCCGACGAGGCCATGGGGCGGGCGGAGAACCTGCGCGAACTGCTCACCGCCACGCAGGAGTTCGATCGGCAGCGCGCGGCGGAGCTGGGCACGCCCGACGAGCGCACGGGGGAGCTGAAGGCCCCACCGCCCGTCCCCGAGGTGGTCGCCGCGCCACCGCCGGAGCCAGCCGTCGAGGAGGAGGACGACGACGAGTCGTCTGCGCAGGGCGACCTGTTCGCGCCGCCGAAGAAGAAGAAGGAGACCGAGCCGCCCGCACCTGCCCCGCCGCTCACGCCTGCCGTGGTGGAGGTGCCGCCCGAGCAACCGGTGGACGATGAAGGCCCGCCGGAAGACCTCGCGCAGGCGTCGCTGACGGCGCCGCCGCTGCAGGCGTTCCTGGAACAGATCAGCTTGGTCGGCGAGGCCGACGGCGAGACCGGCGCGGGCAGCGGCAAGGTGTCGCTCATGACGCTGCACGCGGCCAAGGGGCTCGAGTTCGACGCGGTGTTCCTCACCGGCATGGAAGAGGAGATCTTCCCCCACCGCCGCGCGACGAACCCCGAGGCCTCCGAGGAGGAAATGGCCGAGGAGCGGCGGCTTTGTTACGTCGGCTTCACGCGCGCGCGGCGGCGGCTGTTCGTCAGCTTCGCGCAGAGCCGCGCCCTGTTCGGCGAGTTGCGCTTCAACCCTCCGTCGCGGTTCTTGTCGGAGGTGCCCAAGGAGCTGTTCGGCTTCACGGAAGACTCGCCCCAGCCGCGCGCGCAGCAGGTCCTGGCCGTGCCGCCGGCGTGGAAGCGGCGAGACGAGCACGACGGGCCCGTGGTGGACCGCAGCTACGATCAGAGCACCGACTTCCACGAAGGCGGGGAGGTCGAGCTGCGCGGCATGCGCGTGCGCCACACGCAGTTCGGCAAGGGCATCGTCATCGGCGTCAATGGGCGCGGGCCCAACGCCAAGCTGTCGGTGCGGTTCGAGACGGTGGGCGAGAAGACGGTGATCGCCCGGTTCTTGGTGCCGGGCTGAGCCGAGCTGCGCGGGGCCGGCCGGCGCGCTTCGCGACCCTCGCTCGACGCGGCCTTCGGTCGACGCGGCCCTCGCTCGACGCGGCTCTCCCTCGACGCGACCCTCGCTCGACGCGTACCTCGCTCGACGCGGCCTTCGGTCGACGCGTACCTCGCTCGACGCGGCCTTCGGTCGACGCGGCCTTCGGTC
>JALHOS010000555.1 GCA_022842905.1 Myxococcaceae bacterium | reverse complement strand
GGCACGACGTCGGTGGCCAGGCGCTCCCCTTCGGCGGCCTGGCCCGCGCCGCTCGCCCCGGCCATGCCGAAGGTGGCCTTGGCCATGCTGGCCGCGAGCGTGCGCAGGTTGGTGTTGGCCTCCGCGGCGCGGAAGCTCTCCGGCAGCGCCTTGTCGCGGTACAGCGTGCGCGCGTCTTCAATCGACAGCCGCAGCGCGCCGCTGGCGTCCCGCTTGCCCAGCGTCGAGAAGATGAGCCCCGCTTCGAAGGCGACGAACTTCTTCTCGTACGCCGTCCGCAGCGTCGACGTCGGCACGTCGCGACCGGCGGCTCGGTCCCGCTGGAGCTGCGCTTCCAAGCCTGCGCCCCACTCGGCCTGCGTCAGCGTCTTGCCGTCTTTGCTGAAGCTGGCCAGCCGGTTGAACGCGTCTTCGTTGAAGACGCCGTCGCGCAGAATGCCGCTGTCCCACTTGTGGTCGAAGAAGTCGCCGCGCAGGTGCTCGACGTCGACGCGCCGGTGGAAGACGTTGGACAGCGTCTTGCCCAGGCTCTTCGACGTCGTCGCCATGACCTGAAACATGCCGCGCATGGGCACGGACATGCCCAGCTGCTGCTTGAAGACGCGGTCGATGTCCGCCATGCGCACCCGCCCCTTGGTGTCCGGGGTCAGGTGCCCTTGCGCGACCAAGGCGCCCAGCATGGGGCACGGGTTGGGGTGCGTCTTGCCGCCGGGCGCGGTGGGGGAGGCTTGGGCCGGCCGCTGCAGCGCCGTCGAGCGCCACGCGCCGTCGGCTTCGACCGCGGGGCGCTGCGCGCTGGTCCGCTCCGGCGCCTCGCTGGGCGCGAGGGGGCTGACGGTGGATCCGACCTTCGGCTTGATGGGGGTGCTCATGGCTTCGTCTCCGGGTGGGTGGTGGCGGACGCGAGGCAGCGCAGGTAGCCGTCGCGGTCGGCTTCGGTGAGCGTCTTGTCGTTGACGGTGAGGGTGAGCGTCGTCAGCCGCAGCTCGTCCAGCCGCAGCGCGTGGTACTGCCGGAGCACCGAGTCCGCCATGGACGCGAAGCGGTACGCGAGCAGCACGCCGTCGGCGCCGTCGGCGAAGGTGAAGGGCGACGTCTCGAGGTCCGCGAGGGTGGGCACGCTCTGCGCGAGCTCGGCGCACAGCTGCCCGGCGAGCGTCTCGAGCACCGCGCCCTGCGCCACGGTGCGTCGACGAATGATGAGGTTGGGCCGCACCGGCACCCGCTCGAGCGACGGGCTCGGCGTGGCGCGCAGCGAGTGGAGGCTCTCTTCGAGCGCAAAGCCTGGCGGCAGGGCGACGGACAGCCCGTCAGCGGTCGCGAACATGGACATTCCTCTGGGAGATGGACTTCGGGAGCAGGACCCGCGCGGAGTGTGCGCGAGCTTCGCTGCGCCACGCAAGGAACGTTCTGTCACCGCGACGAGTGAGAAGTTGGCGCGGCGCTAGCCCACCTTGACGAGGGTGAGGCTCCGGTTGACGGACGGGTCCAGCGACGCGCTCTTGTTCTTCACGCAGATGTCGATTCGGCTGGTGCCTTCCCCTTCGAACGCGCCGCCGGTGTCCACGACGCGAAAATCGATGACGCGGCCGTATTTGCGCTCGAGCTCGGGAATGCGCAGCTTGGTGCCGTACCGAAACGCGTCGGAGTCCATGGCCACCGACACGTACGGCGCGTTGCCCGCCAGGTACGCCTGGAGCGTGTGCAGCGGCTTGCCCAGGCGGTCCTTGAAGCCCCCTTCGAGGGCGGAGTTGTGCGGGTAATACGCCGTCGCGCGCGCCGTGTACTCCATGCCCGACGGCGTGCCGACCCCGCCCGTCCCCGAGGTGCCGCCGGTGCTCGTCTGCGTGCCTTGGAACTGATCCGACCACGTCAGCCCCAGCGCGCTGAACGTCTGGCGACCCGCCTTGCCGTCCGCCGTCAGGCCGCGCCCAGCTTGGAACGCGCGCACCGCCGCCGCCGTGCCGTTGCCGAACTTCCCGTCGAGGGCGCCTTGGTAGAAGCCTTCGCGCTTGAGCGCTTCCTGGAGCTGACGCACCCCCGCGCCGTTCGAGCCAACCGACAATGAAGCCATGCGGACCTGCCTTGTTCTGAAAGGGGACAGAAGACCGGTCGAGTTGTCGCGGGCCGGAGGGCCTGCGTTCACGAATATTGGTCAATGCCCTTGGCAGGCATGCCGCGATTGAGCGCACAAGTGTCTTGGGTCCGGACAGCTTCGCTCGATGGACGAGCCTTCAGCGCTCGAGCCGGGGCGGCAGCGGCGACTTCGACAGCTTGATCAGCGTCCGGCCGGTGCTCGACGGCGGCAGCGCGTCGAGCAGCCCGTCGTCCACCGGCTCCGCGCGGGCCAGCTTCTCGATGACGTCCAGCTCGTGCGTGTACGAGCGGTCCTTCGTCTGGCTGGCGTAGGCGCGCGCCTCGGCCAACTGCTTGAGCGCTTCGGCGGGCTTTCGCTCGGCCAGCGCCAAGACACACTCCCCCACGAGCGCTTCGAGGAGCTGCTTGGCCTGCCCGGGCAGCGGCTTGACGTCGGCGAGCAACTGCTTCGCGTCCTTCAGGTTGCCCACTTCCAGCTCGAGCTCCGCCAGCGCCGCCCGCGCGCTCCGAGTGTCCAGGTGCTGGGGCCCGGCCAGCTCCGTGCGCAGCTTGAGCACCGCGCGCATCTTCGCTCGCGCGTCGGTCACCTGCCCGCGGGCGAGCGCCACCTTCGCCAGGCCCAGCTGCGGAATCGTCGTGCGCACGTGCTTGAGGCCCACCGTCTCGACCAGCTGCTTGAGCGCCTTGCCGTACGTCACCTCGGCGTCGTCGTAGCGGCCGAGCGCCACCTCGAGCTCGCCGATGTTGTTGTTCAGCGCGGCGGCGGACACGTGGGAATCACCCAGCTGCGCGGTGATGACGGCCTGCGCTTGTTTGAGCACGGCCAGCGCGTCGGACAGCTTGCCCATGCGCATCAACACGCCGGCCAGGTTGTTCTGCGCCGCCACCATGAGCGGGTGGTGGTCGGGGACGAGGCCCTTGAGCGTCGAGACGGCGCGCTGCGCGTGAAAGCGGCTGTCGTCGATGCGGTCCACGCGCAGCAAGGCCACACCCAACATGGTGTCGATGCGGGCCATGCGCCGCGCGTCGACGGGGTTTCGCGCCAGCGCCCGCTCCAGGGCCCGCGTGAAGTCCTGCGCCGCCTCTTCGTCGCGCCCCTGCGCAGCGTGCAACGGCCCGAGCGCCAGGTCGAAGTCGCCCAGCAATTCGTCTCGCCCGTCGCGCTGCACGGCGGCGCGGACGAAGGGCTCGAGCACCGCCGCTTCCTGTGACTGGCGCAGGCGGTTGGCGAGCACCGACAAGAGCGCGACCCACGCCTCGGCCTCCACCCGCGGGTCCTTCCCGCGCACGGCCGCCGTCACCGCGTTCTTCGCGTCTTCTTTGGCCTGCTCCAGGTTGGCCGCCGCTTCGTTGGCGCGCGCGCGCTGCAGCAGCGCCGCGGCGAGCAGCGCCTCGTCGGACAGGCTCTTGGCAGCCTGCACGGCCCCTTCGGCCGCCGTCAGGCTCTTCTTCGCTTCGCCGGCCAGGTTCGCCGCGCGCGCCTGGCTGAGCAGCTCGTGCACCGGGGCGCGGGCTTCGGGCGTGGCCGAGCTGGGCGTCAGCCGCACGTCGTCGAGGACGCAGGCCTGCAGCGTGGGCAGCCCGCGCACGGCGATCGCGGCTTCCTGCAAGACGCTGCTCTGCAAGTCGGCGGTGGTGAGCAGCCGGACGAGCGCCTGCGCGTCTTGAAGCGTGGACGACAGGCACGCCCGCCGCGCCTGCGTCTCGGGCAGGCTCGCCGCGCGCTCGGCCAGACACGTCGCCGAGTCGAGCAGGCCCCAGCGCTGAAACCAGCCGTCGAGCTCCAGGCCCACGGCCTCGGCGGCGTCCGGGTTGACGGCGCGCACCGCGGCGACGACGGCCTGCCGCTGCGGCGCCGTCCACACCGACTTGAGCCGCG
>JALHOS010000554.1 GCA_022842905.1 Myxococcaceae bacterium | reverse complement strand
TGCTCTGCCGATCTCGCGCGGGCCAGCCCATCGCCGGGGCGACCGTCACCGTCGCGCTGTGGATGCCGGCGCACGGCCACGGCGCGCCCGCTCCCAGCGTCGTCGACCACGGCGGCGGCGAGTACCACGCGCACGCGGTCAACTTCACGATGCCCGGCTCCTGGGAAGTCACCGTGAGAGCGACGAAGGACGGCAACACCCAGAGCACCATGCTCCGCGTCACGGTCCCGTGAGGTGTGCGCTCGTCACTACGGCGGCGGTCTGCACACTGCTCGGCGCGGGCGACGCGCGGGCCGCCGCTTGCTGCGTGTCGTCGACGGCGTTCGGCGTCGGTCGCTTGGCCGTGTGGGAGCAAGGAGCCGCGCTGGCCTTCTTCGCGGCGAATGCCAGCCCTGGGTACTGGAACGAATCCGCGAAGTTCGTCCCCAACACACCTGGGACGAGTGACGTCGAGCTCCGCCCGTCGCTCGCCGGCCTGGTGCGCATCCATGAGCGGGTGCAGCTGTCCGCGCGGGTACCGTGGCTCGTCAACCTGAAGAGCGCCGGCTCCGTGCACGACGTCGCCGCCTTCTTCGGCGATTCCATGCTGGCGGTCCGGCTCGAGCCCATCGGCATCGGCGAGTACGATGCGGTGCCAGGGATCGCGGTGACGGTCAGCGCGACGCTCCCCACCGGGCGGCCGATGAGCCAAACGAAGACCGCGCTCGCCGCGGACGTGACTGGGCGCGGGGCGTGGGTGCCGGCCGTCGGCCTGACGCTCGAGCAGACGTGGGGGCGCTGGTACCTGCAGGGCAACGTCGGGCTCGCCGTGCCGCTGCCGATGCCCGGCTTCGCCCCGGGCGTGACGCAGCGCTTTGGGCCCGCGGTGGACGTCACGCTCGCAGGCGGCGTGGAGCTGAGGCCGGGCTTGGTGCTCAGCCTGGTGCTGCGCGCCAACGTCGAGTCGGCGCTGCACGTGGGCGATGAGCCCGTGACGAACTCGCAGGCCTTCGACTGGGGGGCGGGGCCGGCGCTGTCGTGGCGCGTACACCCGAACTGGACCCTGCTGGCCTTCGCGGACACTGGCGTCTTCACCGACTTCATGGGTGACAACCGGCCGGGCCGGCTGACGGCGTCCGTAGGAGTACGCCGTGGCTTCTTCTGAGGTCGCTCGGCGCGGCATTGGGCTGGCGGTCGTCTTGTCGCTCGGAGGCTGCGTCCGCGCGTCGCCGGTGTCACCACTCGACCAGAGCGCCGCCGCCGCGGCACTGACGACGCTCGATGGGCGCCCGGTGAATCTCCCGGCGCTCCTGGCCGGCAAGGACGCGACGGTCCTGAGCTTCTTCTCGACGACCTGCCCGTGCGTGGCCCGCTACCAGGAGCGCACCGAGGCCCTCGGCCTGCTCGCCCCGGACCGCCTTCAGGTGCTCTACGTGTCGTCGAACGCCAACGAGGACCGCGACAGCCTCGAGCGCACGCACGCCGAGCGTGGGCTACGGCTGCCGCTGCTCGTCGACTGGAGCGGGGCGCTTGCATCGCAACTCGGCGCGCGCTCGACACCGACAGTGGTGCTGCTGGACAGGACCGGCGCGGTCCGCTTCCTCGGCTGGCAGGACAACGAGCGACTCGTTGGAGCGCCCGACCGCGAGCCGTACCTGGAGCGCGCCATTTCCGCCCTGTTGGCCGAGCAGCCGGGAGCGCCGACGCGCTCGCCGACCTACGGCTGCCCGATTACCCGAAGCCTGGGCGCGGGGGTCCCGGCGTGCCGCGTGCCGCCCTCGCCGCCTGAGGCCTCGCCTTAGCGAGAGCGGGGCGTGGCGGTGCCGGAAAGCGGGTCCTCGTCCGGTCTTCCTCAACCGTGGCGGTCGGTCGCCACTCTTCCGTGCAGCGGCGCTGCGCTCTTCCCCAGCAGTGTCCGCTGAGGTCAAGCTGCGAGGAGTGACTGGGTTGTCGGTCGACCCTGAGCCCGCCCCTTCAGCTGCCCTTGGGCGGCAGCCCGTCGTCGGCTTCGCGGAACAGCCGCGCCAGGCTCACGTCGAACTGACTCTGGAGTGACGTCAGGAACGGCTCGGCGTCGTCCGAGGCCACCCGCGCGTCGACGAGGGCCTTGCGCGTGCGGACGGCGAGCTCTTCCCGCGCTTCCGCCACCCAGCGGGTGATGGTGGCACGGCTGACGTCGTGCATGGGGGCGAGCTTCTCGGCGGCGACGCCTTCGACCAGGTTGAGCCGCAACAGCGAGCGGTCTCGAGGTGAGAGCGAGCGCAGCGCCTGGAAGAAGGCTTCTTCGAAGCGGGACCCCTGCTCCTTCTTCATCACCAGCCGCTCGACGTCCGTGGTCGACGGCAGCGCCGAGAGCTGCTGCGACTCGAGCGAATCCTCGGCCTTGTGGCTGCGAAGGCCCTGCGCGATGAGCCGGGAAGCGGCCGTCGTCGCGTACGACAGGAGCGAGCCCACCGCGCCGTAGGAGCGAACGCGCGCCGGCTGGCCGTCGTCGTCGGCGACCAAGAGCTTCTCGCAGGTCTGCTGGACGATCTCGTCCACGCCCCACGGCTGGTTCCCCATGCTCCGCACCGCGCGCTCGAGCGCCGGCCGCAGCGTGCGGTCGAAGGCCTCGAGCGCCTGCGGCTTGCGCTGCACCAGCCCACACGCCAGGTACACGTCTTCCCACACGCGCGGCGCCGGCTGCGCTTTGCGGCCGTCGAGCCAGGTCTGGAGCTCGGCGTCGGTGACGCCCAGCTCACCGTACTTGGCGACTCCGGCGCGGCGAATGGTGTCCAGGTCGACGGAGATCATTGGGTGCGGCCCTCGGGCAACGAGCGGTGTTCGGCGGAGTCGGACTGTAGCGCAGCAGGCGGCGCCGGCATGGGACCGCGAGGCTCAGGGGGGCATCTGGCCCGGCAGCCGGGCTTGCAACGTCGCGTCGACTTCACCGAGCGCCCGCCGCATGGCAGGGCTCAGCCGCGGCTCGAGCTCCTTCGCGCGCTCGACCAGCGCCTGGCCGCGGAGCGTGCACCGGGCCTGGGCCCACTGGAGCCGCGCCAAGTCCGCTTCGTCCAGCCCGACGCCGGCGTCGGCACCGGTCGGCGTGGCGCCGCAGGCTTCAGCCTCACGACCGAGCGCGCGCAGGGCATCGACCCGGTGCAGCTGCGCGTCCACCACGCGGTCGTTCCCGACGCCTGGCTGTCGGACGAAGACGTCGCTCGCTCGCGCGGCATAGGCGAGGGCGAGCTCGGCCTGTCCCGCCTCGAGCGCGATGTCCGCGGCGTTCGAGTGCGACACGCCGACCGAGAAGCTGTCGGCGCCGAAGAGGCGCTCATTGGCCGGCAGCACCCGCTGCATCAAGCGCAGCGCCTCCGCCGGCCGGCCGCCCTCACTTTCGACCAGCGCCCCGATGCCCCACGCCGTCACCGTCATGGGGTGGTCGGGCCCAACGCGGGCTTCGAGCTCGGCCATGGCCGTCGTCGCCAGCGCGCGCGCTTCGTCGTGCCGACCCGTCTCGGAGAGCGCGTAGGCGCGCTGCGCGAGCAGCTCACTGGTCTTCGGCGAGTCGGGGTTGAGGGAGCTGCCCAGCTCGTGCGCGGCGGTGAAGTGCCGCACGGCGTCGTCGTACTGGCGCTTGCGCAGCGCCACGCGGCCCAGCGCTTCGAAGAGCAGCAAGCCCTCGTCCGAGCGGCTGAGCCCACCGCGCTCGAGCAAGCCCTGCGCGACGACGGTCCACGCCGCGGCGGCCTCGTCGTTTGCGCCAAACGAACCTTCGACGTGAATCAACATGGCCGCGGCGTGGGCCCCGACGGCGTACGCGCTCGACGAGAGCCCCGCCCGCACCGCTTCCGTCAACAGCGCCCGGGCCGGAACCAGCTGCGCCTGGTTCAGGTGCGCGCGGCCACACCAGAGCGCGGCCGTCGCCGTCAGCGGCGCCCACCCCGCCCGGCGCACCGCCGGCAGCAGGTCGACGCAGACGCGCTCCGAGGCCTCGAAGGCGCCCAAGCGCACCTGCGCCACCAGCGCGTCCGCCTCGCGCTCGACGCGGCG
>JALHOS010000553.1 GCA_022842905.1 Myxococcaceae bacterium | reverse complement strand
GCCGCGTGGCTCACCTCGGCGGCGAACCGGCGGCCGCTGGCCGGGCGGCGAGGCTGGGCGGCCTTTGCGCTGTTGGCCGCGGCGGTGGCGCTCTTCGGTGCGGTGTTCCTCGGCGTCCTCGATCTCATCGTCGCGGCGGTGAGCTTCGCGTTGCTCGTCGTCGGCCACCGGCTGATCTCCGCCCCGGACGCGACGACCACCCGCCAGGTCCTCCTCGCGTCGTTGATGCTGCTGGCCGGCGGCGCGGCGCTGTCCGGCGAGCTGTGGTTCGGCCTCTGTGCGCTCGCGTTCGGGATCTTCGCGTGCCTGCAGCTGGGCCTGACCGCGCTCGAAGGGCCGGTGGAGCGCGAGCAAGCGCTGCCCGTGGGGCTCGTCGTGCGGCAGCTCCTGCTGGGTCTGTCGTGGTGTCTGGTGGGGGCGATCGCCTTCTTCTTTCTCTTCCCGCGCATGTCGTGGAACGTGGCGGCCCGGCGCACGCCGCCGGGGGTGCTGGGCGGCACCACGGGCATGTCGGACCGCGTCAGCTTGAGCGGCGGCGGCTCGATCAAGTCCAGCGCCCGCGTCGTCGCCCGCATTCGCCTCGAGCCGGACAGCAAGCGCGAACGGCTCGAGTGGTACTGGCCGGGGCGCAGCTTCGATGCGTTCGACGGCAAGGAGTGGCGCGGCTCGGGCACGCCGAAGGCGCCGCAGGGCGCGGTGCACGTCGGGACCCGTCGATCGCCCGTGATGGTGCAGCGCGTGGAGCTCACGCCCGCCTACGGCGCCCGCACCTTGATCGCCCGGGAAGAGCCCTTTGCGTTCAGCGAAGCCCGCCTGCTGACACCGGAGGGCCCACGACCGACGGCGCTGGTGCACCTCCCCGGTGAAGAAGTGCGCTTCGCGCAGGACGCCCCCGGCGCGGCGTACACGGTGATCAGCAGCACGGGGCCAGACGCGGCAGACCGAGAGGAGGTCGACGCGAAGTACCTGGCCCTCCCCGACCGCCTCGATCCGCGGGTGCGAGCGCTCGCGGACCAGCTCGTCGCGGGCGTCGAAGGTCCCGAGCGGATCGCGAACAGACTCGAGTCGGCGCTCCAGCGCCGCTACGCCTACTCGCTCGATCAAGGCGCCCCGGCGGAAGACCCGCTGGCGGAGTTCCTCTTCGAGCGCAAGGCGGGCCACTGCGAGCACTTCGCGACGGCGCTGGCGGTCATGCTGCGGCACAAGGGCATCCCCGCGCGGGTCGTGGCCGGCTTCTACGGGGGCGAGCGCCTCACGGATCGCTTCGTGCTGCGCGCCGGCGACGCGCACGCGTGGGTGCAGGCCTTCATCCCCGGCAAGGGCTGGGTGCGCTTCGACGCGACGCCCGAAGAGGGGCGCGGGCCGCAGGGAACGGGGCTCCTCGCCCGCGCCCTCGATGTCTACGAGCGCGTCGAGTCGTGGTGGCGAGCGCGAGTGGTCGACTACTCCCTGACGGATCAGATCGACTTCGTGCGCGGCCTCATTCGCCCGCCGGCCAGCGTGGCCAGTGAAGACGGCGCCGCGCCCCGGCCGACCCAGCCACTCGATCGGCGCGTGTTCTGGGCGCTGGGCGCGGCGGCGCTGGTCTTCGTCGTCCTGCGCGCCGCGCTGGGGCGCGGACGGCGGCCGCACCGCGCCACCACGTTCTTGAGTGAGCTGGAGCGTTCGCTGGGGCAGGCCGGTGTGGTGCGACACCCGGGGGAGCAGGTCGAAGAGCTCGCGCTCCGGCTCAAGGCCACTGAGCACCCGCTGGCCGCCGCGGTCGAGCGCGCGGTGCGCCGGTACCTCGAAGCCCGCTTCGCCGACCGGCCGCTGCCAAAGGCCGAGCAGCGCGCGCTGCTGGAACCGTTCGAGAAACGGCTGCGGGCGTCGGGCGGCTGGCACTAGGCTGCGCGCGGGCGGAAAAGCGCGTGCTCCTTCGAATCCTCGAAATGTTGCTGCCGGTGCGGCGGGGCGAGCGGCGCCTCACCGGCGCGCTCTTCTTTCACAGCCTCTTCGCCGTCGGCGCGTTCCTGACCGGGCGCACCGTGCGCGACGCCCTGTTCCTAGTCCACGGCGAGCGAGCCCAGCTGGCGTGGATGTACGTGGCCAGCGCGCTCGGCGTCACGCTGACGGGCCTGGTCTACGCCCGCCTGGCGACGCGGGTCCGTCGCGATCTGATGGCGCTGGCGTCGGCGGCGATCTTCGCCGTGGGCTTCCTCGGGCTGTACGCCGTCGAGCGCATCCACGCGGTCTGGGTGTACTCCGTCATTTACGTCTACGTGGAGATCATGGGCGCGCTGGTGCTGGTCCAGTTCTGGACCCTGGCCAACGAGCTCTTCCACGCACGGGAAGCCAAGCGGCTGTACGGGCTCATCGGCGCGGGCGGCACGTTCGCCAACATCTTCATCGGGCTCTTGGCGGCGCGCATCGCCACGGGCTTCGGCACCCCTTCCCTCCTCCTCCTCGCGTCGGCGCTGCTCTTCGCCACTGCGGGCGCGAGTTATCTGGCCGGCAGCCTCGGTCGGCAGCGGCTGTTCGCCCGGGCGGCGTCGGGCAAGCCGAGCGCGGCGAAGCGATCTGGCGGCGCGGCCCGGGTGCTGAGCGACGGCCACCTGCGCACCGTGGCGCTGCTGTCCGCGGTCACCTTCTTCACCACCACGCTGGTGGACTTCCAGTTCAAGGTGGTCGCTGCCGACGTCATGCGCGGCGACGAGCTGGCGGCCTACTTCGGCAAGTTCAGCGCGGTGGTCGGCGTGCTGGCGCTGGCGCTGCAGCTGTTCGGCACCAACCGGCTCCTCACGCGCGTGGGCGTGATCGGCGCGCTCATGGTGCTGCCCTTGTCGCTCGCCTTCGGCAACTTCGCGTTGGTGATCTTCCCCGCACTGTGGGCAGCGTCCCTGACCAAAGGCGCCGACACGCTGTTCCGCTACAGCGTGAACGACGCGACGACGCAGATCCTCTACCTCCCAGTGCCGGCGCAGGCGCGCGTGGCGGCCAAGGCCTTCATCGACAGCGTGGTGAAGCCCAGCTCCATCGGCGTGGCCGGCGTGGCGCTGGCGGCGTACCGCACGCTCGGCTCGAACGATCCGTACCGCCTGGCGTGGCTGTCGCTGGTGCTCTGCGTGGCGTGGGTGGTGGTCGTCACCCGCCTGCGCGCCGAGTACGTCCGCACGCTGCAGGAGAACCTGAAGAATCGCCGGCTCGACCTGGAGTCGGCTCGGCACAAGGTCGTCGACAGCAGCACCAACAGCGTGCTCGAGAAGGCGCTGGCGAGCGACGACGAGCGCGAGGTGCTCAACGCCCTGGCGCTGCTGCCCGAGCTGGACAAGCTCACGCTCGATCACCGCGTCGAGGCGCTGCTCTCCCACCGGTCCCCCGAAGTCCGCACCAAGGCGCTCGAGTACTACGCGCGCCGCCAGACGATGCGCTTCGCCAACTCGGTGTACCTGAAGTTCGACGACGCGGACCCGAGCGTGCGCGCGGCGGCGGTCGATGCCTTCTGCGCGATCGGCAAGGACAAGGCCGTGCGCAGCGTGCGGCAGTTCCTCCAGGATCCTGATCCGCGCATTCGCAGCGCGGCGGTGAAGGGCATGATCCGCTTCGGCGGGCTCGACGGCGTGCTGGTCGCGGCCGAAGCGCTCAAGGCCCTCATCTCCCACAGGGACCCGTCGATGCGGCTGCACGCGGCGCGGGTGCTCGGCGCGATCGGCGTGAAGAACTTCTACCAGCCGGTCCTCGAGCTCATGAGCGACGGGGACCCCCGCGTGCGGCGCGAGGCGATCGTCGCCGCCGGCTCGCTGCGCAGCCCCGAGTTCATCATTCCGCTCATCTACCGGACGCAGTCGATCGAGACGATGCGGGAGGCGATCGACGCGCTCACGCTCTACGGCGCGACGGTGCTGGCCCCGCTCGAGAAGGTGCTCGGCAACCAGCTCGAAGACCCCACGATCCGCCGGGCCGTCGCCAAGGTGCTGGGCCGGCTCGGCTCGCCGGAGGCGGTGGAGATCATCGCCCGGCACCTCGAAGAGCCCG
>JALHOS010000552.1 GCA_022842905.1 Myxococcaceae bacterium | reverse complement strand
GCGGTCGGGGCTGCGGCCCGTCGCGAACGCGTTGGGCGTCGGGGAGTCGATCAGGTACAGCCGCGGCGTCGGCAGTTCTGCCCGGCGCGCCAGCCGCTGGAGCGCAGCGTGGAGGCCCGGGGCGGCGTGCTGCGGCAGCTCCCGCGCGCCATTGAGGGCCAGCGCGACCCGATCGCTGAACCACCAGGAGGCCAGGTTCATCACCGCCACCAGCGCGCCGCTCAACACCAGCCCCGCGCCTCCGCCCAGCCTTTGGCCCACCGCCAGCACCAACGCGGACAGCGCGGCCAGCAGCAGACCCGTCTTCAGCCCGTTCGACACCCGGCTCGAGAACGCCGCGTCTTCCAATCGCCCGATCTCACGCATGCCGCTTGAGTAAGGGCCGCGTCAGGCGCGTCAACGAGCGCCCTGGTCGAACGCGCGGTCCGACGCGCCCAGCTTCGCCCGCTTGGCGACCCACAGGTGCCGCACGCGATCCTGAATGGGCAGCAAGTGGTCGGCCGCGAGCGAGCTGGCTTCGTTGAGCAGGGCGTACCGAGGCTCGTCCGGCGGCACGTACCGGCCGTGCGCGGCGGCGAGCTTGGGGAAGAGCACCGCGGTAACCAGCTCGGCGGCGATCCGTTCGTGCGTGCGCGAAGGCGGCTCACTCGCGTCGAGCAGCACGATGTGCCGCTCGGTCTTGAGCATGTCCAAGAACCGGGCGCGCACCTGCGTCAGGGCTTCGAGCGACTCGAAGGTGTCGGTGGCGCCGCGCTGCCCCACCCGCTGAAGGCTGGTCGCAGGCTCGAGATCGAACAGGAGCACGAGGTCCGGGGTCGGCGCGAACGCGCGGTTCTGCGCCAGCACCCGCTGAGCGTCGAGCCCGCGGGCGCCTTGGTAGGCGACGGTCGAGTAGTAGTAGCGGTCGACCACCACCAGCGCGCCGCGCTTGAGCGCCGGCAGCAGCACCCGCTCGACGTGCTCGCGGCGATCATTCACGAAGCACTGCAGCTCTTCTTCGGCCGGCAGCCGCGTCGTGAACATGGACTGGCGAATGCGCTGGCCCCACGGCCCGTCCGTCGGCTCCTTCGAGAGGACGACTTCCCAGCCCAAGCCGTGCGCCCAGTCCTTCAGCAGCGCAGCCTGGGTGGACTTCCCCGCGCCGTCGATGCCTTCGAGCGCCACCAACACGCCGTCTCGTGAGCCGCCGATCACGGAGCGCGCCGTACCATGAAACGCCGCTGCGCCGTCAGGCCGCCCGCGTCGGGAGCACGTCCGCCGGCGCGCCTTCGGGCAGCAGCGCCAGGAGCTTCTGCTTGGAGCGCACCGAGAAGCTGTTGCGCCGGATCAGGCTGCCCAGCGCGGTCAGCACCGTCCCCGCCTGGGCGAGGCCTTGATCGATCGCCGCGAACACGTCGACGCCCGGCCCGCGGTACAGCTCCTTCATGGCCAGGTGGGGCCCCGTCAGCGCCGACAGCCGCGCGAGCGGCGAGCCCAACGCCAAGCCGAACAGGTACAGCCCCCGCATCCACCCGTCGACCTCGAGCTTGGACGGCGCTTCACCGAAGGCGTCATGGGAAGACACCCGCATCAGCTCGTAGAGCCCGCGGCCGATGCCCTTGGGTCCCGACGCCTTGCGGATCTGCAGCTTGGTGCGAATCGCCGGCGTGCCCACCAGCGGGCTGCCGTGGAGGTCCTGCATGAGCAACAGCGACTGCGCCCACTCGATGCGGTTGCGCGTCGACTGCGGGCTCTCCCCGGCGCGTGCGTGGGTGGCGAGCAGCGACTGCGTCACAGGCTCGAGCGCGCGCCGCACGCAGACCTGGGCGAAGTAGCCGGCGAGGAACGCCAGGCCGGCCTCGGTGCCCACCAACGCGCCGTTGGACACCAGCTCCGCGGCCTTGAGCCCAAAGGCCACCGGCGCGCGGGCGACCAACATGGCGGCGAAATGTGGCTGCGCCTTGCTGGTGAGGAACGCGTCCAACCCCAGCGCGATCCCTCCGAACCAGGGCAGCTCGGGCAGCGCGGCGCCGAAGCGCGCGTACTCGAGGTCTTCACCCAGGGCCTTGACGAACTCCGGTGGCAGGTTCGTGCCGTGGGCCGCCAACCGTTCGATCGCCGTCAGGTGCATCAACAACGCAGGCATTTCAGCGCGGAAGTGTACCCCCGGCGGCGGAGCGCTGCTCCTTCTTCGACCGCGCACTGAGCGCTTCCATCGCGAAACCCAGCGGCTATGGTCCGCGCCTCTTTTTGCAGCCCCATCCCCCCGGAGTGACTCGAATGAACTTCACGCTTGGCAACGCCGACGCCACCAAGGCCCGCGCCGATCTGTTGGTGATCCCCCTCTTCGACACCGACCTGACGGACAAGAAGCACCCCCACCCGGCCTACGTGAAGGCGGACAAGGCGACGCGCGGGCTCGTCAGCAAGCTCGTGCAGACCGACGGCTTCAAGGGCAAGGCCGAGCAGTCCTGCCTCATTCAGACGTTCGGCAAGCTGGGCGCTGGGCGGCTGTGCCTGGTGGGCCTCGGGACGCGGGCCAAGTTTACGCCGGAGGTGCTGCGGCAGGCCGTCGGTCGCGCGGTCAAGGCGGCGGCGAAGGCCAAGGCCAAGACGGTGGCGATTCAGCTCCCGGTGGTGCGCGAGGTCGAGCACGCGGTGCGGGCGACGGTCGAAGGCTTCGAGCTGGGCGCGTACCGGTACGACAAGTGGCGCACGACGAACAAGGACGACAAGGGCGGCAAGGTCGGCCAGGTGCAGCTGCTGCTGCCGGCGAACGTGAAGAAGGACAAGAGCCACGAGACGGCGGTCAAGCTGGGCAAGGTCGTCGCCGAAGCCACGAACCTGGCGCGAGATCTGGTCAACGAGCCCGCCGGGACGATGACGCCCACGATCCTCGCCGACGCCGCCAAGAGCCTGTGCGAGGCGCACGGGCTCGAGGTCGACGTGCACGACTGGGAGAAGATCAAAGAGCTGAAGATGGGCATGTTCTACGGCGTCGCGAAGGGCTCGAACGAAGAGCCGCGCCTGGTGCACATGCGCTACGTGCCCAAGGACGCGGCGGCCCAGAAGCGGCAGCCGCTGTGTCTGGTCGGCAAGGCGATCACCTTCGACTCCGGAGGCCTCTCGCTCAAGCCGTCGGACGGCATGCTGGACATGAAGACGGACATGGCGGGCTCGGCGGCGGTGATCGGCGCCATGCGCGTCATCGCCCACCTCAAGCCGCCCTTCCCGGTCCACGCCTACTTCGGGGCGTGTGAGAACATGCCGTCGGGCAACGCGTACCGGCTGGGGGACGTGCTCGTCTCGCGGCTGGGCAAGACGGTGGAGATCACCAACACCGACGCGGAGGGTCGCCTGGTGCTCGGCGACGTGCTCGCGCTGGCCAACGAGCAGAAGCCCTTCGCGCTGATCGATCTGGCGACGCTCACCGGCGCCTGCATCGTCGCGCTGGGCCCCTGGGTCGCCGGCGCCTTCGGCGAGGACGAGCAGCTCATGTGGGACGTGCTCAAGTCCGCGCGCACCGCCGGGGAAGACGTCTGGCAGCTGCCGATGACGGACTCGCTCAAGGACGTCCTCAAGAGCGACGTCGCCGACATGAAGAACGCCGGCGATCGCATGGGCGGGTCGATCACCGCGTCGTGGTTCCTCAAGGAGTTCGTCGGGACCACGCCGTGGGTGCACCTCGACATCGCCGGGCCGTCGAGCGCGGGCAAGGAGAAGGGCTACTGGGCCAAGGGCGCGACCGGCTTCGGCGTGCGCACCTTGACCGAGCTGGTCCGGCACCGGACGGCCGAGCTCGAAGCGGCGTCGATCCCCGTGACCGACAGCGCTGAGGTCTAAGCGAGCTACAGTCTCTCGGCATCATGCGCCGAGCGTTGCTCAGCACGGTTCTCGCGGTCGCCGCGTGCGTCGACCCGCAGACGATCTCGTCCTGCGACATGGACGACGACTGCGGGGCGGACCGCGTCTGCTGCAGCGGGCTCTGCAAGCTGCGGTGCGTACCTGACGCGGGCTCGAGCGGAGTCGGCGGCGCCAGCGCAGG
>JALHOS010000551.1 GCA_022842905.1 Myxococcaceae bacterium | reverse complement strand
GCCGAAACCCGCGGTGCCGCCGCTGCCGGCCGAGCCGCCAAAGCCCGCCGTCCCGCCCGAGCCGCCGGACGCGCCACCGCCAGTGCTGAGCGGGGTGCACAGGCCGGCGCTGCAGAACTGGCCGGTCGTGCAGGTCGCGCAGGTGCCACCGGAGATTCCGCAGGCGGTCTGGGCCAGCCCAAACTCGCACTTGTCGGCGGCGGTGCAGCAGCCGCTGCAGCTGGACGGGCCGCAGGACTTCGGCGGCGCACCGCACGCGACGGCGCCGACGAGGCCCACGATGAACGACGCGGCGAAGACCGTGGTGAGTTGGCGCATGCCGGGCCCTTTACGAGGACTGCGGCGGTGGGGGAAGCGTCTCCGCGGCCTGCGGCGCCGGCCGTCAGCTTGGGTCGCCGCCTTCCGGCTTGTCCCCGCCGTCACTCGCCGGCGGTGTCGCCGCGCCGCCTTCGACCGGCAACGGCTGAACGCTCGACGACGTGCTCTCGGGCACGGCGCCGTCCTCGACGACGTCGTCCTTCATGTCCGGCATGAGCGAGACGCCGACCACCTTCTCCTGCTCGTTCTCGAGCGTGATCATCCGCACGCCCTGCGTGTTCCGGCCGATGACGGAGACTTCCTTCACGCGCAGCCGAATCAACATGCCCAGGTTCGTGACGAGCATGACCTGGTCGTCTTCCTTGACCTGCACCGCGCCGACGACGCGCCCGTTTCGCTCCGTCGTCTTGATGTCGATGATGCCCTTCCCGCCGCGGCCCTGCGTGCGGTACTCGGACTCCTCGGTGCGCTTGCCGTAGCCGTTCTCGGTGACGGTGAGCAGCGTGGTGCCCTTCTCGACGACCTCGGCGGACACGACCTCGTCGCCGTCCTCCAGCGTGATGCCCTTCACCCCGAACGCCGCGCGCCCCATGGACCGCACTTCGTTCTCGTTGAAGCGAATCGACACGCCCTGCGCCGTACTGATCAGCACGTCCTTCGTGCCGTCGGTGATCTTCACCGACACCAGCGCGTCCCCGTCTTCGATGCCGAGCGCCTTGATGCCGTTCGACCGCACGTTCGCGAATGCCGTCAGGTCCGTGCGCTTGACCGTGCCCTTACGCGTGACGAACAGGACGAACTGGTTCTCGCTGAACTCCTTCGTCACCAACACCTGCGCGAGCTTCTCGCCTTCGTGGAACTGGATGAGGTTGACGATCGGCTTGCCCTTCGACGTGCGGCTGGCCGCCGGCAGCTCGTGCACCTTGAGCCAGTACAGCTGGCCCCGCGAGGTGATGGGCATGAGGTACGCGTGCGTCGACGCCACGAAGATGTCCGACACGAAGTCGTCTTCCTTCGTCGTCGCGCCCGTCTTGCCGCGGCCGCCGCGCTTCTGGGCGCGGTACTCGGTGACGGCCGTGCGCTTGACGTAGCCCGCGTGGGACAGCGTCACCACCATGGGCTCGTCGGCGATGAGGTCTTCGGTCGACATCTCCGCCGCGTCGCCGGTGATCTCCGTGCGCCGCGCGTCGGCGTGCAGATCGCGCACCTCCTGCAGCTCGCCGCGAATGACGGCCTTGAGCGAGCTGTCGTTCGCCAGAATGTCCTCGAGCCGGGCGATGTCCTTGGACAGCGCGAGCATTTCCTTGAACAGCTCGTCTTGCTCGAGCCCCGTCAACCGCTGCAGCCGCATCTCGAGGATCGACTTGGCCTGCACGTCGGAGAAGCCAGGCTGGTACACGCGAGACAGCGTGCCCGGGTGCTTGGGCTCTTCGGCACGGGCCCGCGTCGCCAGCGCCTCCATGCCCTTCTTGAGCGTTTCGAAGTCCACCTTGGGCAGCGCCTTGAAGCTGGGGTGCTCCCAGAGCGCCGGCGCGGTCACGTTCATCAGCGCCCACTTGGCCTCGTCGGGGTCCTTCGACGCGCGAATGACGGCGATGACGTGGTCCAGGAACGCCTTGGAGAACGTGGCGACCAACAGCCCTTCCACCACGTGCAGCCGGTCCTTCGCCTTGCGCAGCTCGAAGCGCGTGCGCCGGGTGACGACTTCCCGCCGGAACGTGATGAAGCGCTCCAGCATTTCCTTGAGCGTCAGCTCGCGCGGCTGGCCCTGGTCGATCGACAACATGACGATGCCGAACGTCGTCTGCATGGCCGTGTTGGCGAACAGGTTGTTCAGCACCACTTGGGCGATCGCGTCGCGCTTGACCTCGAGGATGATGCGAATGCCGTTGCGGTCCGACACGTCGCGAATGTCGGCGATGCCCTCGAGCCGCTTCTCGCTGCCCGACCCGTCCTTCGCTCGCCCGGGGTGCGCCAGCTCGGCGATCTGCTTGACCAGGCGCTCCTTGGACAGCTGGTACGGAATCTCGGTGATGACGATGTTCTCTCGGTCCGACTTCTTCGACGCCTCTTCGATGTGCGCCTTCGCGCGCACGGTGATGTGCCCGCGCCCGGTGCTGTACGCCTTGGCGATGCCGTCGCGCCCGGTGATGACGCCGCCCGTCGGAAAGTCCGGCCCGGGGACGAAGCGCATCAGGTCCGCGAGCACCGCCTTGGGGTTGTCGAGCAGGTGCAGCGTCGCGTCGATCACCTCGCCCATGTTGTGCGGGGGAATCTTCGTCGCCATGCCCACGGCGATGCCGTCGGACCCGTTGACGAGCAGGTTGGGGAAGCGCACCGGGAAGACCAGCGGCTCCTGAAGCGTGTTGTCGTAGTTGGGGCCCCAGTCGACGGTGTCTTTGTCGAGGTCCGCCAGCATGGAGTCGGCCAGCCGCTCCATGCGCACTTCCGTGTACCGCATGGCGGCCGGTGAATCGCCGTCGATGCTGCCGAAGTTCCCCTGCCCGTCGACCAGCAGGTAGCGCAGGCTCCACGGCTGGGCCATGCGGACGATGGTGTCGTAGACGGACTGATCGCCATGCGGGTGGTACTTGCCGATGACGTCGCCCACGATGCGCGCCGACTTCTTGTACGCCCGCGTGTACGTGTTCGACAGCTCGTGCATGGCGTACAGCGCTCGGCGGTGCACCGGCTTGATGCCGTCGCGCACGTCCGGCAGCGCGCGCCCGACGATGACGCTCATTGAGTACTCGAGGTAGCTCTTGCGCATCTCGTCTTCGATGGCGACCGCCACCAAGTTCCCCACGTCTCCGGGGGGCAGGTCCGACGGCGGTGCGACAGGCGTGGTCTCGTCTGACATGGCGGCAGTCCTGTACCGTGCGCAGCGACCCCTTTCAATGAGGTCGTGCGGGTGAATTCGTCAGTGGTTCAGAGGGGTTTGACGAGTCTACAGCGGCCCGCACGCCACGCCGGCGTCGGGGTCCGCGAAGCCGCAGACGCCCATGAAGATGGGCCCGGTGCAGCAGCCGCTGCAGCAGGACCCGTTGAGGAAGCAGGCGTCGCCTTCGCGGGTGCACTGGCCGCCCATGCCGCCCACCAGGCCCGTGCCTCCGGAGCCGCCGAACAGGCCGAAGCCGCCCGCGCCGCCGAACAGGCCCGCGCCGCCGGAGCCACCGAACAAGCCGAAGCCCCCGGAGCCGCCGATGAGCCCGAAGCCGCCCGTGCCGCCAGCGCCGCCCATGCCCGCCACGCACACGCCCGCGTCCCTGTCGCAGGGGTCCGTCCCGCAGCTCTGGCAGGCGCTGCCGAAGTTGCCGCACTGGGCCGGCGACTGGTTCATCAACTCGACGCACGCCTGGCCGTCGCAGCAGCCCGACGGGCAGCTGACGGAGTCACACATGGGGACGACACACTGGCTGGCGCGGCAGACCTGGTCGCCCGGCACGCAGTTGTTGCAGAGCTGCCCGTTCTGCCCGCAGGCGTCGTCGTCGGTCCCCGGGCGACAGATATTGCCGGCCACGCAGCCGACGCACAGGCGGCACTGGCCCGCGTCGAGCTCACACGTCGCGGCGTTCAGCGAGCAGTCGGTGCAGGCGGCGCCGCCGCGTCCGCAGGCCGTCCGTGCCTGGCTGACGCACGTGTTGCCTTGGCAGCAGCCGTTGGCGCAGTTCTGCGCGTTGCAGCCCGCGCTGCCACCGCCGCCCGCTGAGCCGCCTGTCCCCGCGCTCCCGCCTCCGCCCGCCGCGCCGCC
>JALHOS010000550.1 GCA_022842905.1 Myxococcaceae bacterium | reverse complement strand
AGAGCCGGTGCGAGGACGGCGACCGAGGCCAGCAGCAGCGCCTGCGCCCAGGTGATGGCGACCTCGTAGATGGCCCCGCGGCCGAGCACCCACGGCTGCGGCGTGGCCCACGCCATGACGAGCGCGGCGAGGACGAGCCCGAACGCCGGCGCGTCTGGGAAGAGTGCCCGACGCGTCCACCGCAGCAACCACACGCCAGCGAGCAGCTGGCCGAGGACGCCGAGCAGCGTGAGGTGGGCGTCGGTCGGGGCGAGCGCACGAAAGCTCACCGTGCGCGCCAGCCACACCACCACCGCGGGGAACGGGCCCCAGTACATGAAGTAGCGCCCCTCGAAGAGGCTCAAGTCCCACTCCCACAGGCGCACGTGCGCGGGGTCGTACGGGTCGGCCTGCGCAAGCAGCTGCGGTGACGGCTCCACGTCGAGGCTGAGGCGACCCTTCTCGAAGCCGCGGGCCTGCTCGAGGGTGCGCTCACCGTAGGTTGGCCAGCGGCTGGGCAAGCCTGCGCTGCTGAGGAAGACGTACGCCGACGCCGACAGCGCCACGACGAGCGCCAGCGCCGCGTCGGTCAACACGTCGCGCGACGAGCGGCCCATGGCGGCGGCAGCCAAGTGCACCTCTTGGGGCATGTCGAGGGCGCCGCGGAGCGGTAAGGTTCGCGGCCTCATGTCCGACTGCCTGTTCTGCAAGATTGTCGCGGGCACCATTCCCGCGAAGAAGGCCTTCGAAGACGACGAGTGTCTGGGCTTCTTCGACATTCACCCGCAGGCGCCGACGCACGTGCTCGTCATTCCCAAGCGCCACGTGCGCACGGTGAACGACCTGACCATCGAAGACGAGCGGCTGCTGGGGCACCTGTTCCTGTCCGCGGCGCGCTTCGCGAAGACGCAGGGGCTGGCGGATTCGGGCTACCGCTGCGTGGTGAACTGCAACGCGCACGGCGGGCAGACGGTGTTTCACCTGCACGTGCACCTGCTGGCGGGGCGGCCCATGACGTGGCCGCCGGGGTGAGTTCGGGCGTCTTTCGAGCCGTCAGGCTGCGCGCAGAGACCCGGCGCCGCGCGCGTTGGAACCGTGCCGTCACCCGAGCGCGCTTCACGGTAAGGTCTGGACCCAGCCGCCGTGTACCGACAGCCCACCTTCGGCGAGGTCTCTGCCAGCCCCGCTCACCGCTCGATTCTGCGCGCTCACCTGCAGCGCGAAGCGGGCGCACGCGCCGTCGACGACTGGTTGGTGGAAGAGGCCAACCTGCGCGGCTGGTTCGGCGCCACGGGCCTTCAGGTGCCGGACCGGCCGATCTGTCCGTGGCTGCCGTCCGAAGCGCTGCTGGCGGCGCTGCTGATGCCCCACGGCCCGATGGACGTGCGACTCTTCAAGTTGGTGCTGCGCATGCTCCAGTCGGGGCAGCTGGAGCCGCTCCGCGTCTGGCTCGAAGCGAAGAAGGAGCGCGCGGACCACACGCTGTACTGGCTGCTCGAGCGCGTCCCTGAAGAGGAGCGCAACGCGGCGGTCGAAGCGGTTCGCGCCGCGCACCCCGCGCCGCCCAGAGGCTACCGGCCGCTGCCGATCAGCTACGACCCCAGCCGCCTCATCAAGCGCCCCGCGACGAAGGAGTCCCTGTGGAGAGCGGCCCGGCGATCATCCTGAAGCGGCTCGACGCGCACGTCACGGCGCCGGGCATGGTGCGGCTCTTCGGCGGGGCCGCCTTCATTCTGGGGTACGGCCGCGCGCGGCAGACGGAAGACGCGGACCTCGTCCTGGACGACGCCGAGTGTCTGGCGCTCATGGAAGAGGCGAGCTTCGCCGAGGCAGTCGAGCGGACGAACGCAGAGCTCGCCGGCCAAGGCCTGTACCTCACGCACATCTTCGACCCCTCGCAGCTCATCTTGACGCCACGATGGCGCGAGGCCTGCAGGCCGGTGGCCCTCGCCGGCCTGCAGCGCCTGCTGGTGTTGGTGCTCGGCCCGGTCGATCTCGCCCTCACCAAACTCGCCCGCGGTGACGCGGGTGACATGGACGACGTTCGCTTCCTGCTGGAGACGAAGCAGCTCGACGGCGCGGCGCTCCGCGAGGGCCTGGCCGTGGCAACGGTGCCCGAGGTGCTCGCCGAGGTACACGCGCGCACGTCGGTCGAGCTGCTTCGGCTGCTCGAGGCCAGCGGGCAGTAGCCCTTCGGACCGCTTTGTGCAGCGCGAAGCCCCATGACACACCACCTGCTCCTGCAGCTTCACCTGCTCGGCGCCGCCATCTGGACCGGAGGGCACCTGGTCCTCGCCACGTCGGTCCTGCCGCGCGCGCTCCAGGCCAAGTCCATCGACGAGCTGTCGCGCTTCGAGGCGGGCTTCGAGCGCATCGGCATTCCGGCGCTGCTCACGCAGGTCGTCACCGGTGTGCTGCTGGCGTGGGACTTCCTGCCGCCCAGCGCCTGGCTCGACTGGAGCAACCCGGTGGCGCGCACCATCTGCGTGAAGCTGGGGCTGCTGCTGGCCACGGCGCTGCTGGCGGTGCACGCGCGGCTCGTCATCATTCCCAAGCTGACGCCCGAGCGCCTGCCGACGCTGGCCTGGCACATCGTCCCCGTCACCGTGGTGAGCGTGGTGTTCGTCTTGGCCGGGGCGAGCTTCCGCGTCGGCGGCTGGTGAAGCCGCCCTTTCTTCGTGGAGCGTGTCGTGAGGCGCCCAACCGCGGAGCGCCTCACGTTCCCGCCTGCGGCTCAGCTCTCCGTCTTGCCGGCCTTGGGGTCGACGACGGCGTTCATGAACACGATCTGATCGCCCTTCATCACCACCTGCAGCATCGACCGGTCGCCGTTGAAGATCGGCGGCGGCGGGCCCTGACGAATCGACCGGGTGAAGATCATCGCCTGGGCGGCGGCCATCTTGATGCCGTCTTCCGACGTCTCGGCCTTGGCCTTGTAGACGGCGCCGGACAGGTCGAGCGTGGCGTTCTTGAGCACCTGCGCGCTGCTCGGCACGCCGAGGGTGCGGAGCGTCGAGAGGAACGAGCTGGAGCTGGGGCTGAACTCGAAGTTGGACTTGGGGATCGCCACCGAGCCCGTGGTGGGCGTCACCTTGGCGACCGCGTCCAGAATTTCGCGCAGGCCCTTCTCGCCCTTCTTGCTGACGAAGTCGGCCACCGACTGCCCGTCCTTCGGCTTGATGTACACGGTGCCCAGCTCGCCAGCGGAGCCGTTGGGCAGGTAGAGCGCTTCGAAGCCGTCGCCCTTGAGCAGCCGCTGCGGCGCCTCGGCGCTGTGCATCATCTTCGCGGTCGAAGGGGTCGCCGCGCCGTCGACCCGGAAAGGCCGCTCACGGGTGTCGGTCTGCTTGAAGTGGATCCCGCCGCCCCACGGGGCCTCGACGAAGGCCGCCGCGGCCAGCACCACGCTGGCGCCCGTCACGTCGGCGGTGCTCACCAGGTCCTTGATCATGTCGCCGGTCGCCTTGGCGATGTCGGCGTTGATCGCGTCTGCAGCCGCCTTGGGCTTGCCGAAGTCGAGCGTCTTGGCCGAGTCGCTCTGGAGCTTGGGGTTGAGCTCCTCGCCTTTGTTCACGTAGGCGATCGTCTGCTGCGAGAGCTTCACGTCCTTGGGCAGGTCCGCGGTCAGCTTGGCCAGGTACGCCTTGACGCCCTGCTGGTACTGCTCGGCGGTCAGCGTCGGCAGTCCCAGCTTAGTGAGCGCGGTCTTCTGCTGCTCAGCCGTCAGCGTCGGCATGAGCTGCGCGAGCTGCACGGCCGTCAGCGCGCCCATGAGAACCGGGTTCTTCGACTCGTTCTTGAGCCCCGACAAGAGGCCCAGGTTGATGCGGTCCACCGCACCGGAGACGGCCAGCCGCAGCCGCTCGGTCGGGCTGGGAATGACCTCGGCCACGGTCGCCGCCTTCGACACGGTGGGCTGCGCCGGGGCCGGCGGGGTCTGCACGGCGGGCAGCGCGCGGGAGGAGACGGACGGGGCGAGGGCTCGGTCGATGGTCGTCATTTCGGGGCTCTTGGAAGTGAGGGGGACTGCGCTTGGGGATTCTCGGGATTCGGGGGGCGCTGGTCGGGCCGCGGAATGTAGTCAAATGTGCCAAGATCGGAAGAGC
>JALHOS010000549.1 GCA_022842905.1 Myxococcaceae bacterium | reverse complement strand
TTGTGGCAGCCCATGCAGGTCTTGATGACGAGGTCGAACGCCTTCTCCATGGCTTCGGCGTCCTGGGCTTCGGCGGCGGTGACGACCTCACCTGCGGCGCGCTTGAGCTGGTCCTGCAGGGCGAAGAAGCCGGGCGACAGGTTGACGGCGGGCCCGGCGGAGCTGTCGAGCCGGGGCGTGTTGGCCAGGCCCTGGGCGGCGCGCTTGGCTTCGGCGTAGCGGAGCGTCGTGACGTTCATGAGCAGCTCGCGCACGTCCTTGCCGTGGGACTTCATCTTCGACTTGAGGAACTTGCGCACGTCGCCGGAGATCTCGCCTGGGTTGAGCTTCTTGGCCATGGCGAGTTCGGCCTTGCTCGGGAAGACGCTCTCTTCGGCGGAAGCCGCGGTCGAAGCGAGCAGCGCGCAGAGGACGGCACCGCGAAGAACACAGAGCGAAGAGGTCATGGCGCCGGCGGCCATAGGGCGGCTCGCTTGTGAATTCAAGCCGCCCCGTCAAGGCAGCCCGAGCCGCAAGAACGGGCACGGCCCCCTTTAAGTTCGTTGGCTATGGTCCTCGGCCGACTTCTTCATGCCGAAGCGCCCCGACTTCACGCAGGCCGTCCACGCGTTGATTCGCCACGCGGCGAGCACGCTCGAAGCGCTGGCGCACATCGACCCGGAGCGGGTGTTGGTGGTGGCCGGCGAGGCGCGGCGCGCTTCCCGCGCGACGGTCAAGCCCATGCGCTTCACGTCGGGCAAGCGCGTCGACAGCTTGGGGCGCCGCAAGCCGCTGGTGACGGTGCACGGCGTGCCGATGCTGTACGTGGTGACGCTGCGGCCGCTCTTCTTCCGTCGGTCGACGCCTCGGCAGCGTGTCGCCACCGTGCTGCACGAGCTGTTTCACATGTCCAAGAAGTTCGACGGCACGCTCGATCACCGCCGCCGCCACGGCGCGGGCGATCGCTTCGAGCGAGCGTTTCCCCCAATCGAGAAGCGCTACTGGCGCCGCATCACCCCCGAGGTGCTCGCGCCCTTCGCGTACGACGGGGAGGTGCGGGTGCGCATGTGGCTGGAGAAGCCGCAGACCTTCGTCCAGAGCGACCGCGCGTCGACGCGCCGCGTGTACACCGAGAAGCACCTCTTCGAAGGGGTGATGCGGTTGCGCAGCAAGGTCCGCCGCGTCGCCAAACGAAGTGGCCCGGCGGTGTGAATGCGCTAAATGCCTCCCGCATGTCCGAGCAGCAGCACGCCCTGGCGGAGAAGTACCTGGACGCGATCGACGAAGTGCCGAGCGAGCTGCTCGCTCGCAAGGACCAGGCCGATCGACTCGCACAAGCGCTCACCGGCGGCCACCACGTCTGCATTCGCGGGTTCTGGCGCATCGGCAAGACGACGCTGCTCAAGGGCGCGCTGAAGAACGCCTGTGAGCGCAGCGGCGGCGCGGCGATCTTCATGGACCTGCGCGACGGCAGCACCGAAGACGGGCTGCCCAAGACGCCGGAGTCGGTGCTCGCGCGGCTGTCGGCGAAGGTGCAGGACTTCCTGACCCGCGTCGGCGCGGCCGAGCTCAAGGTCGACCCGAAGAACCCGCTCCTCGTGTTGGGCGAGCTCGCGGCGCCCATCTACGTCGGGTTGGACGAAGCCATCGCCCTGATTGGGCTGGGCAGCGGGCCGGCGGGGCAGCTGCTGGACCTGCTCTTGGCGACGCCCAAGAACGTGAAGCTCGCGCTGGTCTGCCACCGCCACCGCGACGCCGACGCGCTGTTCGCCGACAAGGTGCTCGCCAACCCGGCCGTCGTCAGTGAGTTCGTCCTGCCCATCAGCGACGAGGAGCTGGTGAATTTGGTGAACACGCCGGCCCTGGCGCTGGGCGTGCGCTTCACCGACGAGGCGCTGGGCGCGCTGGCGGAGATCACCGGCAACCGGCCGTGGGAGTTGTTCACGTTCTGCGCGCTCGCGGCGCAGGCGCTCGAGCCCACCTTCAAGGGCGAGCTTGGGCCGGAGAAGGTCGAAGCGCTGCTGACCTTGGACACGCTGGCGGAGTCCGACGTGGGGCGCGCGGTCGTCGACACGTACCTGCGGATCCTCGTCACGGCCATGACGCCGGACGAGCGGGCGCTGGTGGAGCTGCTCGCGACTGGCGCCGAAGGTGACGCGGTCGAAGACGCCGTGCGCAGCTTGGAAGAGTCGGGCTGGGTGTCGACCGCGGACGGCTACACGCTCAACGGCGCGCTCATGCAGGGCATTGCCCAGGCGGTGGCGCAGGGCGACATCGCCGTGAAGGTGGAGTGACGGGGGCCGTGGCGTAGCGGGCTCGTCAGTCGAGGCCTTTAGTCGTTGGCGTACTTGCCGATGGTGTTGGCCAGCGCCAAGCCGTACTCGCGGACCTGCTCCCGTGTGAGCTTGAGCTTGCTCTGGGAATAGGCCTCGAGCGGGGCGGCGGCGAGGGAGATCTCCTTGGGCGGCGCGAAGGCCTGCTGCCGCACCATGGCCATCATGCCCGTCAGCTCGTTGCCGAACGCCCTGTCGAAGTTGGGGTCCGTCGTCGGGGTGTGGGCTGCGCGCACGAAGTTGGTCGCCGCGTTGATGGTGCTGCGGGCGACGGGCTTGAAGCCCGGCGCCTGGCGCGCCCCTTCGATGGCTCCCTCGATGGGCTTCGAGTTCCACCCGACCCACGGCGCCTTGGGCGCGTCAACGCCATGGTCTGCCAGCGAGTCCCGCAGCGAGTTCCAATGGGCGGTGAACGCGCGGCCGTTGCTCGCCTCACGCGCCTGCGCCAGGGCGCGCGTGCCGTCGGCCAGCGTGTGGTTCGGCGTGCCCTGCTCCTTCACCTTGGGCGCCTCGGTAGCAGCGGCTGAAGACGACGCAGGGCTTCGTTCGGTGATGGTGACGGACATGGACTGGCTCGCTTCCGTGTGAGGGTGAGGGTGAGGGTGAGGGTGGACGCTACCGGAAGGCCACTGCCGCGCAAAGCGCGCACCTCCGCACGAGGGCCGGCGCTCCGCTGATGCGAGCGAAGGTCGGATCCGGCGTGAACGACAAGCCGTCCGGAGAGACGATCCCGTCGTTGCCCGCGTCGTCGCGGGTCGGCACAGTGGGCTGAACGTCCATGGCACAGGCTCGATCCGCCGTGCCGGCCTCCGCGCTCGTCAGAACGAGCCGGTCAGCCCCAGCCCCGACGGGGTCGGCGTGACGCTGACTCGCGACGACGAGCGACGCGCGGGCGACAGCGCGTCGCAGAGGACGACCGACAACGCCACGGCCTGCGCCACGGCGAGCGTAGAGTGCACCGCGGCAGCCATGGCGATTTCGGTCGTCTCCGTTCGACTCCGCGGGAGCACGGGGGTGTCCGACAGGAGGGCGAAGTTGACCGCCGCCACTGTCGCGGGCCCAAGCACGGGGACGGCGCCCCACAACACCCCCAGCGCGGTGATGGCGATCGCCGGCCCGCGAACCCAGGAGTTGGCGAGGAATGGCGCCATCTGGGCGACCAGGCTCGCGCCGCCCACTGCCACCGTCAGCGCGTAGACCGAGATGCCCGCCGTGAGCGCTGGGGACAGCGTTGACTGGAGCTCGGGGGCGGGCCTGCGGCCTCCCTTGGAGATCACCAGGGCCGGCGCCGCCGTCGGCTGCTGAGCCAGCGCCAAGGACGGTGTGAGCGTGCAAAGGAGGACCACCACCAGAACGTTGCGGATTGGGATGTTCATGGGGCGCGAAGTACCGCGCGCCGCGAGGGTCGAGAATTCGTGTTCCGGAACGCCGCGCTGGAGCGCCCAACCTGCTGAACTTCAAAGGCAATTCGCACAAGCGGGCGGCGCGTCGCGCGGAGGCCTCAGGTTTCGTGCTGACGCCCCTGGAAGGACGGCGCCCAGCGCCGACGCGGAGAGCGCCGCACCGTCGCCACCCACCACGCGACGTCCACGCGCCAGTCCGTCACGTTCGCTGCCGCGCCGGAGGCGGCGGAGGAGCAGTGCACGGCGGCGGCCGGCTCGTAGCGGGTCGACTCGCGCTTCACCGCCGCCGGTAGCGCACCGTCACCTCGCCGTAGTCCACCGCCAGCTCCGCCCCGCGCGCACCGTTGCTCCCGCGCGGCGTCAGCGCCACGGGCACGCGGCG
>JALHOS010000548.1 GCA_022842905.1 Myxococcaceae bacterium | reverse complement strand
GCAGGCCGTGGCCGCCCCCTCGAGCCCCGCCGTGGCCCAGCCCGCGGCGAACGCCACCGTGCAGCTCCACGCGCTCGAAGCTTTGCAGGCGCAGACCGCGCGGCTGCACCAGCTCTTCTTGGAGACGCAGCTGCAGGCACAGGCCACCATTCAAGCGCTGGCGACGGGGAGCACGCTCGCCCCGACGCAGGTGGTGACGCAGCCGGTGATGCCGGCTCTCCCGCTGGCCGCCGCCGTGCCCGCGCCCTCCGTCGAGCCAGTCCGGCCCGCGACTCCACGGGCTGCGGTTCCGCCGCAGCCCGCACCGGTCCTCGACGTCACGGGGACACTGCTCGACGTCGTGGCGGAGGCCACGGGTTATCCCCGGGAGACGCTGCAGGTCGGCATGGACCTCGAAGCGGATCTCGGCATCGACTCCATCAAGCGGGTGGAGATCCTCTCGACGCTCACCAAGCGAATCCCCGGCGCACCCAGCGTCAACCCGGAGAAGCTGTCGGGGCTCAAGACGCTCGCGCACATCGTCGCGTTCTTGGACGCGGGGCGACCGGCCTCTGTTGCGACGAGCGTTCCTTCGAGAGCTCCGGCGAGCGCGCCTCCGGCCGCGGCGGTCGAGGTCGCCAGCACGTTGCTCGAGGTGGTCGCCGAGCTGACGGGCTACCCGAAGGACACCTTGCAGCTGCGCATGGACTTGGAGGCCGACCTGGGCGTCGACTCGATCAAGCGCGTGGAGATCCTCTCCGCGGTGTCCAAGCGCCTGCCCGGCGCGCCGAGCGTCAACCCCGAGAAGCTGTCGGCGCTCAAGACGCTGGAGCAGATCGTCACGTTCTTGGGCAGCGGCACGAGCAGCGTCGCCGCGCGCCCTGCGCCCCAGGCCGAGCCCCCCGCCGATGCGGGCGCCGTCGTCCTCGAGGTGGTCGCGGAGCTGACGGGCTACCCGAAGGACACGCTCGTGCTGGGCATGGAGCTCGAGGCAGACCTCGGCATCGACTCCATCAAGCGGGTGGAGATTCTGTCGGCGCTCAGCAAGCGGCTCCCCGGAGCGCCGAGCGTCAACCCCGAGAAGCTGTCGGCGCTCAAGACGCTGGCGCAGATCGCCCAGTTCGTCGGTGGCAGTGGCAGCGGCACCACCACCCCACCCGCCGCGCCTCGCACCGCCCCTCGGACCGGCTCGACCGTCGAGGTCGTCGAAGAGCTCGCTCGGCGGCCCGTGGTCATCACCCGCGCTCCGCAGGCCGGGCCCAAGGCGCTGCCGTCGGGCGTCGTGGCGGTGGTCGAAGACGAAGCGGGCTTCGCGCACGCGCTGGTGAAGGCGCTCGAGCGCGCAGGCGCCCGGGCCCAGCTGGTCTCGCCGGAAGGCCCGCTGCCGCCCACGCTCGGTGGGCTGGTGCTCCCGTGGACGAGCACGAGCTGGACGGCCGCTGACGAGGCGCGGCTCAAGGCGCTGATGAAGACGGTGCGCGCCGCGGCGAGCGCGTTCCCCGAAGCCACGAAGGACGCGCTGCTGGTCTCGGTGACCGTCACGGACGGCGCGTTCGGCCTGGGCGAAGGCCCGGTCGGCCCGCTGGCGTTCGGCGTCCACGGCCTGGTGAAGGCGGTGCGCCACGAGTGGACGCACGTCACCTGCCGCTGCCTCGACCTCAGCCGCGACGAAGCGCCTGAAGCACGCGCGGACCGCGTCGTCGCCGAGCTGCGCACTGACGGCGGCCTCGAGCTGGGACTTGGCCCGCTGGGCCGGCTGGCCTTGACCGTCGGCGCCCAGACGTCGTGGGCGGGGCCGAGCGCGCTCGAGCGCGGTGACGTCGTGTTGTTGACCGGCGGCGCGCGCGGCGTGACGGCGGCGTGTGCAAAGGCGCTGGGCGAAGCGACGGGCGCGCGGCTCGTGCTGCTCGGCCGCTCGGCGGTGCCCGAGGCCGAAGCGTCGTGGCTCGCCGCGGCGGCGGATGAGGCCGGCGTGAAGCGCGCGCTGCTCGAGCACTGGACCGGGGGCGCCAAGCCGACGCCCAGAGAGCTCGGCGAAGCAGCCCGCGCCGTGCTCGCTGCCCGGGAGATTCGGCAGACGTTGGAGCGCCTGCGGGACGCGAAGGTGGAAGCCACCTACGTTCCCTGCGACGTGCGTGACGCCGCGAGCGTCGAGCGGGCCCTCACCGCCGTGCGTCAGACCGTGGGCCCCATTCGCGGCCTCGTCCACGGCGCGGGCGTGCTGCGAGACAAGCGGCTGACCGACAAGCGCGACGACGACATCGACGCCGTGGTCGACACCAAGGTCGCCGGGTTGCGCGTGCTGCTCGAGGCGACGCGCACGGACGAGCTGCGCTTCATGGGGCTCTTCGCGTCCATCACCGGGCGGCTGGGGCGGCGCGGCCAGACGGACTACGCGCTGGCCAACCAAGCGCTCGTCTCCATCGCCCACGACGAAGCGCTGGGCCGGCCTGGCTGCCGCGTCGTCGCCTTCGACTGGGGGCCGTGGGAGAGCGGCATGGTGACGCCCGCCCTCAAGGCGGAGTTCGCCAAGGAAGGCGTGGGGCTGATTCCGCTCGGCGCTGGGGCGCAGCTCTTCGTCGACGCCCTGCGGGGTGGCCCTGGCTTCGTCGAGCTGACGGTCGGGTCCGGCTTCGGCGCCGAGCAGGCACCGGCCTGGCAGCTGAGCGGCACCCACCGGCTCGACGTCGCGAAGGTGCCCGCCCTGGTCGACCACCAGCTGGGCGGCAAGCCGGTCCTTCCCTTTGCGCTGGCCCTCGAGTGGCTCGCGAAGGCGGCGGCGGACAGTCGGCCCGAGCTCAAGCTCGCCTCGCTCGAGGACGCGCGGGTGCTCAAGGGCGTCACCGTCGACGCGCCGGTGGTGCTCGGCGTGTGGCTCGGTCGCCCGGAGGAACGTGACGGTCGGCTCTTCGTCCCGCTCGAGCTGCGCGGCGCGGGTGACGTCGTGCACGTGCGCGCGCAGGCGGTGCTCGCGAAGGACGTCGTGGCGCTCAGCCCCGTGGCCCCGCCAGCGGAGCTCAAGGCGTACCCGCACACGCTGCGCCACGCCTACGCCGAGCTGCTCTTCCACGGCCCGAGGCTCGAGACGCTGGAGGCGGTGGACGGCATCGGTGAAGGCGGCATGACGCTGCGGCTCCATTCGCACCCGACGTCGGAGCGGTGGCTGACGGGCGCAGCTCGGCCGTGGTGCGTCGACCCGCTCACGCTCGACGGCGTGTTCCAGGCGTTGATCCTGTGGACGCGGGAGCAGCGCGGCGCGCCGTCGCTGCCGGCTCGGCTCCAGTCGCTGACCTTGTGCCGGCCCTTCTCGTCTCGGCTGCACGCGGTCGTTCGCGTCACCAGCGTCGAAGGAGCGACCGTCACGTCGACCGTCGATCTGCTCGACGACTCGGGCGCGGTGGCCGCCCGCCTCGACGGGTACGTCTGCACGGTGAGCCCGACGCTGGAGCGCGCGTTCCAGCCCGGCGCCGCGCCAAGTCGACCCGTGGCGCCGTCGGCATGAGCGCGCGGGCCGTCGCCATCGTCTCGGTCGCGGGGCGCTTTCCCGGGGCCGCCGACGTGCCTGCGCTGTGGCAAGCGGTGCGCGCGGGAAGGGCCGCCGCGCGCCCCGTGCCACCGCACCGCTGGCCCATCACCCGGGAAGCGGCGCTCGACCGAGCGGGCAGCCCAGACCACGCCCGCTCCGACGCCGCGTGCCTGCTCGACGACTACGAGGTCGACCTGACCGGCCTGGACTTGCCGGACGACGTTCGCCGAAGCCCCGGTCCCCTGCTCACGCTGACGCTGGACGTGGGCCGCCGAGCCTTGAACGCGGCAAAGCTGGACGGGCTGGACCGCACCCGCATCGGCGTCATGATCGCGAACATTGCCCTGCCGACGGACGAGGCGAGCGCCCTGGCCGAAGAGGTCCACGCGGGCCTGGCGCCGTCGAACGGCTGGGCGCGGTCGGCCTGCGCTGGGCCGGCGGGGCTGCTGGCGCGGGCGCTCGGGCTGGGCGGCGGCAGCTTCACGCTCGACGCCGCGTGCGCGTCGTCGCTGTACGCGGTGGCCTTGGGGTGTGAGGCGCTCGAGCGGGGCGCGCTGGACGCGGTGCTCGCCGGCGGCGTGTCGCGACCGCAGGCGCTCTACACCCAGGTGGGCT
>JALHOS010000547.1 GCA_022842905.1 Myxococcaceae bacterium | reverse complement strand
CGCCGCTGCCCGCTGAGCCGCCACTGCCCGCTGCCCCGCCGCTGCCCGCTGAGCCGCCGCCCCCAGCCACACCCGAGTCGCGAACCTCACACCGTGCCGCACAGATGCCGGCGCAGCAGACGTCTGGCCTGCGACAGTCACGATCGTCCGAACAGCTCGTGCCGATGGACCCACTGTCGACGCAGCCGAGCAGCGCGGTCGAGCAACCGAAGAGAACGAGGAAAGGAGCGAGGGTGACGATGGGAGAGGAGCGCACCGGCCGAGCGTAGGTGGAGCGCGCAGGGCGTCTCCACCTCTATCCACCTTCTGCTCCGTGGGAACGGCGACCGCCTGCGCCACGGCTGCTCGCTGACGCGTCACCCACCCGCGGGCGCGAACACGAACGGAAACGACACCGCCGTCTCTTCCTCCGGCGTGAACGGAAGCACCCAGCCGCGCGCGACGCTCGCCACGCACTGCCGCAGCGACGCGCTCAGCAGCGTGCTGTCCTCGCCGAAGTCGAGCGCGGTGACGCGGCCTCGGGGCGTCACCTCGAAGCGCAGCACGAGCTTCCCGGCGAGCGACGGCGACACCTTGAGCTCACGCTCGTAACAGCCGGTCAACCCGCCCTTGTGCCTGGCAAGCCACCCGGCGAGCGCGCTGGCGTCGACCTCCGGTCCAGCCACCTCCACGTCCGCCTCGACGACGCGCGCGACGACGGCCGGGGCGCGCTCGGCCAAGTTCACGCTGCGCACGCCCGCGGTCGCCAGCTCCACGCCAGCAACCTGCCGCCCCACGGCGTCACCCTTGCGCGCGGGGCCCAGGTCCGCCACGTCGTTGGCCCCCAGCCGCCGGGCAGCGCCGTCCAGCGCCGCGGCGACGTCAGACGAGGCCCCTGAGAACAGATCCGCAAACCCGTGCTCTCCCGCCACACCGCTCCCGATGACGCCCAACAGCCCAGCGCGCTGAACCTTGCCGTCGAGCGCCGCCTTGCTCGGAGCGGGCGACCCTGCCGGGGCCTCGGCCTGCGGACGCGCCGCGGGACGGGAGCCTGGAGCCACGGCGGCCACCTTCTTCGGTGCAGGCACGTGCAGCGTGAACTCCTGGCGCACGAAGCGGTCCACCGGAAGGTCTTCGAGCTTTCCTTCGGACTCCAACGGCAGCGGCTGGCTGGCGACGTACCCCGCGCCCGCGAAGTGCACGAGCAGCGAGAGCGCCAGCACCCCGAGAAACAACGTGTCCACCTGCGCCCACCAGCTGCGCTGCACCGCTGTGGTCTGGGTCCTCACGGCTCAGAAGGACACCTCGCCGCGCCGAAGGTTCCGTCAGGGCCGCTCACGCGGTGGTTGCCCCTGCTTCCACCACAGCGGCATCAACCCCAGCGCCAAGAAGTTGCACGCCCCGACGATGAAGAAGCCCTGCTCACGGTGCAGCGCCGCGGCGACGGCTCCGACCGCGTAGATGACGGCCGGAAAGAAGAAGCGGCGATCCAACACCCCGAGCATGGACGTGATGAGGGCGTAGGCCCCCAGCTCGTACGGCATCGCCGTCATGCCCGTCCCGCCGTCGAGGTACGCCACCAGGCGCATCAACCCCGCCGCGGCCACCCCCATGACGATGGCCCAGCCCGTGCGCTTGGACGCTTCGTTGCGGAACAACACGCGGCGCGACAGGTACAGCGCGAACGCGGCTCCCAGCGCCCACGGCCCGACGGCCCCGAGCAACAGCCCCGCGGTCACGTTCAGCCGGCCCGACTGGTGTGCCCAGCCGGTGAGCACCGGGACGATGCCCCAGAAGACCCCCGTGCCGACGAGGAAGAGGTTACGCTCGCGCGCCGTCAGCTCCAGGTCCTGCTCCGCTTCGAGCCGCCGCAGCCGCTCCGTCTCCAGCCTCGCCGCGTCGAGCTCGGCTCGCAGCGAGGTCAGCCGCTCCACCAACTCGGCGGAGGGCGCGCTGAGGCGGCCGAGCGCCGCGCCCGCCGCGGCCACGTCTCTTCGGCGCAGGTGCAGCTCGACCTCGAGGACGTCGCAGCGCAGCAGCCCGGTCCGCGCGTCGTCGTTCTGTGGCCACATGGACAGCGCCTGCTCGAAGCCAAAGCGGGCCTGCGCGAGGCGCGTGGGCAGCTCGGCGTCCGGCGCCGCCGTCTCGAGCCGCCGCAGCGCCTCCTGGGTGAGCCCCGCGCTCTGCCGGTGGCGCAGGAAGTCCTGCACCGCCATGGACAGCGCTGCGACGGACGAGAAGCGCTCGGTCGGCACGAGCGCCATCGCGCGCCGGCACACCTCGGCGAGCGCTGGCGGCACGTTTGCGGACAACGCGGGAGCGGCACAGGTGAACGCAGCCTCCAGCACCTGCTCGAGGGTGCCCGGGCCATAGGGTGGCCTGCCGAGCAGCACGTGGTGCAGCGTGGCGCCGAGCAGGAACACGTCAGTCCACGGGCCCAGCGCGGAGCCCACCCCAGCCACCAACTCCGGCGCCATGTACGCCGGCGTGCCGGCCAGGCCCGACACCGACGCGGCGCGGGGCAGCTCCCGCTCGTCGTCTCCGCCGAGGCTCACGGCCAGGCCCCAGTCCAGCACCACCACCTCGCCGAACTCACCCACCATGACGTTGTCGGGCTTCAGGTCCCGGTGCACCACGCCGCGGCTGTGCGCGAAGGCGACGGCGTGGCAGACCTGCCGGAAGACGTCGAGGTGCCGCTCGAGCGCGACCGGACTTTGGAGCGCGGGCGCTTCGGCGAGCAGCTCCGTCCACGGACGACCCGAGACGCGCTTCATCACCAGCAGCACGTCGCCCGCGTCGGAGCGGCCGAGTGTGTAGACGGGGACGACGTTGGGGTGCTCCAGCGCGCCGGTGACGCGCGCTTCGCGCAGAAGCTCGAGCGAGCCGGGCCCGTTGGACTTGAGCCGCTTGACGGCGACGTCGCGGCGCAACGACAGCTGCCGCGCCAGCCGAATCTCGCCGCGCCCGCCTTCACCCAGCAGGTCTCCCAAGCGCAGCTCCGCGCTCGGCGCGTCTGGGCCTTCGGCGGTCAGCACCGGCAACGAGTCGAGGCTCGACACCCGCGCGCGCGCACCGGGCAAGAACGTCTGCCCGACGGGGTGGCGCAGCGCGGTGTCGTCCAAGCGAAGCGACGAGAGCACCTGAGCGAAGTCGGCGGCCGTGCGGCTCGGCATGTGAGGGCCGGCGAGGCTAGCAGGGAAGCCAGACCGCCTGGCCGGCCGAGTCGGCTCGTGGGCACGCGCACCTCGCAGCGCGCCACCCATGGACATGGGTGGGTGGGCTCGCTCCCGAAGCGCCAGGCTGCACGGCCGTGCGACGCGTTCTCTTCAACGGCCTCTTCATCAGCTTGGCCGCCGCCTGCGGCGTGACGACGATGCCGGCGCCCCACGCCAGCGACGCGAGCTCCGTCGCGGATTCGGGCCTCGACGGTGGACTGGGCGTCGCGGGTGACGCGGGCTCTCCTGACGCTGGCACGTCCGACGCCGGCGTCAGCGACGCAGGCGCCACCGACGCAGGCCGACGGGCCGGTGTCTGCTCACGCCGCTGCGTCATCGACGCCGACTGCTGCCCGCCCGGCACGCAGAACTGCCCCGGCCCGTTTCCCACCAACTACCGCTGCGTCGAAACCGACGGCGTTCGCTCCTGCCGCGGGCCGAGCTGCGCCAGCACGGCGGACTGCCTCAACACACTTCCCCCTGGCTACGAGTGCATGGCCATCGGCTTCGGCGGCGCCTGCGTCACCCCCTGCACGTCGGACGCGCAGTGCAGCCCCTCGCCCGTGGTGTGCGTGGGGGTGTCGAACGACGGCGGTCGCTTCTGCAACCGGGTGCTGACGCCGTTCCGGTGCACGGTGGGCGACGGGCAGTGCGCCGGCGCGGGTGAGTGCGCGCCCAGCGGCGACCGCTGCGAGTGCACACACGACGACGACTGCGCCGACACGCGCTGGACCAAAGACTGCCTGCTGCGCTGAAGGGCTCGTCAGCCAGGTCGACCCACGACGGAAGGGCAGCGCCGAGCCGCCTCCGTCAGCCCACGTGCTCGACGCTCGGCGCGGCGCCCAGCCCGAGCCGGACGCACCACGCTCTGAGGGCTTCGTCCTGCGGCGCGAGCTGGCGCGCCTGAGCGGCCGCGCGCCGCGCAGCGTCGCGTTCACCCAAGGCCTCGCGCGCGCGACCGAGCAGA
>JALHOS010000546.1 GCA_022842905.1 Myxococcaceae bacterium | reverse complement strand
CCGGGCTTGAGCGCGTCTTCCGTCTCCAGGCCGCCGAGGGGCTCCGCGCCGAGGCTCAACGTGTGCGGGTCCCACCAGACCACGCGGTGAGTGCGCGTCTGGGCCAGGTGGAGCCCGGGGACGATCGCGCCGAACGGCGGGCTCCCGGCGCGGTCGACGACACAGTCGGAGCCGAAGTCGGGGCAGCCCGGGGCCGGCTTCGCCGCGGCCGGATCCTGCGGCAGGAGCGCGGGCTCGAGCACGGACAGCCAGGTGTCGTCGACGCGCAGCTCCGAGAGCTGGGGCACGACGAGCAGGTCCTTCGCCCTCGTCGCCGCCACGTACGTCAGCCGGTGGCCTTCTTCGAGATCGAGCGCCAGGGCCTGCGCCGCGTTCGCGGTCAGCTCGGCGGGGGCGCACCCGGCGAGCGGCGCGGCCCACAGCTCCCGCTCCGGCTCCGCCCAGTGCGACGGGTGCCGACGAGACAGGTTCGCGGTCGGCTCCGCGAGAATGACGACGGGGAACTCCAGGCCCTTCGCCGCGTGCACCGTCATCATCCGCACGCCGTCGGTGCCTTCTTCGACGATCGGCGCTTCGGGCGCCTCGCCCGCTTCGGCTTCGGCGTCGAGCCGCTCCACCACGTCGCGGAAGCTGCTGGCCCTGCGCTCGAGCTTGCGCGCGCGCTCCACCAGCTGCAGCACGTTGGCCAGCGCCTGCGCGCCCCCTTTCCAGAACGCGATGCCGGCGTGCGCCCGCGTGGCCGCGAGCAGCTCGTGGAGCGTGGCCGCGACGCCCCGGTACTGCCGCCGCTGGTGCAGCGCGCCCAGCACCCCGAGCGCCTCGACGACGGGCTCGAGCAGCGTCTGGTGCTCAGGGGACACGTTCCAGGGCGCCGGGAACGGCCGCAGCGGGTGGAGTCGCCCACCCAGGCTGGCCCGGAAGACGAGCAGCGCTTCGTCGGAAATGGCGAAGAGGGGCCCCTTGAGGCACGCGAAGACCGACAGCTCGTCGTCCGGCCACTCGACGGCCCTGAGCGCGGTGCGCAGCGCGAGCACCTCTTCGCGCGCGTGGAAGCTGCGGCCGCCGACCAGCACGTGCGGCAGCCGCCGCGCCTCGAGCGCCTGCGCGTACGGCTGCGCCAGATCGACGCCGCCCCAGCCGCGGAAGCGCTTGAACAGCACGCAGACGTGCCGTGCCTCCGCCGGCACGCGCTTGCCGTCTTCTTCCACCGTCCAGCCGCTGCGGCGCACCAGGAAGTCGACGAAGGCGCCCACGAGGTCCGGCACCTGCTTCTCGACGTCAGCCTTGTCCGCTTTGCGCCGGCTGCCGTCCCCGGGCTTGGGGATCGGCAGCACGACGAGGGACGGCTGGCCTTCGTGGCGCTCGCGGAACGGCTCGAGGGGCACGTACTCGGCCCGGCCTTCTCGCCGCTCCTGGTGGGCGTGGCTGAAGGCGGCGTTGATCGCCGCTTGGATCGCCGGGGTCGCGCGGAAGCTCGTCGACAGGTGGAGCAGCCGCCCTCCGTGCGCCAACAGGTGCGTCTTCACGCGCTCGTACAGGACGATGTCGGCGCGCCGGAACCGGTAGATCGACTGCTTGGGGTCGCCGACGAGGAACAGCTTGCCCGGCACGGGCGTGGCGGCGAACGCGTTGGTGTCGTCGGCTTGGTCGGCCGCGAGCAGGAGCAACAGCTCGGTCTGCCGGGGATCCGTGTCCTGAAACTCGTCGACGAAGAGGTGCGTGAAGCGTGCCTGGAGGCCAGCGCGCACCTCCTGGCGCCGCACCAGGGCGTCGCGCAGCACGAGGAGAATGTCGACGAAGTCGAGCAGCCCGCGGCGGCGCTTCTCGTCTTCGTAGCCGACGAGCACGGGGCGCAGCTCTGCCTGGAGGCACGCCGCCAGGTCCGCTTCGGACGCTTGGACGAACGCCCGGAGTTTGTGCGCGGCTTCGTCGCGCAGCGCCACCACCGCGTCGACCGACAGGCCGTCGAAGGTGGGCCTCCCGTAGGGGCCGATGTCCCAGCCGTACGGGCGCGACAGCGCATGGAGCGCGGCTTCGAGCCCGTCGTGATCCCGCCCTCGGCCGACGGATTCGCGGTGCAGCACGTCGTCCACGAGCCGGCGCGTGTCCTCGAGGCGCTCGACGAAGGCGCTGCGCTCGGGTCGGTGCTTGAGCTTGCGCGCGGCCTGCGCCAGGGCCGCGAGCGCGGTGAACGTGTCGTCTGCGGCGGCGTCCCGGTCGAAGCTCGGCCGGGTCCAGGGGGCCGCGAAGTCACGGTGCTCACGCAGCCGCTGCGCCGCGGAGAACAGCTCCAGGCGGGGCGGGTGGTCGCCGCCTCGGGCTCGTCGGCGGAGGATCCGCCGGACACCTTCGGGTGGCCTGCGCAGGGCGTTCTCGAACCAGCGGCCAAACGCCAGCTCGAGGAGTCGGTCGGCTTCTTCTTCGTCCGCCACCTCGAAGCGCGGGTCGACGCCGGCTTCGACCGGGTACTCGCGCAGCAGGTCGGCGCACAGCCCGTGGATCGTCCCGATGCGGGCGATCTCCAGCTCCTCGAGGGCCTGCGCGAGGCGGCCGTGCTCCGGGCTGTCCTGCGGGGCCTCTTCGCGCTCGCGCTCGAGGCGCTCGCGCAGCCGCAGCTTCATTTCCCCGGCGGCCTTCTCGGTGAAGGTCACCGCGACCACCTGCGTCAGCCGCGCCCGGCCTGTTCGAATGATCGCCGCGATCCGCTGTACCAGCACCGTCGTCTTCCCAGTGCCGGCGGCGGCTTCGACGACGAAGGTCGTGTCCAGGTCGGTGGCGATCGCCGTGCGCGCCGCGGCGTCTTTGAGCGGCGTCGTCATGGCAGCCCTCGCACCGCTTCGAGCGACGGGGCGTTCTCGAGCGGCGTCGTCATGGCAGCCCTCGCACTGCTTCGAGCGCCGCGGCCTGGTTGAGCGGGGTCGTCATGGGAGCCCCGCAACTGCTTCGAGCGATGCCGCGATGTCCCCGAGCGGCGTCGTCATGGCAGCCCTCGCACCGCCTCGAGCGCCGCCACGTCCTTCCGCGCCTGGGCGTGGCTGAGCTTGAGCTTGGCGCGCCGAGGTTCGTCGGGCCCGCACACCGGCCTGAAGTCGCAGTACTGGCACTCGTCGCCGCTGCCGGCCTTGGCCTTGCCAGGCAGTGCCGGAAAGAAGCCGCGCTCCAGCGACAACCGCAGCGCGCCGATCACTTGGGCCACCGAGCCGCGCGTGAGCGAATCGAGCGGCGTCGCCACCGACGCGAAGCCTCCGACCTGGGTGCAGTAGTACAGCCGGCCGGCCTCCGTCGGGTGGTCGGGGAGCAGCTTCTCGAGCACCAGCGCGTAGAGGGCCGGCTGGAGGTGTCGCCCGCCGCCGACGACGTTGCTCGGTTGGGCGCGCTGCTTGCCGGTCTTGTAGTCGGTGGCGCGGAGGTGTCCGTCCGAGCGGCGCTCGACCAGGTCGATCGACCCGCGCAGCCGCACCCCCGCGTCGAGAACGACGGGGTCCGGGCTGCTGGCCGGGTCGCGTTCGTCGCGGGCGCTCAGGCCGAAGGCCAGCTCGAACCGCCACGGCTCCCAGCTCGGGTCTTGCTGCACGCGCAGGAGCCACTCACGCAGGTCGGCCAGCGTGGTGGCGACCCCGTCTTCCCAGATGCGTTCGATGGCGGGCTGGAAGTCGTCGCGGTACTCGGTGGCCACGGCCTGCAGCAGCGCGGCGAGCTTGGGGTAGACGACACTTTCGAGCGAGGCCGTCCGCACGTCGACACCTTCGTCGCGCAGCTGGCTGAGCAAGCGGAACTGCACGGTGTGGGTGAGGGCGCCCTTTTCCAGAGGCCCCAGCTCTTCGATGGCCTCGGGGAAGTCGAGCGGGGCCAGCCGGTGAATCGCGGACAGGTAGAACTTGTACGGGCAGGCCGCGAAGAGCTCGAGGGCGGTCGGCGAATAGGCGCGGGCGCCGAGCTGGTGTGGCTCGAGGGCGGCCAGCGAGCTGGGCGGCGGCAGCACCAGCCCGTCGGCTGGCGTCCAGCGGCCGCGTTGCCACCGTTGAAAGCGCGTGCGCAGGGCCCGGGCGAGGGTGGGGCTCGCGTCGACGAGGTAGCGCGCCTGGCCGGTGACGTCGCCGCCGCCGCGCAGCACTCGATCGAGCACCGCGAGGTCGTACTCGGCCGCGTCGATCGCCAGCGCGGCGTCTCG
>JALHOS010000545.1 GCA_022842905.1 Myxococcaceae bacterium | reverse complement strand
CACCAGCGCCACCGCCAGCGCGGCACCGCGCAGCGCCTTCGCCGCCACCGCCCGCGCGGCCTCGAGCTGCTCTTCGATGCGGGCCTTGAGCGCGTCGCCGTCGAACACCTTCCCGGCCGCGAGCGCCGCCTCACCCGACCCGCCGCCGCTCGGCGCGTAGCGCTGCACGAGGGCCGTGGGCAGCCCGGCCGTCACCACCTGGAGCCGCTCCGTCAGCGTCGACGACAGCGTCGTGGCGAAGAGCGAGCCCGCCACGGCGATGCCGAAGGTCGAGCCCATCTGCCGGGCGAAGGTCGACATGCTCGTCGCGACGCCCAGGTGCTCGGGAGCCACCGCGTTCTGAATCGCCAGCGTGTAGAGCGGAATCGACGGCCCCATGCCGAGGCCGACGAGCACCATCTTCACCGTCACCTCCGCCTGCGACGAGTCGGCGCGCAGCGTGAAGCCCATGATGCTGAAGCCCACGCACAGCAGCACCAGCGCGATCACCATGAGCGGCTTGTACGTGCCCAGCCGCGCGGCGAGCTGCCCCGACACCACGTTGCCGGCGACGACGCCCAGCACCAGCGGGCTGATGGTGAGGCCCGACGCAGTGTTCGTGACGCCGACGACGTTCACCATGAAGAGCGGCAAGAACACCATGGGCGTGAGGAACGCCGCGCCCAGCACGAACAAGCTCGCCGAGCCCCACGCCATCACCGGCGTGCGGAACAAGCGCAGCTCGACGAGCGGCTCCTTCACCTTCAATTCCCACCCGACGAAGGCCGCCGCGCCCAGCACCGACAGCCCGAGCAGGCTGAGCACCTGCCAGCTCGTCCACCGGTAGCCGAAGTCGCCAGGCGCCACCTCCGGACGGCCGAAGGACGCGGCGAGGAGGAACGGCACCACCGCCACCGCGAGCAACAGCGCGCCGAGCACGTCCACCGAGCCCGTCGCCACACCCGGTCGCTTCAGCGTCGGCATGAACAGCGCGATGACGCTCAGCGCGACCAGGCCAATGGGCAAGTTGATGAAGAAGACCCAGTGCCAGCCCCAGGTGTCGGTGATGAAGCCGCCGAGCAGCGGGCCCACCAGGCTCGACACGCCGAACGCAGCGCCGAACAGCCCGGTGTACTTGCCGCGCTCCGCCGGGGGAAACAGATCGCCGATGACCGCGAAGGCCGACGTGAAGAGCGACGCCGCGCCGACGCCCTGCACCGCCCGGAAGGTGATGAGCTGGGCCGCGGACTGGGACACGCCGCAGCCGACGGAGCCGGCGAGGAAGATGACGACCCCGACCAGGAGAATGCGCTTGCGCCCAAACAGGTCCGACAGCCGGCCGTAGACGGGCACGAGCACCGTCGCGGCCACGAGGTAAGCCGTCGTGATCCACGTGTAGAGCGCCGGCTCCATGGCCAGGCTCTTCTGCATGTCTGGCCCAGCCGTGGCGACGACGGTCTGATCCAACGCCGCCAGGAACAAGGCCAACAGGGTGCCCACCAAGGTGAGCACCTTCTGTCGCGACGACAGGCTCAGGCCTTCTTCTTCTCTTCGACCTTCTTGCCGACGCGCGCCGTGGTGCCTTCGAACAGCGCCTTCATGTCGGCGGCGGCCTGGCTCTTCTTCGACAGCACGTGGTTCACCGCGCGCAGGATCTTGGTGCGGACCTTGCGGGCCACCGGCTTGTCGGCCACCGCGGCGGACAGCTGCAGCGACGACAGCCCCCGGCCCATGGCCTTGGGCTTGGCCAGGTTCAGCTCGGCGTACTTCTTGGCCGCCTGCTCCTTGTCACGGCGCTTGGCGGAGCGCTTCAGCATGGCGTTGCGATCCGCCTCGTCGAACGACTCGAGCTGGCTCGACACCAGCACCAGCTGCTTCTCGGTGATGCCCTTCGAATCCAGAAAGCTCTTCAGCGTGCCCATTGATCAGCCTCTCCTTGAGGAGGGAGTGTTGTGAGGGCCGCGGCTTGTGCCCGAAGCGGTGGCGAAAGGCAACACGCCGGCTTGATCGTCCAACCGAAGCCGTGTAGACGCTGCGGCCCTTACGTTTCACTGAAGGAAGAACACCTCATGGCGAAGAAGAGCTCCGTCCTCAAGAACGAGCGCCGCGCGGCGCTGTCGCTCAAGTACCTGCCCAAGCGGCGGGAGCTGAAGGCGCTGATCAAGAACCCGCAGACGAGCCCGGAGGATCGGGCCGAGGCGATCAAGAAGCTGGGCGCCCTGCCCCGCAACTCGAACCCGATTCGCGTGACGCTGCGCTGCGCCGTCACCGGTCGTCCCCGCGGCAACCTCCGCAAGTTCGGCCTCTCGCGCATGCAGTTCCGCGACAAGGCGCTCAAGGGCGAGCTGACCGGCGTGGTGAAGGCCAGCTGGTAGGCCCCACCGCTCCTCTCGAACCTCTTCGAAGAAAAAGGACCTCCGAACATGAGCCGCGTCTGTGATGTGACCGGGAAGCGCCCGATGGTTGGCAACAACGTCAGCCACGCCAACAACAAGACCAAGACTCGCTCGCTGCCGAACCTGCAGAAGCACCGCTTCTGGGTGGCGACGAAGCGCAAGTGGGTGACGCTGCGGCTGTCGGCGCACGGCCTGCGAATCATCAACAAGCGCGGCATCGACGCCGTCGTGTCCGAGCTCGAGCGCAACGGCGAGCTGTAAACCGCTCGACGTGCTTCACCCCAGAGGATCGGCCCCACGAGGAGTCAGCGCGTGAGTCGGCCGATCCTCTTCGTGTGTCTGAAGTGCGAGCGCAAGCGCGGTGACGGCCAGTCGCTGCACGACGCCGTCAGGGCGCTGCGCCGCGAGCAGGACCTCAAGCCCGTCTTCAAGGTCGAAGGCGTCAAGTGCCTGGACTGGTGCGACACGCCCTGCGTCATCAAGCTCAAAGGGCCCAAGCGCTCGACGTACACCCGCGTGCGCCTGAGCGGCGGGGAAGACGCGCCGGCGGTGGTGCGGGCGGCGGTGGCCTACGCGCAGCTCGAGCCGGGGCAGGAGCTGCCCGAGCGCGCGCTGCCCGGTGACTCGGCCGACTGACCATGCTGGGGGCCTCGCAGAGCTCGGCGTGGCCCGACCGCAGCGCCTTGAAGCGACCGCGGCGGAGGACCACGTTGAGCCGAAACCGGGACCGAGAGCCTGGTTGCGATCGCGAGCCCCCCGGCCACAGCGGCCCACGTCGCGCGCCGGCCGTGGTGCGCGCGGCGTACGTGCACCTCGAGCAGGGCAGGAGCGGTCCCAAGCGCGTGCTCCGCGATGAGCCGGCCGACTGGAGCCTCCTCGGGGAATCAGCGCGTCATCGGGCTGAGGCCCTGACACTGATTGCTCGCGTTGCAGCAGATGCCGTTGGTGCACTGGGTCAGCTGCGCGTCGATCGCCGTGCACTGGCTGGCCGTGGTGCAGGTCGACCGCCACACCGCGCCCTGAGTCCGGTCGACGACCCCGAAGCACGAGTAGCCGGAGCGGCTCGCGGCGCCCCCGGGGTTGGAGCAGGCCTGGAGGCAGACCTCGGCGGTGCCACCGTCGGGCGTGGAGCCGGGGAAGCGAATGCCGATGCCACCCGCGCCGCACCACGCGGAGGTGTCCGCCAAGTCCGCGTACGCCGCGCAGTAGCCGCCGGGCAGCGTCGTCAAGCAGGTGGCGACGACGACGTCCGGCGGGTTCGCGCACTGCGCCGTGCTGCTGCAGCCCTGGCCCAGCTTGTTCGGCTGGCCGCCGCCGGTGAAGGTGGTGGGGCTCGCCAACCAGCAGCCGCCGATGGGCGTCGCCGTCAAGTTGCCGACGGCCCGGCAGGTGAAGTTGGGGATCTCGCCGCACTCCCCAGCGGTCGTGCAGGCCTTGGTGCAGAAGCGCTCGGTCTCGTTGAAGAGCAGCGGCAGTGAGCTGACGCCGCCCGCGCAGACCGAACCCGAAGGACAGGTGCCCGTGCAGGGCAGCGTGCAGAAGCCCGCCGGGTAGCTCGTCGGCGAGTAGCCGCTCTCCGGCACCGTCGACTGCTTGCAGAACGCCCCCGCGCCGAGGCTCGCGCACTCCGAGCCCACGTTGCACCGAGTCCCGACTCGCACGGACGAGCCTCCTGCGCCGGCAGTGCCTCCAGCGCCCGCGACGCCACCGCTTCCTGCGGCGCCGCCCGTACCAGCTGCGCCGCCCGCGCCCGCCGTGCCGCCCGTACCAGCCGTGCCGCCCGTACCCGCTGCGCCGCCCGTACCCG
>JALHOS010000544.1 GCA_022842905.1 Myxococcaceae bacterium | reverse complement strand
ACGGCCGACGCTGGGCAGAGCTCCGCCCCGGCCGAGTGGCGGCGGGTGACTCGCGAGCAGGCACGGCTACAGCGGCAGCGCCAACTGGGGTGGCGCGGTGGCCTGCCAGGCGAAGACGGTCGGCCGTGCTGGAGGCGCAAGGCCCAGGGCGGCGAGGCGCTCTGAAGCGGCGTTGCGCGTGGTGTGGACGGCGTGGACTCTGCGGCGGCCACCGCATGCGCAACGCAGCACGTCCGTCCCGAAGGTGCGCCTGTGCAGCGTGGCCCAGTCGAGCCGAGGCCGCTTCGGCTTCGCAGGCGCCGGCGCGAAGTCGTGGAAGGCCAGCTGGGGCAGCGGAGGCGGTGACGGTGGCGGCGTGGTGACGAGCGGCCGCAGCTTGGCGTTGGGCGCGTAGACGCCGTGGAAGGACGTCAGGTGGAGGCGCGCCGGCGGCAGCAAGGCGACGAGGCGGCGGACGAGGGCCTCGGCGGTGAGGCTGAGGGTGGTGCCCTTCTTCGTGGCGTACTCGTAGCGCCCGTCGTCGAGGCGACGGAGGCGACACTCGGCGATGGGCCCCCGCGCGCCGTAGCGGGCCAGCCGCTCCAGGCCCTGCCTGTCGTTGGCGTGCACCGCGGTGTCGGCGTGGAGGGAGAAGCCGGCCTCCACGGCCACGCGGCGCCGGCGCGCCGCTGAAGGTGCGTCACCCAGCGGCAACTTCTCTTGTGCGGCGCGCTGTTGCAGCGCCTCGTAGTCGTCCTCGCGGCTACTCAGGCGTCGTCCGTTTCGAGCTGAGCGCCCCCATCGCGGCTGACGTCAGGCCGCAGGTGTGGCTCGCCGGCGAAGACCAGACGATCGACTTCTTCTGGTGGCTCTCGGCGGACCGCCGGAGCCTCTTCGTCGGCACTGGCCCCCGTCGTGCTGGCACGTACACGTTGACGCTGTGCGGGGTCGAGAACGACGCTCGGACGGCGGGTCTGCGCGGCGTGACGGTGGACGTCACCGTGCCGTGACCGTCCACGCGTCTCGTTCGCCAGGTTACGGCGCTGCGCGGGACGGCGCCGCTGCGTGCTCGACCTTCGGCAGGAGCACTCGATGGCGAGGTCCACGTCCGCCGAAGCAGCCGCGTCGCCCGCTACGGGCGCTTCTTGCCCTTGGCTTTGAGGGCCGGCCCGTTCTCGTTGGCCTTCGGAGGAGGCGGAGCGGCGGCGGCTGCGCGCTCGAGCTCTGCACAGCGCGCCGCAGCGTAGCGGTGCAGCAAATCGTCTACTGAGACCTGCCCGCCGCTGCCCATTCGCAAGGCGTCCACTGCGAGCACGATGTCTGCACACTGCAAGACGCTGCGGACCACGTCGATCGGCTCGCCCGGCACTTCTGGGAAGAGCTCGGTGCGGAAGGACTCACTCGCGGCGCACGTCGCCTCGGGGCCGGTGCCCTGCGCGTCGGCCCAGCGCTTGCTCAGCGCGTCGCTCAGTCGCTGGCTGCCCTCCACCCGCAGGCTCGCCGGCAGTCCCGCGCAGGAACTGGGCAGCTCGAGCTTCGAGGGGACCTTGCCGAAGGGACGGAGGATCTTCTTCGGAATGGCGGACTCGGGCAGCTCGATGGGGGCCGCCGGCTTCTTGGGCGGTGGCGTGCCTTTGCACACCGCCGTCGCGAAGGAACGCAGCAGCCGGTCCACCGACACACCGGCGCCACCCAACTGGGGATTCATCGCGACCTCGTCGACGGCGATCGTCTTGCCGCAGTCCAAGATGGTGCTCGCCACCCGTTCACCTTCAGGAAGGTCCGCGCTCTCCTTCGGCTCGACGTGGGCGAGGGTGCGCAGTGTGCAGTTGCGGGCCGGCGCGGTGCCGCCGACGCTCGCCCAGCGCTCGACCAGCGCTCGGCTGAACGCGTCGCTGCTGCTCAGCGACAACGCCGCGGGCAGCTCGGCGCAGGTGGTCTGGAGCTTGAACGGCGCTTTCGGTGGGGCCGGCAGCAGCGGGCTTTCCACCATGAGGGTGGACAGAGGCTGCGCGCCCTCATGGAGGCCGTCGATCTGTTTTCCGCCGTCCCGCCAACGCGTGAGTCGGCGCCGCAGCGCATACGAGAGCCGAATGCCGCAGCACCGCGCCGAGGTGGGCGCAATCGTCGACGCGAGCGAGATGATCGCGCACTCGGCGTTGCCTTCTTCCCACAGCGCGTTGAGCGGCGCGGGCCAGACAGCTGGCGGCGGAACGTCGAACTTGCCGAGGCCGAAGGCGAAACCAAGCTTCGAGTCGATCTCCAGCAGTCGGTCGATCGCCTGCCAGTTCACGGCGTCCGGCCGCGTCGGCTGCGTGGTGTTGCCGACTTGGGCGAGCAGGACGGACAGGTGGAGAAGGGGGAGCACCACGAGGACCTCGAGGGGGCGGCGAGTGAGGCGCGCACTCCAGCACGTTCACGGCACCTCGCCGCACCCGGTTGCGCGTGGCCGCGGCGTGCTTATGAGCCCGTTGTCCAATGCTCGCGCTGCACCTCATCACCACCGCGCTCGCCGCGAGCGAGCCCCTCACGCTGGATCAGGTCCTCGGCCGGGCCCGCACCCACGCGCCCTCCGTCGTCCTCGCCCTCCGCGCCGTCGACGAGGCCGAGGCTGGCCGAGTGGGGCAGGGCCTGCCGCTCTTCAACCCACGCCTGGCCGCGGACTGGCGGCCCATGGCGGTGGAGCTGCCAGGCCAGCCGGTGGACCCACGCCACGGCTACTTGGTCGGCCTGGACGGCACCTTCGAAGTCAGCGGCGCGGGCGCGGCGCGCCTCACCGAGGTGGACCGCCGCGTCACGCTCGCGCGCGAAGAAGCCCGGCTGGCCGCGCTCGACGCCGTGGCCCAAGCCTGGGCGCTCTACGTCGAGGCCCTGCTCGCGGACGAGCGGGTCGCCGGCCTGGAGGCCACGCTTGCGCTGCAGGTCCGTGTCGAGACCGCGGCCAAGGAGCGCCTCGCGCAAGGAGACGTGGGCGAGCCAGACGTCACCACCACCGCCACCGACGTCGCCGCGGTGCGCGTCGAGTTGGCCGAAGCCCGCCGCGCCGCCGCTGCCGCCCGCGTTTCCCTGACGCGCACGCTCGGGCTACCGCCGACGGGGTGCGAGGCCCTCGCCCACGTCGACCTCGGCCTCGCCCCGTCACCGTCAGAGGAGGTGCTCGTCGCCAGAGCGCTCGAGCGTCGCCCAGAGCTCGCGGTCCTCCGCGCCCGGCTCTCCGCGGCCGAAGCCCTGGAGGACCGGCTGGGCCGGGAGGCGTTTCCTCGGCTCGGCTACAACGTGGGGCTCGACGCGGCGCCGGCCTCGCCCGTCTTCGGGTTCCTCGGCCTGTCGGTGGAGCTGCCGCTCTTCCAGCGCAACCAGGCCGGCCGCGCGGTCGCTCAGGCGCTCCAGGCAAGCGAGCGGCTGCGCCTGGACACGCAGCTCGCCGACGTGCGCCGACAGGTGACGCTCGCGCGCACCAACTACGACGCGCGCCGCGAGCAGGTGGAGCTGCTGGCCGGCCAGGCGCTCCCCAACGCGCGCCGCACGCAGGAGCTCATCGAGGCAGGCTGGCGGGCCGGTCGTTTCGACGTGTTCCGCCTCACTACCGCGACCCGCGAGCTGCTGCGCCTCGAGCGCGAGCGGGTCGAAGCGGCGCTGGCTGCCTGGAAAGACTTCATCGAGCTCGAGCGCGTCTCCGGAGGACTGTCACCATGACCACCACCACCGTTCCCTCTCCCCCGCGCCGCCGGGCGCTGGGCGCCGCCGCCCTGGCGCTCCTCGCGCTGCTCGGCGTACTGGCGCTGCGTCAGCGCCCGTCGGACGACGCGCCGCCGGTGCCCGTCGAGCGCACCACGCCGTGGCTCGAGGAGGGCGTGCTCCACTACCCCGAGGCCTTCGCCAAGCGCGAGCGCATCTCCTTCGTGCCGGCGGCCACCACCACGCTGACGCCGAAGCTCGACGTCACCGGCAGCGTCACCTGGGACGCGCGGCGTGTCGTGGCGCTGGGCGCTCGCATCGACGGGCGGCTCAAGGTGTTGCCCAAGGTCGAAGGGGACCCCGTCGCCAAGGGTGAGGTGGTCGCCGAGCTCGAGAGCGCGGAGCTGGGCCGCGCGCAGGCCGAAGTGCTCAAGGCCCGCGCCAGGGAGCAGGTGGCCAAGCTGGACGCCGAGCGCGAGCAGAAGCTGGCGCAGGCCCGCATCAGCGCCGAGCGCGACGCGCAGTTCGCGTTGGCGGCGGTCGAAGCCGCGACGGCGGAGATCGGAAGAGCAC
>JALHOS010000543.1 GCA_022842905.1 Myxococcaceae bacterium | reverse complement strand
CGACGCCGGGCAGGAGCCGCAGGGCGTCGCGTACGGCACCGCGCCGCTGCCGGCCGAACAGCGCAAGCTGGGCTTTCTGTTCCCGGGCCAGGGCGCGCAGCGCGTCGGGCTGCTCAAGGACCTGGTCGAGCGCTACCCCGCGCTGCGCCAGAAGCTCGACGCGTACGACGCGGCGTCGAAGGACGAGGCGGGCTGCAGCATTCTGGGCGCGCTCTACCCACAGGCGCCGTTCGACGAGAAGGCCGCGCAGCAGCACCTGACGCAGACGCAGGTGTGCCAGCCGGCCATGGCGGCGCTCGGCGTGGCGCTCGGAGAGTGGCTCGTGGAGCTGGGGCTCAAGCCCGCCGCCGTGCTGGGCCACAGCCTCGGGGAGTTCGCCGCCGCCGCCGTCGCCGGCATGTTGACGGGGGAGGACGCGGTGCGGCTGGTGGCGCAGCGCGGCGCCTTCATGAACCAGCTCGGCCTGTCCGACAACGGCGCCATGCTCGCGGTCATGGCTGACGCGACGAGCGTGCAGCAGCACTTGCCGCAGCTGCCCGGCGTGGCGCTGGCCAACGACAACCACCCGACGCAGGTGGTGCTGTCCGGGACGACGGCCGGCATCGCGCTGGCCGAAGCGCAGCTGACCAAGCAGGGCCTCAAGACGACGCGGCTGGACGTGTCCCACGCGTTCCATTCGCCGCTCATGGCCGGCGTCGAGCCGAAGATGCGGCAGAAGCTGGCGCCGCTCGCGGTGCACGAGCCGAAGGTGCCGGTGGTGTCCTGCATCACCGCGCAGCCGCTCAGCCACGGCGCCGCGCGCGACGTGTGGACGCGCCATGCCACCGCGCCGGTGCAGTTCGTCGGCGCGCTGCGGGCCTGTCTGGGGCTGGGCGTGACGCAGTTCGTCCAGGTGGGCGCCGGCAACGCGCTGCTGTCGTTTGCGCGCGGCGTGGTGAAGCAAGAGGGCGCGGGCTTCCACCAGCTGGCCACCAACGAAGGCGGCGACGGCGGCGCGCAGCTGCTGCAGGTGCTGGGCGCGCTGTGGGTGCGCGGCGCGAGCCTCGACGTGGCGGCGCTGGTGAGCCCTGCGAAGCCCTGCATTCTGCCGCCGACGCCGGTGGAGACGCAGCGCTACTGGGTGGTGGAGCGGTCCACCACGCGCTCGCCGCACGCGCCGCTGGTGCGCGCCGACAGCCTGCCTTCCGCCGGCCTTCCCGCCGCGGCCTTCTCTTCCCCACTGCCGCCGGCCCCGCGCGCGTCCGCGCCCAAGGCCGCGCAGCCCAAGCCCGTCGTGTCCTTCGCCTCAGGAGTCTCCATGGACAACTTGCTCGCCCTCTTCCAGCAGCAGATGCAGCTGCTCCAGAGCCAAGCCGACATTCTCAAAGCCCAGGCGCAAGCGCTGGCGCAGGTGGCGCAAGGCCAGCCGCAGGCCGCGCACGCCGTGCAGACGATGCAGGCCGCGCTGGGCCCAAGCCACGGCATGACCGCGGTGCAGACGTTGGCGCCGGCGCTCGGCCCTGCGGGCGCGACGGCCATGCAGACCATGACCATGCCCATGCCCATGCCGGTCGGCGCGGGCCTGCCGGTGCAGGGCCATGTCCCGATGAATGGGCACGGCAACGGGCACGGCCAGCACAACGGCCATGGACAGCCGCACGGCCATGCGCCCCTCAACGGGCACGGCGGACTCAACGGCCACGGTCCCTTGAACGGGCACGGCAACGGCCACGCGCACGCCCAGCCCGCGCCGAAGGCCGCCAAGCCCGAAGCGCCGGCGAAGGTGTCGGTGCGCCCGCAGGTCGAAGCGAAGGTCATGGCTTCGGTCGCGCGCATCAGCGCGTTCCCCGCGGCGACGCTGAAGGCCGAGCAGACGCTGGTGGGCGAGCTGGGCTTCGACTCGCTCATGTTGGTCGAGCTCGACGGCGACGTGGGCAAGGCGTTCCCGCAGCTCGGCGGCCTGCCGCGCGAGCTGTTCAGCCGCACCACCACGGTGGGCCAGGTCATCGAGCACGTCGTCACCGCGCTCGAGCAGGGTGAGGTCGCCCCCGCGACGGACGCGGGGCCGGCCAAGGCGCAGGCGCCGCTCGAGCGGCTGGCCGCGCAGGTCGTCCCGGCGCCGCTGCTGTCGATGACGTCACACCAGCTGGTGCTGTCGCGGCCGGTGCTGCTGACCCAAGACGCGCACGGCCTGGCGCAGGCCTTGGCCAAGCGGCTCCAGGCGCGCGGCGTGGCGACGGTGGTGGGCTCGGCGACGACGGGCGGTGACTTCGGCGGCGTCGTGGACTTCGAAGGGCTGGGCCAGACGGGGGACTTCCGCGACGGCGCGCGGCGCACGTTGGCGCTCGCGCAGCGGCTGGGCTCCGAGAAGGCGGAGCTCTTCGTGACGGTGTCGGCGCTCGGAGGCCGCTTCGGCTTCGGCAGCGTCACCGAGGGCACGGTGGGCCAGGTGGGCCGGCTGGGCTTCACCAAGGCGCTGGCGCACGAGTGGACCCAGGCGCTGGTAAAGGCCGTCGACGTCGACCTGACGCTCGGCGCCGACGCGCTGGCGGCTGCGCTCGAGCAGGAGCTCTTCAGCGGAGATCGCAGCGCCGAGGTCGGCTTCACCGCGCAGGGCCGCGTCGCGGTGGCGCTCGGCCCCACGCCCACGTCGACCGCGCCGAGCTTCGCGCTCGACAAGGGCCACGTGGTGCTGGTGACGGGCGGCGCCAAGGGCGTCGGGCACGCGCTGGCCAAGGCGCTGGCCGAGGGCGGCGCGGCGGTGGTGCTGGCCGGCCGCTCGGCGCTGTCGGAAGAGACGGCGAAGGCCTGCGCTCAGGTGCAGGCCGCGGGCGCGGCGAGCTGCACGTACGTCACGCTCGACGCGCGCGACGCGGCGGCGGTGAAGGCGACGGTGGCGCAGGTCCGCCAGCAGCACGGCCGGCTCGACGTGGCGGTGCACGCGGCCGGCGTGCTGGCCGACGCGCTCGTGGGCGGCAAGACCGCGCAGCAGCTCGACGCGGTGCTGGAGACGAAGGTGAGCGGCCTGCTCGGCCTGCTGGCGACCGACGTGGGCACGGTGGTGTGCGTGGGCAGCTGGTCCGGCCGCTTCGGGAACGCGGCGCAGACGGACTACTCGGCGGCCAACGAGATGCTGGCGCGGCTGGCGACGGTGAGCCGGCCGAAGACGCGGCTGGTCACCATCGACTTCCCGCCCTTCGAAGACAGCGACATGGTGAAGCGGATTCCGGCCTTCAAGAAGGCCGAGCTCAAGGCCCAGGGCGTCACCTTCCTGTCCAACGACGAGGGCGCGCAGGCGCTGCTCGCGGAGCTGGCGTCGGGCAGCGGTGAGGTGCTGGTGGGCCGCGGCATGCCGAGCCGCACGCTCGAGCACCGCGCACACTTCTCGCTGTCGGCGCAGACGCACCCGTACCTGCTCGACCACACCATGGCCGGACAGCGCGTGCTGCCGCTGGCCGCCGCGGTGGACCACCTGGCGCAGGCCGCGCTCGACGCCGCCCACGGCGCGCCGACGCCGGTGCCGTTCACGGTGAAGGACCTCAAGCTGGTGCGCCCGGTGCTGGTGCCCGAGACGACGTGGCTCGACGTGACGGTGAAGCAGCCGCTCGCGCAGACGGGCACGGCGCCGCTGAGCGTCACGCTGCACCAAGGCCCGGCGCTCTCGTACCAGGCGACGGTCGCGCTCGGGGCCGAGCTGACCGGGCTGCCCAAGCCGGCGGCGCTGCCTCCGACGGCGCAGCTGCCGTTGTCGCTGGCGGACTTCTACGCGCGCTACACCTTCCACGGACCCAAGCTGCAGGGCGTCACCCGCATCGACGCGCTCGCCGACAACGGCGTGGTGGGCTGGGTGCGCGGCTGCCGGCCGTCGGACTGGGAAGCCACGCCGAGCCGGGCGCAGTGGGCGGTGGATCCACTCCTGCTCGACTCGTCCTTCCAGCTGGCGGGCTACTGGGCCTGGGTGAAGCAGCAGCGCGCCGGCTTCCCGCTGGGCTTCGAGTCGCTGGTGCAGCTCAAGCCGCTGGGCCCCGGCCCGGTGAAGTGCACCGTCACCTTCGAAGCCGCGCAGGACGACGTGTTCGTCGGCACGCTGGTCTGGCAGTCGGAGGCCGGCGAAGTGCTGGCGGTGATGACGGGCGCCAAGGCCGAGTTCAAGCCGCGGGACCCGCAGTTCACCGCGCGGCCCACGACGGACACGGCGGCGCCGCAGGCCACCACGCAGGCCCCGACGGCCGCGGCCGAGCCCGAAGCCGAAGCCCCGGCGGC
>JALHOS010000542.1 GCA_022842905.1 Myxococcaceae bacterium | reverse complement strand
GCAGCTCGCCTGCGTGAACCCGATCGTCCACGCAGAGCTGTCGTGGCTCCTCTCGCAGGGGCTGCGCGGCCGGCGTGAGCGCGCCCTCGTCACCGTCGCCGGGCTGTTGCCCGATCTGGACGGGCTGACGCTGCTGGCCGGTGAAGAGTGGTACGGCCGGTACCACCACGTCCTCACCCACGGACTCGTCGCGGCGGTCGTCACGGCGGGCCTGGCCGGCGCGGTCGCGCGCAGCCAGCGCGTGCAGGCGGGCCTCCTCGCGTTCGCGGCCTTTCACCTGCACCTGGGGTGTGATCTCGCCGGCAGCGGCCCGGGCTGGCCGCTCGAGTACCTGTACCCGTTCTCCCGCGCGGAGACGTCGTGGTCCGGCCAGTGGGACCTGGCGTCGTGGCAGAACTCGCTCATTGGCTTGGCGGCGAGCTTGGCTTGCCTGGCCTGCGCGCGGCCCTTTGGTCGAACCGTGGTGGAGCTGTTCTCGCTTTCGGCCGACGCCAAGGTCGTGGCGACGGTGCGAGCTCGTCTGGGCGGCGGGCCGCCGCGCGAGGGCTGAAAGGGCTGCGGTCGGTCAGCGTTTGGGGCCGCGGGCTTGCTCGATCCACCGGCGGGCGAGCGCGTCCACCCGCTCGTTCTCGACGTGGCCGGCGTGTCCCTTCACCCAGATCCAGTCGATGGTGTGCGGCGCCTGCGCTTGGTCCAGCGCCTGCCAGAGGTCCACGTTCTTCACCGGCTCCTTGGCCTTCGTCTTCCAGCCGTTCTTCTTCCAGCCGTGGATCCACGACGAGATGCCCTGCTGCACGTACGTGGAGTCGGTGTGGAGGCGGGCGCTGACCGGCCGCTTGAGCGCGCTGAGCGCGGCGATCACCGCGAACAGCTCCATGCGGTTGTTGGTGGTGTCGGGTTCGCCGCCCCACAGCTCTCGTTCCACTTCGCCCCAGCGCAGCAGCGCCCCCCAGCCACCGGGTCCCGGGTTCCCGCTGCAGGCGCCGTCCGTGAAGATGTCGACGATGAGGCTCATGACGAGGCCGCGGACCCTACCGCGCGATCGAAAGCGCGTCAGTCCTGGGCGTCGTGCTTGCGCACGCCCAGCCGGCCTCGCAGCTCCGCGCGCGCTTCGTCTTCTTGATCGCCCAGCACGTCCGCCGGGCTGAGCGCCTTGCTCCCGAACTTCTCGGCGATGCGGTCGAGCGCCGCGTTGAGCCGCTCGGTCTTCGAGGGCGCCTTGCGGTCGAACAGCTCGAACTGCGGCGCCTCGCCGTCCAAGCCGTGGGCGCTCACGCCGGTGAGCCGCACGGGGCGGGACAGGTCGAGCTTGCCCAAGAGCCCCAGCGCCGCCCGGTACAGCGTTTGCCCGTCGTCCGTCGGCTCGCTCAACGTCGCCTGCCGAGTCAGCGCGGTGAAGTCGCCGTACGTCAGCGCCAGGTGCACCACCCGCGCCTTGCGGCCGGCCTTCCGGAGCCGTCGCGCGACCCGCAGCGCCTGGGAATGCACGTGGGGCGACAGCGCGTCTTGGCCGACCACGTCTTCGTCGAAGGTGTCCCGAGCCCCCACGCTCTTCGCGGCGCGGTCGGGGATCACCGCGCGCTCGTCGCGGCCATGGGACAGTTCGAAGAGGTGCCGGCCCAGCGGCCCCAGCTTGCGCGAAAGCCAGGCTTCCTCCTTGTCTGCCACGTCGCCGATCGTCCCCAGGCCCAGGCCCTTGAGCTGGCCTTCGGTCTTGGGCCCCACGCCCCACAGGCGGCTGACGGGCAGGGGGGCCAGGAACGCTCGCTCCTCACCCGGCGGCACTTCTTTCTGGCCGTTGGGCTTGGCGAAGTCCGAAGCGATCTTCGCGACGAACTTCACGCTGGCGATGCCGGCGGACGACGGCAGCCGCGTCTGCTCCCAAATGCGATCGCGCAAGCTGGCGGCGATGGCGCCCGGCTCACCGAAGAGCCCCTGCGACGCGCTCACGTCCAGGAACGCTTCGTCGAGCGACAAGGGCTCGATGAGCGGCGTCACGGTTTCGAAGACGGCGAACACCGCTTCACTCGCCTCCACGTACGCCTCGAAGCGCGGGGCCACGACGATCGCCTGCGGCGCGAGCTTCAGCGCCCGGGCCATGGGAATGGCGCTGCGCACGCCGAAGGGGCGCACTTCGTAGGACGCCGCGAGCACGACCCCGCGCGTGGGGTGCCCGCCGACGATGACGGGCTTGCCGGCCAGCTCAGGGCGGTCCCGCTGCTCGACCGACGCGTAGAACGCGTCCATGTCGACGTGAATGATGGCGCGCGGCCAGGCCACGCGCGCGGCTACGGCGCCTCGTACTCGACGGCGAGCGTCGGGGTCGGGAAGCGCGACGACAGCGTGAACGGGCGCAGGGCGAAGGTCGCCGTGTCTTCTTGGTTGTTCATGCTCGGGCTGCTCCAGCGGAGCCGGAGGCGACACTGACCCGGCATGAGCTGCGCAAGGATACCGCGAACGTGAGCGGCGACCTCCGCACGGCCGCCGGCGCTGACGACGGCCACGTAGGGGCCGCCGAACGGCCCGCTGCTCGCGAGCGGCGTCGCCGAGAAGTCCGTCGGATCCAGGGCGGCGCCGAAGTCCACCGCCTCGACCAAGAGGTTGCCTTGGTCCGCGGGGCGCCCGGTGCTCCCCGCGGCCTCGAGGATCAGCGTCGCGCGCGTCACGAACGCGCCCATCGGAATGGCGCTGCCCAAGTTCGCGACGGTCGCTACGAAGGCGCGGCGCTCACGGTTGAGGTTTGTCGTGCCGACCTGCAGGTCCATGCCGACCAGCGGGGTCCCTGAGCTGCCTCCGACCGCGGTCTGGATGAAGTAGCCGGAGTCCCCCACCGACGGGAAGAAGGACGTGCTCACCAGCCGCAGCGTCGTGAAGCTCGACGTGGCGATGCCCGTGCCCATGATGTTGCTCGCCGCGTCCCGCGCGATGGCTCGGTCGATGCGTACGGAGAACGTCCGGTCGTACGCGAAGGGCTGGGCGGGCGTGAAGCTGAGCAACGTAGAGGTGGTGTTCCACGAGAAGCTGCCCGGGAGGGGGGTCGTCTCGCCGCTGGCCACCACGGAGAACGCGCGCTCCGTCTCGATGCGGTGCATGGGCTCGCTGAAGGTGACGTCCACGCTGCGGGTGAAGGTGATCGGGTTGCTGCCGAAGAAGAAGCGCACGTACGGGGACACTTCGGGGCTCGAAGCAGGGCTGATGGCGCTGATGGACGGGGGCGTCGAGTCGGTGCCCGGGACGACAGTGAAGGTGAAGGCGCCAGCGTCCAGGCCGTTCCCCGCGAGATCCGCGGCGATGCCCGAGAAGCTGACCGTCACGTTGCCGACAGGGAACGTGCTCGAAGGGTCGAAGACGAACGTCCTGAAGTCGGGGCTCCAGGCCCGAGTGCCGAAGGGCGCCGAGCCGTTGAACCGGAGCGCGTTGTGCACCGACCCCGCGTCCATGGCTTCGGAGAAGACGAGGGTGACGTTCGTGTTCTGCGGTGCGTTGGTCGTGCCGCCGGCGGGGTTCGCGCTCACGAGGGTCGGGTGCGTCAAGTCCGGCGGCGTCGTCGTGGTGAACCGGAACACGTAGGCGCCGCCGTCGGGCTCCAGCGGGTTTCCGGCCAGATCCGTGGCGCGCAGCTCGACGGAGTACATGGTCGTCGGCTCGAACTGGGCGATGCCGCCGTCGCTCAGCGGCGGCGCCATGAAGCTCAGCTGCTGGCCTCCGTCCCACGTGGGCGGGCCGAGGTCGAATGCGCCGCCGTTGCAGGTCGCCTGCAACGAAGCCACGTCCATGGCCTCCGAGAACGTGGCGCGGACGTTGACCGCGAGCGGCGCGTTCGTGGCGTTGTTGGCGGGCAGCGTCGAGACGACCGTGGGCGGCGTCAGATCCGGTGGCGCCGCCGTCGTGAAGCTGAACGTCGTCGTGCCGCTCAGCGCGTTGCCAGCGAGGTCCTGCGCCGCGACGGTCACCGTGTACTGGGTGCTCGAGCTGAGGCCGCCGTGGGTGACGACCGCTGCGGTGTCTCCCGTCGTGGTGAACGGGAGGACGCCGCTGACCGTCGGGGCGAAGGTCACCATGAGGCTGGTAGGCCGGATCGCCTCCGAGAAGGTGAGCTGAATCGGCGTCGTCGTGGGCACCTGCGTGGCGCCCGCCATCGGCGAGGTGCTGAGGATCGTCGGAGGGGTCATGTCGGGGCCCGCGTCCGCTCCACCGCTGCCCGCAGTTCCGCCCGCCCCCGCGGATCCTCCGGCACCGGCACTTCCACCCGCGCCCGCGCTGCCGCCCGC
>JALHOS010000541.1 GCA_022842905.1 Myxococcaceae bacterium | reverse complement strand
CGACGGCCGAGCGGTGGCGGCGGTGCTCGACGCAGCCGGCGTGGCCGCGCCCCGGCCGCCGCTGCCCAAGGGCCTGAGCGAGCGCGAAGTGGAGGTGCTGGCGCTGGTCGCCCGAGGCCTGACCAACAAGGAAGTGGGCGCGTCGCTCGGCCTGTCGCCGCGGACGGTGCAGCAGCACACGCTGCGGATCTACCGGAAGCTGGGCGTCACCACCCGCGCTGCCGCGGCGCTCTTCGCCGCCGAGCACGAGCTGGTCGGGTGAGCGGCGGCGGTTGAGCCATTTGGCGTAACGCCAGGCGCGCTGGTGGCGGCGTACAAGCAGCGCCCATGACCAACCCCATCTCCATCATCCAGGGCCTGTACCAGGCGTTCGGGCGCGGCGACGTGCCGGCGATCCTCGAGCTGTTCCACCCCGACGTCGACTGGGAGCATGACTCGCTCGATCACGGGATCCCCTGGCTCCGTCCGGGGAAGGGCCGCGCCCACGCCGCGGGCTTCTTCGCCGAGGTGGCAAAGCTGAAGTTCCACGTGTTTGCGCCCGAGGCCTTCCTGTCGGACGGCGCGCGACAGGTCGCGGTGTTCGTGCGCCACGACGTGACGAACACGGCGACGGGCAAGCGCTTCGCCGGGGTCGAGATCCACTACTGGACGTTGGACGAGCAGGGCCGCATCACGCGCATGAAGCACTTCGTCGACACCGCTCAGCACCTCGCCGCGACCCGTCCGTAGGCGGCCCCCGGGGCCTCAGTCAGCGCGCTCCTTTGCGGCGTCTTCTTGGGCTTGCTTCGCCGCCCACTCCACGCGCCGCACCGTGCGGTGCACCACGTCGAACGCCTTCGCCGCGGTCGGGTGCACCTGCTCCAGCCGCTCTCGCAGCAGCGCGCTGAGCCGGGGAGGCTCGGGCGTCGGTGGCTCCGTCGGGCGCTCGAGCCGGCGCACGAAGGGGACCAACGACGTCCACGGCCGGGTGCGCCACATGGGCTCGAGCGGCTCGAGGGCCACGTCCACTGCGCTGCCGGGCGACACGGTGTCCGCCCCAGCGACGACGGCGGGGCTGAGCAGTGCCGCCAGTCGAAGGAACAGGACCAGCTCGGCCTGGGGGACTCCGGCGGGGAGGTTGAGGGACAGCTTGCCCAGTCGCAGCCGATCGAGCAGCCACGCGGCCGGCCGCACCTCCTTCGCTTCCACCCAGCGGCGCACGTCGAAGGGCCCGGTGGGCGCCGCCGCGCTCGGGACCACCGCCCACGCCGCCGTCGAGTCGTCGAGCGCTTGCCGCAGGCCTTTGAGGTGAGTGGGCTCGAAGAGATCGCCCGCGCGCACCAGCGCCACGTACTGCCCGCGGGCGCGCTCGAGGCCCGCGTTGAGTTGAGCGTGCACGTCCACCACGCCCGGCGTCGACACGCCGACGGTCGTGAAGCCCGCCCGTCCCTTCGCCGGAGCCATGGCCGCGTCTGCCACGGCCGCGGCTTCGTCGGTCACGTAGACGAGCTCGAGCCCGCGGACGAGCTGCCGCCCCAGCGAGCCCAGCGTCCCTTGCGGAGCCTCCGCCCCCCTCGCGATGACGACGGACAGGAGCCCCACCTCGGGCTCGACGGGCCGCTGCGCGACGCCTCGGCGCGCGCTCACGACGTAACGATCGACCGCCGCCTGCGCGTTGAGCTGTTCGAACACCGCGCGCAGCGACGCCTCGAGCTCCGGCGCCAACGGCACGCGCTCGCGAGGCATCACCACCGGCGTCGCCGCGTCGATCGTGTACCCCGCGGCGTTCAGCCACCCCGTCACCTCGTGGAGCGACGCGCCCTTCCCTCCATGGCCCTCGGCCAGCGCCGCCAGCAGCGCCGTGCTGCTCACCGCGTTGCCGAAGGACAGGACCAGCCTCGCCGCGGGCGCCGCGCGGGCGATGAGCTCGAGCACCTTGGGCCCATCGCGGAGGGCGCCGTCGAAGGCGACGATCACCTGCGGCGGCGCGTCAGCCAGCGCCTCGAGGCTGGGCGGGTCGACCGACACCTGACATCCGTTGGCCCGGAGCAACGACTCCAAGGCTTGATCTGCCACCAGCACCACCACCCGCGCGCCCTGCCCGACGGCGCGGGCGACGACGTGGCGCAAGTCACCGCTGATCTGCGACGCCATGCGCCTGTTAGAACACGCCAGCCCATGCCCCGCCCGGACTTCGAGCTGACGACTCGAGCAGCCACCACCTTCGGCGCCTACGCACAGGCGCGTGGCGTCGACGTTCAGGCGGCCGCGAAGGCTCACGGCCTGCCGCCGCCGCCGGTGCTCGGCAAACCCGGCGCAGGAGAGCTGACCCTGCCCGCAAGCCAGCTCATCGCCTTCGTGGACGAGCTGGCGGAGCGCGTGGGCGATCCCCACCTGGGCCTCGCGGTCGCCCAAGCCACGCCCCGCGGCGCCTACGGCGTCGCCGAGTTCATGATCCGCACCGCGCCCACGCTCAAGGACGCGTGCCTCAACTTCGCCCGCTTCAGCGCGCTCATCTCCCCCGAGCACTTCTTCTTCTTCGAACAAGACGGCCAGGCGGCGTCGGTGCAGCAACGCTCCGCGTTCGGTCGCGGCGCCAGCGGCAGGCACCAGAACGAGTACGCCGCCGCCATGTTCGCGCTGACCATTCGCAGCCTGGTGCCCACCGCGCAGTTCTCGAGCGTCTGGTTCATCAACCCGCCGCCGAAGGACGACACCCGCCTGCGCGAGTTCTTCGGCGCCCCGCTCGAGTTCGATCGCGAGACGAACGGCGTGGCCTTCCCGTCCGCGCTGCTCGACGCCCCGGTGGTGAGCGGAGACCCGGCGCTCGCCGCGTACCTCGAGAGCCACGCGGTCTCGGCGCTCCACGAACGCCCCCAGGCGACGGATCTGTCCGGCCGGGTTCGCCAGGCGATCCGCGAGGCGCTCAAGGACGGCGAGCCCACGATCGAACGGCTCGCCGTGCGCCTGCGCCTGTCCGGCCGCACCCTCCAGCGGCGGCTGTCCGACGCCAACACCACCTTCCAGCTGCTCCTCGACGACGTGCGCCTGTCCTTGGCCCGCACGTACCTGTCTGACGAGCGCCTCGACATCAGTGAAATCGCGTATTTGCTTGGCTACTCCGAGCTCCGAGCCTTCGACCGGGCGTTTCGGCGTTGGGTGGGGGTCAGCCCGGGCGAATACCGACAGAAACGCCCTAGTCCCTGAGGCTTTGTCCAACGAACTTGGGCGGTTGTGACCCGCCAGCCGTGGCGCGTTGGGTCTGATCGTCTGTCGCGCTTGGCGCGGGGCCCGGGCGACAACTTGGGCATGCACGTCATGCCTCGGACGGAGATGAAGAAGGACCGGCTGTTTCAGGGAGCCCGGGTCGCGGACATCACCCCGGAAGTCGACGAGCTGGGCACGCGGACCGGGAACCACCGGCTGCACATGGAGCGAGCCGGCAAGTCGATCGAAGTGCGCTTCCGCGAGCAGTCCGGCGAGTTCCACCTGGTGGAAGACGACGTGGTCGAGCTGACGACGAGCGAGCTGCGCGATCTGGCGGCGGTGGTCGGCCGGTTCAACGCAAACGTGCCGTGGCGCGACTCGGTGACGGCGTCGGTGATGGCTGGCATCAACGACGCGATCTTTCCGCGCGTGTTCGGCGAGTACCGCATGCGCAGCGTCACTCGGCTGGGGCGCCAGGTGCTGCTGACGGGCAGCATCAAGACGGAGCACGTCGACGTGGTGCTGGACACCGCGACGCAGGGCCTGACCGTGCTGCTGTCCCGCCCGGGGCAGACGACGCGGCGCCGCCCGATGAGCTCGGCCGAGGCGTTCGATCTGGCCAAGACGCTGAAGGCGGCGTCGAGCTTGGGCGTGGACGACGAGCCGTACGCGCTGCTCGGGGCGATCATCGAAGCGGCGCGGCGCCGTGCGCTGAGCTGAAAGCAGGAAGGTGCGCGGCGACTTGCTCTCGGCAGCGGCCTCGGCGGGGGTGAGGGGCGAACCCAACCAGCCTCGCGCGCCTCTGCGTTACGGTCCGTGCATGAGACACCTCGCCCTCGCGGCGCTGACGGGATTGGTCGGAGTCGTCGCGGGCGCATGCAGCACTCCACCTCCGTGCCACGGCTGCGAAACCTCAGGCCTGTGTCTCGAAGGCGTGTGTGTCGACGCAGGAAGCGGAGTGGGCGGCAGCGCCGGTGGAGCGGGCGGCAGCGCCGGTGGAGCGGGTGGCAACGCCGGTGGAGCGGGCGGCAGCGACGGTGGAGCGGGCGGCAACGCCGGCGGAGTGGGTGGCAGCGCCGGTGGAGCGGGCGGCA
>JALHOS010000540.1 GCA_022842905.1 Myxococcaceae bacterium | reverse complement strand
CGCCGAGGAGGCGAAGAAGAACAGGTCGAAGAAGTAGCTGCACGACGGGCTCGTCGGCCGCGGCTCAACTCACCGCGGTCGACGGTCCAGATTTCTGCGGATCTGTGCGACCGCCTACAACCGAGGTCGGGATCGGGAAGTGGATCCGCTTCTACAACGTGAGGCGGCCGCATCAGGCGCACGACAACCGCACGCCGATGGAGGTCTACCGAGCAGTGGGCCTCGTCAGAAGGGCAGCGGCATGAACGAGAGGGTGGAGGTCGCCTCCGCTCGGCTTCGCCTCGCTCCGGCGGGCGACCGACCGACCACCAACACGACGACGGCCAGTCACGACCTCGTGGCGCAGATCCACGCCATCAAGGGCCGCGTGCTGCCGTCAGGGAAGGTCAGCTTCGACGCCGAGCGGAACGCCCGCGGTCACGCCGACAAGTTCTGGTCGGTGGCTTTGGCGTGCCAACGTGAGCGTCCGATTGCTCCTGCGCGAGCGGGAGCAATCGGCGTTAGGGTTGTCGGCTAAAAAGACGGGGTCGAGTCCAAGGAGGGAGTTTCCTCCACTTCCAAGGAACGACCCCTTAATAGAGGGTGGCGAGGACGCCTGCAGATAAAGTACGGCTCTGGATGCTCGAGAGCAAGCCCTTTTCTGAACTGGTCGTAGCTCGACTTGGTGAATTCTTCGCCGAGAAGAGTTCCTGGTTCCGAGGGCTTTGGGACGTCGGCACCGTCCCTGCCCTGAGGGAACTCCTCGAACTGGCGGAAGTCACGCCGGCGGTCGTCTCGCAGGAGGCGCTCGATTGGTTCATCGACGATGTTGAGAATGCGCTCTCGAAGGACGGCGGCGTTCCTCGGCCTCGGCTGCTTGAGGTTCGAAACCTGCTGAAGAACAAGCTTCCACCTGGTGCGGCCGACCTGCTCCAGCGCCTTGTCGAGGACATCGACGAGGGCTACCTGGAGCGATGGGCGACGGCGATCGCCAACCGGTCGGATGGCAGCGGTGCGATAAGCGTCGAGCGAACAGCTCGGGCGATTGCTACCCACCTCCTTGGCAAGGGGTTCAGTTCGACGTTTCTCCATCGATGGCTGGGCTACCGCGTCAGGCACGACAACCGGGTCTGGACGCTTGCCGAGCTGGTTCACGAAGCCGAAGCACTTGCCAAAGAGCCCACCACTGACTTCGTCGTGCTCGTTCCGGTCAACGGCGCCGTAGACACCAGCGAGGCGCCCAGTTCATGGTTGGAGGCGTCGGCGGTGCGCAAGTGGTTGCTGCAACAGCACCTCGCCCCCGTTCACCAGGGGGGCGGATGGCTGCTGAACGTTCGGGCCCGCGACAAGTACGGGGCAGTCAGCCAAGCCTGTGAACAGTTCGACCGCATTTCGGCAAGGCTCCGAATCGGTGCGCAGAAGGTGATGCGCGATCTGGGGATGGCCTTCGTCGAGGGGCAGTCGGACCGGTTCCCTCTACGCGCCCAGCGAAGAGTGGAGGTTGGGAGCATCAAGCGTCAGTCGCAGCTCTTCGAGAACGACGGGACTCAGCCGTCCCGAGTGGACGCGGCTTTCGAGTTGCTCGCGCAGATGGACGGCCCTCAAGTAGTCGCAGTGGGAACAAGTTGGGCAGCGATAGAGGCACTCCTCGTTGCGCCTGGCGACAAGAACAAGATTGCGGCGGCAGAACGCATGGCGAATCTCGTCGCGTGTTCGTTCGCAAGGGCCGAACTTTCCCTCCTCGGCTCGCGGCAACTGCGCGAAGCCCAAGGCCCGATTTACGAGTCACTCAGCAAGTGCGGCACCAATCGCGAGCGCGCTTTGGTGATGCTCGAGGCGCTGCGCGCAGGCACCGCGCTCACCTGGGTGGACGCCGAACAGCGCGCGGCGGTCGAACGACTGAGGGTACTCATTGAGAAGCCCGAGGCAGGGCTTCGTGATGTTCTGGCTCACGCGAATCGTGTTTTCAGGCGCCTCTATCGCCAAAGAAACCTTGTGCTTCATGGCGGGCGGACGCAATCAGCGGTCCTCTCTTCTACGCTGCGGACCGCCGCGCCGCTCCTCGGTGCTGGTCTCGATCGAATCGCGCACGCTTGGTTTTTGAAGAAGACTGGACCGCTCGAACTAGCGGCAACAGCCAAGATGAGGATCGATATCGCCAAGGAGCCGGCAGCGCCAAACTTGGTCGAGCTACTCGAGTGATCGCCCACTGGGGGCCGATGGGATGAGTGTCCCCTCGGCTCGCTTGTTACGTCTCTGTCTGTAAGTGACGTCTGACGAGCACTCCGGCCCAACTGCGCTCATGCAGACCACCCTCAAAGCCGTGGTGGTCGGCTCTCGCGTTGGGGACCCGTCGAGTCGAGAGCGGAGAAGAGGTTCAAAGCGCGAACGCCCGGACGGTGCCGGAGCCAACTGGCGGCGGCGAGGCTGACTGCACTGCTGGCGGGCGAGTTCGCCGAGGCGCGAGGAGGGCTCGAGCTCGTGCTTGGGCACCTCGGGCACGGACTGCACAGCCGCTCCAAGCCTGGTCTGTCATTGCCGTGCACGGCGGTGTCCGCGTGCAGCGAGAAGCCCATGCCTCCGGCGACTCGGCGCTTCCTCTTCGGCGGCGGCAGCTGGAGGTCCAACGGCCGCTGCAGCGCGTCACCCCAGGCCGCCCGACGAGCGGGCCACGCGCTGCGCCAGCGCTTCTTGTTCCGTCACCGGCACCAGCCGCGGCGCGCCGTCCTGGTGCACGACGAGCTCTCCGGACGGCAGGCGCTCGACCGAGCCCGTCCACAGCGCCAGCAGCGAGCGGGCCTGCGCGGCGTGGTCTCCGGCCCGGTTCAGCTCGACGTCGGCGAGCACCGTCGCTCCCTGCGTGCGCGTCAGCCGCACCGTGTCGTCGCCGGTGCGCGCGAGCTTCGTGGTGCTGCCGTCGGGGTGGGGGAGCTCCGCCAGCGGGTTCTTCCCGCTCCAGAACTCGATGAGGTTGAGAATGACGGCGTCGACGAACATGCACGCGCCGTAGACGGGGAGAATGAGGAACGCCCAGAAGACGAACTGCTGGGCCACCTTGCTGCCCAGCGAGCCGTTCCAGGCGTGCAGCTTCGAGACGAGCGCGAACTTGCCGTAGCAGCCGGTGGCGGCGAGGGGGGCGAGGGCGGACAGGAAGAATCGACGACTGAGCATGAAACGGACTCCGGTGAGAGGTGAGGGACCCGGCTGCTTGGGTCCGCCCGCATCCTGCGTCCAAAGCGCCAGCGCGTCGCTCGCTTTCACGCCGAGCGCGACTAACCTCGCCGGGGCCCCGCATGGACGAGCTTCCGACCCAGCGAAACGCGCCCGGCGTCCTCATGGACAGCTCCCGCCATGGGGAGCTCGAAGTCACGCTGGCCACCGGCGCGTTGTTCGGACGCTACGTCATCCTCGACAAGCTGGGCTCCGGCGGCCAGGGCGTCGTCTTCGCGGCGTGGGACCAGAACCTGGGCCGGCGCGTGGCGCTCAAGCTGCTGCAGCGCCACCACGCCGACGACGAGGTCGAGCGGGCGAAGCTGCAGCGTGAAGCGCGGGCGCTGGCGCAGCTCAACCACCCCAACGTCGTCGCCGTGTACGAGCTGGGAGACCACGGCGGCAACCCGTACCTCGCGCTCGAGCTGGTCGAAGGCACGTCGCTCGGCTCGCTGCTGAAGAAGAACCGGCCGCCGCCGGACCGCATCGTCCAGCTCCTCGTCCAGGCCGGGAAGGGCCTGTCCGCCATTCACAAGGCCGGCTTCGTCCACCGCGACTTCAAGCCCGGCAACGTCCTCATCGGCAACGACGGGCGCGTGTGCATCACCGACTTTGGGCTGGCGCGCTCCCACCGCGTCGGCGTGCCCGCGGCGGTGTCCATGTCCGGCGACGAAGCGATCCTCGAGCCGAGCGACGGCGTGCCGGTGGGCGACGACTCGCTCACGCAAGAAGGGCTCATCGCCGGCACGCTGCGCTACCTGGCGCCGGAGCAGCTCGAGGGCCTGCCGCCCGACGCGCGCTCCGACCAGTTCGCTTTCGGCGTGACGTTGTGGGTGGCGCTGTTGGGGACGCCGCCCTTCGCCGAGGCGGTGCGCTCTCCCAACCAGCGCGTCGCCCTCATCCGCGGTGGGCCGCCGGTGGAGGCCCTGGGCAAGGTGCCTCGGCGGCTGCGGCCGCTGCTGCTGCGCGCGCTGGCGGCGGACCCGGCGCAGCGCTTCTCGTCCATGGACGAGCTGCTGGCCGAGCTGTCCGGCGAGCGGCAGCGGCTGCTTCGGCGCCGCGTGCTGTGGGGCCTGGGCGAGATCGGAAGAGCA
>JALHOS010000539.1 GCA_022842905.1 Myxococcaceae bacterium | reverse complement strand
TTCAGCCCCGTCGAGCACGGCGCCGCGCCCCGGTCGGGGGTTCCTGCGGCGTCAGCGCCAGGTCCGTCGGCTCGAGCAGCTGCAGCAGTCGAGTCAGCCCCGCAACGAGCGCCCGGCGGTGCACTGCCCCCAGCGCCGGCGCCAGCTCAGCTTCGAGCTGGACGAGCACCTGCGTGCCGTGGTGCATGGCCGCGAGGCCCGCCTCCGTCAGCGTCACCCGCCGCGCGCGGGCGTCGTTCGGATCCGAGGCCATCTGCACGATCCGCTGCGCGACCAGCTCCGCGACGAGCGGCTGCACCGCCTGTTTGGTCACCCCCAAGGCCTGCGCCAGCTCGGTGATCCGCGCGCCCCCCGGTCGCTGCAGGAACGGCAGCAACCGCGTCTGGCCTTCGCGCAGCACGGGTGCTCCGGCCTGCGCGTTCACCCGGGCGATCGCCCGCTCGTTCCACACCTGGCCGCAGCGGATCAACAGGTAGCCCAGGCTCTGCGCTTGCTCGCGGCGCAGGCGCCGCTCGGTCTCTTCACGCCCCATGGTCGTCAAGGTACCTTGACGACAGACCGTCAAGCAAACTTGACTGTCCGGCATGACCCCACGCACGCCCTTGCCGACCTGGCTCGACCGCTCGGCCTTCCCCTTCGACCCGACGCTCGTCACGCTGGCCTCGGGTGAGCAACTGAGCGTCACGCGGGTCGGTCGGGGTCCGACGGTGGTGTTCAGCCACGGCACGCCGACGTGGTCTTACGAGTGGAGGCACCACCTGCTGAACCTCCGAGCTGACTTCGACTGCGTCGCGCCGGACCACCTCGGCTTCGGGCTGTCACCGCGGCCAGTCGACGGCGACTACCGCCCCGAAGCGCACGCGGCGCGGTTTAGGGCGCTGCTCGACGCGCTCGGGGTGGACCGCTACCACCTGGTCGTCCACGACTTCGGCGGCCCCTTCGCGTTGGACGCGGCGCTCGAGCAGCCGGAGCGCGTCGCGTCCCTCGTCTGCTTCAACACCTTCGCCTGGGACTACGGCGACACCCCGGTGGGCCGGCGCCGGGCCTGGGCTGCGGGGACCGGGCTGTTTCGCTGGCTTTACCGCCACCTGAACTTCTCCTTCCTGTTGAGTCGATCAGCGTGGGGCGACCGCGGGACCGACACGAAGGCGACCTGGGCGCCCTACCGACGGCTGTTCGAGTCGAAGGACGACCGCGAGCGCGTGCTGTGGGCGCTGGCCAAAGCGATGCGGGCGTCTGCGCCCTTCTGCGCGTCGCTGTGGGACCGGCGGGAACGGCTGGCCAAGACGCCGATTCACCTGGTCTGGGGCCTGGCCGACTCCGCCTTTGGTCCCGACACGCTGGAGCGCCTGCGAGGGGCGTGGCCACACGCGAGCTGCACGGCGCTCGAAGGCGCAGGGCACTGGCCACACGAAGAGCAGCCAGACCGCTGCGTCGAAGAGGTGCGGCGGTTCGTGGTGGCACACTCGCGGTGACGCGTCACACAGCAGCGACAGACCCTTCGCCGCCGTGAGGACACCGCCCCAGCGCACCCCCGCCGTGTCCGCGCCTCCGGGCGCGGCGTTCACCGCACCGACGACGGGCGCGGCACGCCTCCGTCCGGCGCCCAGCACAGCCACACCCAGTCCTCCGCCTCACCGGCGCGCACGGCCCAACGCCCGGCGAGCTCCGCGACGGAGCGGAGGAACGCGGCGCGGGGGTCGAGGGTCGCGCGGACCGCCTCCCAGGACCGCTGCCAATCCTCGAGCAGCGCGAAGACAGGCGTGCCCGCATGGGCGCTGCGCCGCCAGTCTCGCGGCAGCACGTCTCGAAACAGCCGCGGCGCCACCGCCCGGCTCAGGTCCGTCGCCAGGACGAGCGCCGTCCGCGCCCCGTCGTCGCGCAGCACGTAGAACGCAGCGACGCGGCCGTCGACGTCGGTGCTGCCTTCGAGCGCGACGCCGCCGAGACGCAGCGCGCGCACGAGCAGTCCGTGGAGCTGCTCCAACGCCTCGCGCGGACCGGCCCGGCCCACGTTGAAGGCGCGAGCGACGTCGAAGGTCGGACCCACGTCCTGAGGCGCGGTGAGAAAGCACAGCCCGGGCTCAGCGAAGGCCTGCGCCCGTTCCAAGGCCGCCGCGTCGAGCTCCCAGCCTTCGACCCGCGCGTCCGGGCGAAGACCGCGGACCCAATCGAACAGCTCGACGGTGGTGGTGGGGCTGACTCCGAAGCCGACGTCGACGAGCGCGACGTCGACTGGCCAGCCTGAAGACCGCTCGGCGCGGAGCCAGGTGTCGACCCCGCGGAGCCGGCCAGGCCGCGTGCGCTGCTTCACCGCGTGGCGATGAAGCTGGCCTGCACCAGGCAGCGAAACCCGACGCCGTCGGGCAGCCGTGAGCAGAGCGGCTCACCAGCAGAAGCGCTCTCGCGGGACTCGAGCGTGGCGACTTCCGACGTGGCCAGGCCGGGCCACCCAGCGCCCAGGCGGTCCGCCGGCGCCGAGACGACCAGCGCCTGAGAGACCCCCACGAGCACCACGAGCATGGCCGCGAAGCTCAGCGCCAACCGCCCGGCTTGGGACACCGGCCGCCGCGCCACCTTCGCCGGCTGGGCCCGCGCTTCGAGCGCCGCCCACAGCTCGGCGACGTCGTCGGGCGCCTGCCGCTGCTGGAACAGCGCGCGCTCGCTCTGAAGCCAGTTGAGCTCGTGGCGACAGCGGGGGCAGTGGCCAACGTGGGCCTGCACCGCGACCCGTTCGGCCAGCGGGAGCTCGTCGCGCAGCAGCGCCTCGAGCCGTTCGACCGTGCAGCCGGTCATGGCTCACCTCGCAGGTGGGGCAACAGGAGCGTGCGCAGCTTGAGCCGCGCGCGGTGGATCTCGTTCTTCACGGTGGGCAGCGACCAGCCCATGGCCGCGGCGATCTCCTCGTAGGCCAGCCCGTGGTCCAGCCTCAGGAGCAGGGCCGCGCGGCGCTGCGCGGACAGGCTGCCCAGCGCGCGTTCGAAGTGGAGCGACAGCTCCCGGTCCAAGAGCACCTCTTCTGGATCCGGCGACGGAATCACGGCGTCGGGCACGCCGGCGTCGTCCTCTTCGTCCCAGGCCTCGTGCTTGCGGTCTCGCTGGACCTCGAACGCCACGTTCCTGGCGATGCCAAACAGCCACGCCCGGAACCCAGCCCCGTCGGTGACGCGATCGAGCTGCGCCTGGGCCCGCGCAAACGTTTCCTGCGTGGCGTCGGCGGCCAGGGCACGATCGCGCAGCAAGTCCGCGAGAAATCTGCGCACCGCGGTGACGTGGCGTTCGAAGAGCACCCGAAAGGCGGCGCGATCGCCCTGCTGCGCCTGGGTCACGAGGCGCTGATCTGGTCCCACGGGACCTGGGGCCTTTTGACGAACGAGCTGAAGCACGCCTGCACCATGAGCGCAGCCGCCTTCTGGTTTCAACCCCCAAGCGGTGTACGCTGCGGTCCCCCGTTTGGGGGATCATCCGTGGCTGCGGTCTTGCTACGGAGCAGCTCCTGCAATGCTCCGCCGTCCTTCCCACAGCGCGCTGACACACGGCACCGACCGCGGGTTGTTGACGCTGTCCGAGCCCGCGCCGCGGGTCATTCTCTTGCGCGTCGAGGGCTACCTGGAGCTGTCGTTTCACGCGGCCGCCGTGGAGCTGACGGAGCGGTGTGTGCGGCGCGCGGGGCCCGTGTGGTTCTTCATGGACCGGTTGGCGCAGCAGGGCGAGGACCCCGACTACCAACGGGTGTCCTTCAAGTGGCTGCGCGAGCGCAAAGGGCACATCGAGCGCATCGTCATGCTCCAGCAGGGGGACCTGAAGAACCGGCTGGGCGCCCCGTTGGCGCCGCTGTTCGGACTGCCGAAGCTGTACGCCACGAGCGACCGCGCGGAGTTCGAGCGGCTCTTGGACAGGGCGATCGCCACGCACGCCCCCGCGCCCCTCGCGCTGGTTCCCTGAGCAGCGGGCTGGTCCTCGCTCGGGCCCCGTGAGCCGGTCTCAAGCTGGCCCACCTGCCGCCGCGTGCTAGCCTTCAACCACGCGAATTCTCGCGGGGGTGGCATGGCGGAAGCGGATGATCCGCTCGTCGGCAAAGTGCTGAGCGGGCGTTTCCAAATCATGGCCCCGCTCGGCAAGGGCGGGATGGGGCGCGTCTACAAGGCGCTCCAGACGCCGTTGGACCGCATCGTCGCGCTCAAGGTGCTCAACCCGAAGTACGACAGTTCGAAGGACCCGGGCTTCGAGCGGCGCTTCTTCTTGGAAGCGTCGATGACGGCAAAGCTCAAGCACCCCAACACCATCACGGTGCACGACTACGGGCGGACCGACGACGGCATTT
>JALHOS010000538.1 GCA_022842905.1 Myxococcaceae bacterium | reverse complement strand
GTCGGAGGACGGCACCGGTCGAGACGAGGTCTGGGGGCGCCTGCTGGACACGGTCTAGAAAGCGCAGCCCAAGGGAAGGCGGTCCGCGGGAATGACGGAGAAGAAGGAAGGCAGCAAGGCGGCGTCCGTCGAGCGAAGGCAGGCCCGCCGGGCCGAGCTGGTGCGGCGGTTGACCGAGCTGGCCCCCAAGCGGCGTGTCGACGCCATGCTCGAAGAAGTCGACGGCCGCGCGCTGGTGCAGAGCCTGCCGGCGGAGGAGGTCTACGCGACGATCCTCGACGTGGGCCTGGCCGACTCGACGGAGATCGTCCAGCTGTCCACCGCAGATCAGTTCCGCACCTACGTCGATCTGGCCGCCTGGCAGAAGGACCGCATCGACCCCATCGAGGTGTTGCACTGGCTGCGCGCGGCGCGCGGCGACGACCTCGACGACTTCCTGCACAAGGCCGAAGCGCTCGACATCGAGGTGCTGGAGCTGCTCTTCAAGAAGCTCGTCGTCGTGCACGATCTCGAAGAGGACCCCGACGTGAACCCCGCGGGCGTGACCGTGGAGACGCCGGAAGGGAAGTTCCTGCTCGAGTTCACCCTGGACGGCGTGGACGAGCACGCCCTGCGCCGGCTGGTGATGGACCTGATGTCGCGCAGCCCCTTCGAGCTGTCGCGCTTCCTCGAGTCGGTCCGCTGGGAGCTGTCCACCGAGCTGGAAGAGACGGCGTTTCAGTTCCGCGCCGCGCGGCTGGCGGATTTGGGCTTCCCGCCGCTCGATGAGGCGCTGAAGATCTTCAGCTGGGTGGACCCCGACAAACACGCCCCGCCGCCCAGCCAGCAAAAGGCGCTCAGCCACGGGCCCGGGCACGTGGACTCCGTCGCCGCGGCGTTCGCGGGCCTCGACGCCGTCGAGCGGGCCAACCTCGAGAGTGAGGTGCGCTACCTGGTGAACTGCGCGCTGGTGGCCGAAGGCGCGGAGCCGGGCGATCCCCCGGCGCTCCGTCGCGCCAGCGAGCAGGCGCGGGACTACCTGGACCTGGGCCTCGAGCACCTGACGGGTGGCGAGCCGGGCAGGGCGGCGGAGATCGTGCGCGAGCGCGCGCTGCGCTTCATCTTCCAGGTCGGCTTCTCCCTGACGCTCAAGCTCAAGCGCCAGGCCGAGCGGCTGGCGAGCGAAGGCCACCTCAAGTTCGCCGAGACCTGGCTGCTGCTCGACGACGAAGCCCAGGTGATGCAGGCGCTGCTGCGAAAGCGACCGCTCAAGGCGCTGCGCGTGCCGGGGGCCGAGCCCGTCACGTTCCGGTCGAAGAAGGAGCTCGTCGAAGCCGAAGCGCAGCTGGGTCGCGTGCGCGCGCAGGCCGGCGTGTTTCAGGCCCTGCTGGGCCCGTCGCCGGCGGACGTGGTCGCGCGCTTTGGCGAGAAGCTCAACGAGCTGGGCCCGCAGCGGCTGTTCTTGGCCGTCGTCGCCCGCGCCGAGCTGGACGGCGTCGTCGACGTGGCGCCGGCCGACTCGGAGCGGCTGGTCGAGCTGTGTGAGCGGCTCTTCGAGCAGGACGCTTCGGGCCCTCGCCTGCGGTCCACCGCGGGGCAGCGCGCCACGACCGTGCTGGCGCAGAAGCTGTCCGTCGGACTCGCGGAGCTTCGAGGCATGGTCGATCGGGTCCTCCTGGGGTTCTTCCAGGACGTGGGCGCCGCGTGGGCGAAGGCCGGCCGGGTCGACGCTGCCAAGGTGACGACACTCCCGATCGCGGGCTACTAACCGCCGCATGTCGATTGTCCGAGTCGTCTTGGTCGCCGCGCCGCTCCTGGCCGGCTGCTTCCTGCCGCTGTCCATGCGCGTCCCGACGGTCACCGTGCCGTCGAACATTCCCTTGGACGACCAGGGCATGGCCGCGCCGGTCCAGGACGTGAGCGCCCGCTTCGAGTGGCCGGTGCTCAGCGAGTCGTTGGTCGAAGTGCACCAGCTGGATCTCGTCGCCGGCAAGCCGACGCGCAAGGCGGTGGATCACCTCGTGCTGCTCCACAACGTGCGCCCCGGAGGAGGCACCGTCACGCTCGTCACCGCCCCCGGTCCTCAAGGCGGCACGGACATTCGGCCGTTCGAACTCGGCATTACCCGCGACGGCCACCTGCTCGATCCGGAAGCGGCCTCGACGCGGGCCGCGGTCGCCCCCGGCGTCCAGGAGGAGTTCGGCTTCACGGCGGGCTTCGTGTGGATGACGCTGGTGGACCTGTGGAACGGGCGCACGTTCCCCGGCAGCCGCACGACCCGCTCGGACACGGACTTCTGGGACGAGCGCTTCGGCCACGTGCGCTTCACCGTCGACGTCACGCCCCAGGGCTTCGAGCGGTGCAACGCGACGTCGGGCTGGTGCACCAAGCTCCTCGCCGTCTTCACCCCCGACGGGCCCACGTTGACGACGATCGTCTCGTCCCTCATCGATCGCAGCCGGGCGCGCTCGGAAGACGAGACGCTGCGCGACGCCCGCGACATGGCCTTCGAGATGCGGCTGCTGGTGGAGTCGCAGACCTTGGTGCCGCACCGCCTCGACGTGCTCTTTCGGACCACGCTGATCATGGGCCCGGACCAGCGCTCGTCGGCCGTGTCCGTGCAGAAGAAGCTCACGCTCAACTTCGTGCACGGCCGACGCACTGCGCCACCGCCCGTCGAGGGCCCGCAGGAGCAGCCGCGGCGCCGGCTCCCCGGGGCGGGTCAGCAGGTTGGCATTCCGCGTGCCGCTGTAAATACGGAAGGTTAGCGCCCTGCCGGGCCCAGCAATGTGAACGTCCTTGGCGTTCGCTCGATGCGACCCTTTCGCGGACAGGGCGAGAACCTTCTTACCCAGCGGTTCTCAGCAGTTCCCGCGTATTGGAAATGCCCCCATGTTCGCCAACCTCGCCACTCCCCCTCGCTTCGTGCAGCTCCCGACCAAGGAGCAGATGAACGCGCGGCTGACGACGCTGGCGCAGGAAGCGGTGATGAAGCTGTACCCCGAGGCTGTGGACGTGCTGGTGAACCTCGAGTCGGTGACGGGCGAAGAGCAGACGGCCAAGGTCGTCGCGACGGGGCACATGGCGGGTGGGGAGTCGGTGATCGTCGAAGTCATGGTCAACGGCGTGACGGGTGGCCTGCCGATCGCCGCGATGCCCTTCGTCTCGGCGCGCAAGGCGCTGGCGGCCGACGAAGACCCGGTGGCGACCTTGTCGATGGGGCTGTGGAGCATCGTGCGGCCGTCGCTGCAGGGCCGCCTCAAGGCGACGGTGAAGCTGGCGATGGCCGGCGAGCGCCGTGCCGGGTTCTCGGGGCTGTCGTTCTCGGGCACGGCGCGCATGCGTGACGCGCTGCTGTGTCAGGGCTTCGCCGCTTGAAGAGCGCCGTCGCTCGAGGCTGAGTGTTCGGCTGCTGCGCGCTCCCGCTTGGGATCACGTCGAGTCGTTTCTCCCCCGGCAACCCGAACGCTGCCTTGCCCTCGGGTGTTTGCGCGCCACCGCTGCGTCGCACGAGCCAGGAGGCACTGCGTGGGTAACGCGTCGGCTCCTCCCGAACTGGGATGCCTCCGCGCCAGCTCCGCGAGCGCTCCGGGTGAGGGGGGGCGGGGCGCTGCGAGTGCACTCCGCGGGTCGCGAGCAAGCGCTCCTCAGACGACCGGCCTGGGGTGCTCGGGCTCGTCCGGGAGGCCTCCCGAGGCGTTCCACCCTTCGCCGTGGCAGTGGTGAAGGCCGCAGCCGCGGCGCGGGGGGCGCTCCGGTGGGGTGAGGGGGTTCGCAGAAGGAGTGGTGGGGCTCGCAGGAGGGGTGGTGGGGCTCGCAGGAGGGGTGGTGGGGCTCGCAGGAGGGGTGAGGGGGCCCGCAGGAGGGGTGGTGGGGCTCGCAGGAGGGGTGGTGGGGCTCGCAGAGGGAGTGCTGGGGCTCGCAGGAGAGGTGGTGGGGCTCGCAGGAGGGGTGAGGGGGCCCGGAACTCGGATGGTGGCGAGTGGATTCAGCAGGTTGCGCGGCCTGGTGGCGGTCGTATCCGACCTTCCGGGTATGAGGGCCGACCTGGGGGATTTGATGACGACGACGTTCGCGGGCGACTGCGAGTCGCTGCGTGAATGACGCGTCGGCTCCTCCCGAAGTCGGGGGACCTCGGTGTAGCTCGGCGAGGCGTCCCCGGTGCACGAGCGGCTGGACGCTCCGAGTGCACTTCGCAGCTCGCAAGCAAGCGCCACTCGGGCGACCGGAGGGCGAAGGGTCGGCTCCTTCCGGCGATTGCCCGGCGAGCGGAGGCTACGGCGAGCCTGGCACCGACGCGTCTGCCTCGGCGGCGGGCGGTTGGGGCACAGCCGGCGCGGGCGCGGGCGGAGCGATCGCCGGCGGCGCCGCGGGCA
>JALHOS010000537.1 GCA_022842905.1 Myxococcaceae bacterium | reverse complement strand
ACGGGCGCCACGGCGGGCACGGGCGGCACGGCGGGCGCGGGCGGCACGGCGGGCACGGGCGGGTCGACCTGCTCGGGTTGCTTCACCGGCACCACTTGCTTCGCGGGCGGCGCGACGAGCAACACGAACTGCGGCATCAACGGCGTCATGTGCCAGGACTGCGGCACGGCGGTGTGCATGAACGGCACCTGCACGCAGCCGATCGTCGACGCCGGCACGGGTCGCGTCGGTGAGGCCTGCACCACGGGCGCTTCCTGCCGCAATACGCCCACGGGCGCGCTCGCGTCCTTCCCGACGTCCGGCATCATCGCTTCGGCGTACTGCAAGCTGCGCTTCGACAACGCCAACGTCACCTACCCGGGTGGGCACTGCACGCGGCGCTGCGTCGACGACTCGGACTGCGGCGCGGACGGCGTCTGCAGCGAAGGCAGCTTCGGCGCCGTCGGCGAGCCGGACAGCATGTGCTGGAAGCGCTGCGGCACTGCGGCCTTCGGCGGCTGCCGCGATGGCTACGAGTGCATCAACATCGGGAGCAGCACCTCGCCCATCGGCGCCTGCTGGCCCTTTCCCGACGGCGGCCAGCCCGACCTGATCGACGCCGGCCCGGACTCGCCGGTCGCGCCGCTGTCTCCTTGCAGGGAGCACTCGGACTGTGGCTCGCCGATCAACGACGGCGGGTGGTTCGGCTGCGCGCTGCGCCCTGACGGCGGCCCGGGTGGCTTCGGGTTCTGCACCGGCGACTGCTCCGCCGCCCAGACGTCGACGTTCTGCGGCCCCGGCGGCGCCTGCTTCCGCACGCTGTCGCGCGACGTCGCGCCCTTCGGCGTCAACGTCTTCGCCGAGTGTGGCCGCACGTGCCCGTTCGACGGCGGTGTGTCGACCTGCCCGAGCGGCTTCACGTGTGAGGAGTTCAACGCCAACACCGGTCAGTGCGGCCTGCGCTGCGACGCGCCGGGCAGCGGTGGCTGCAACCCTGGCGTGGGCGTGTGCGACTCGCTCAAGTCGGGCACCTGCATCTTCAACTGCAACCACCCCAGCTTCCGCGCGAACGACGGCGGGTGCCCGGTGGACTCGGTGTGCAGCGTGGACGCCGGCTTCTGCCTGTACGCCGACGGCGGCCAGGCGAACTGATCCGACTCGGCGCTCCGCGTGAGGTGGAGCGCTGAGTGAGAGACCCAAGCGGGACGGAGCGCAGCACGGCTTCGTCCCGCTTTTCTTTTTCCCCAGACTGAGGGTGACGTGGCGACCGGGACTTCCATGGGCGGGGAGCTGTTGCGGCTGCACTTGCCGACGCCGGGGCTCACCGCGTCCGTCGTGCTGACGACGGGCTTGTGCCACCGCGCCCGCGAGCTGCACCGCCTCGAGCGGGTGTCGGCGCTGCTCCTCGCGCAGGGCATCACCGGGGGCGTGCTGCTCGCCTCGCTGCTCAAGGGCGAGCACCGCATCAACCTCCAGGTCGAGTGTGACGGGCCGCTGCACGGGCTGCTCGTCGACGCCGGGGCCGACGGGAGCGTGCGGGGCTACGCGAAGAACCCCAACCTCGACGTGGAGCTGGGGAAGGGACCGTTTCGCTGGCGCCCCGCGCTCGGCAACGCGGGCTTCTTGTCGGCGCTGCGACCGCTGCCCGAAGGTGAGTACTACCGGTCTTCGGTGGAGCTGACGCACTTCGCGCTCGATGAAGACCTGCGCCACTACTTCGCCGTGTCGGATCAGGTGCCGACCAAGCTGGCGTGGGAAGTGGTGCCCGACGGCGACGAGCCCTTGGGCACGGTGGCCGGCGTCTTGGTGCAGACGCTGCCCGACGGTGACCTGGACGCGCTGGAGGCGATCGGCGCGCAGCTCCAGCAGCGGCTGCAGTTCGGCATCACCTCGACGGCGCAGCCCACCGTCGACGACTTGGCGGCGGCGGTGCTCACCGGCTTCGACGCCGAGCCGCTCGCGCGCCTGCCGCTCGTCTGGCGCTGCACCTGCACCAAGCAGCGCGTGTTGGCGATGCTGGCGTCGCTGGGCAAGGAGGACCTCCAGGCGCTCCTCGACGAGCGCGGCGGCGCTCAGGTGACCTGTCACTTCTGCGGCATGCGCCACGAAGCGTCGCGTGAGGAGCTGGCGGTGTTGCTCCACCGTCTCGGCACGCAGGCGTAGGCGCCGTCGCGAAAAGGGCGCGGGTGAAGGGCCGGAACCCTGGCGGGTGCACGTTCTGGTGCCGTCCCCGTTCAGTGATCCCCGGGGCGCTTGCCCGGGTTCGTCGCTCACCTCCTGCTCGGCGGTCTGTTGGCACGTGAGCGCGTTCCGACTCAGCCTGCATCATTCGTCGGTGCCGCGGAGGTCGCGCGCCCGGCGTTCCGGCTCCCTTCTCGGCGCTGCGGTGGGCGCGTGCCGGCGTTCCGGCTCGCCCTGCGTCACCGGAGGACCGTTGATCGGGTGCGTGCGAGGTTCTTCGGTGGCTGAGACCATTCGTTTGAGAGGAGCGCACACGTTCAGAGACGGGGCACACTCGTGCTCGTCGGTGAGCGGCGCGTGCGGAGGCGCGAGGGGGAGTGTGTCGGACGGGCGTCTCGCGTCGCTCCGAGTGAGCCGCCGCGACGACTCGGCCGGGCAGAGCCGCACAGTACGGCTCCTCCGCACGACCTCCTCGACGGGTCAGATGGCGCTCACGCTAAAGGGAAGGCCGTGGCTGTCGAAGCAGCCGGCGTCGCTTCGGGCGCGCATCCGCGACGAATCGGTTGGGCAGAGCCGCACGGTACGGCTCCTCCGCACGACCTCCGGCGCGCCGGGCCGAGTCGGGTCAGATGGCGCTCAGGCTCCAGGGAAGGCCGTGGCTGTCGAAGCAGCCGGCGTCGCTTCGGGCGAGCAGCTGTGGCGGCCCGGTTGGGAGAGCGGCACGGTTCGGCTCCTTCGCACGACCCTCCCTTGTGACGGTTCGGCGTGGGGCTCGGCTGGCGCGCGCACCTCGGCGAAGGTTGGCATGGCCCTTCATGCGCCCGTCGGCTCGTGATCCGCGCGACCGCCACCGGGGTCACGCGGCGTGGGCAGTGTTCGTGGGAACCAACGGGCTCGCGCTCCAGGTACGAGTCGGCGAGAAAGGCGCCCCTCACTCCGTGCGTGCGTAGGGCTCCGGTCGTCTCGTCACCCGGGCTGCGCCTCCTCCAGCACGCTGTGGAGGCGCGAACCGAGGCATGCCGGCCGCGCCACGCCACTGCAGGGGTCGACATCCTCGGGGCGAAGACCGACACAGTGACCGAGTGCCTCCGCGACGTCGCGACGACTGTCACCGCCTCCCCGGGGGGGAGGGGTCGCCAGGGCATGTCTCCTTGGTGACAGATTTGTCATCAAGGCGACTCGGTCACATGAGTGTTCTCGACTGGTCGCATGATTTGGCCGTCACCAAAGGTGACAGAACCGTCACCTCTGAGACAGGCGCTGGCGACCCCGACACCCCACCCTGCCTGGTGCCAACACTCGCGCGGTGAGCGGCCCCCGCGGATCCGACGTTTCGAGCAGGCACTGGCTCGTCTGCGCGGAACGCCAGCGAACGCCCACCACCCGCCCACCTTCCTCGGGGCCTCGCGCGAGACCCGGAGGCAAAGGTCCGGTCGCCCACCGGGAGCGCGCCCTCCGAGCGGCGCTCGCTCACCACGCCCGCAGCCCGTCGCCTCGACCGACCTCGAGCGCCTGACAGGCAACACGAGGCGGCGACGTCGGCGATGAGGAATGAGGTGCGTACCCGCTGCACGGACCGGTGCTGCTGACTGCATGGCCGTGAGCATCAGGTCGCCGCATGGCGACCACGAGAGAGACGTGGGCGGAGCGAGGAACCACTGCTGCGGTCGCCATCGGCTCAGGGCGTTCGAGTTCGGAGCCGACGCGCTGTCAGGCGGACCCACACGCATCTGACGGCGAGCGCCCGGCCCATCGATTCGAGCGCACGCGTCGAAGGTCGAGCGTGTCCACGGCGTCGCGACGGCTGCTCCCACCCCAGCCTGGGGCCAGCGGTCGCGCGGCGAGCGGCTCTCTCGCATCCGACGCGCCGAGCGGGCACGGCTCGTCTGCGCGGGATGCCGTCGAACGCTCACCACCCGCCTTGATTGGCGCGCTCCGGCTCGTCCAGCGTCCCCGTCGGCGCTGTGTCGGAGTTAGGCGCCCGGTTCCGGCTCACGTTGGGTCCCCATCGGCGCAGCGGCGCGGGTGCGCGCCTTCCGGCTCGTCTGTCCCCGTCGGCGCAGCGCAAGGCGCGGCCGCACGGCTTGGCTCCTCCCCCGTGCAGTGCGCCGTGGGGCCGCGTGCGCGCGTTCGGGCTCGTCAGTCCCCGTTGGCGCGGCGCGAGGCGCGGCCGCACGGCTTGGCTCTTTCCTCGTGCGGTGCGCCGTAGGGCCGCGTGCGCGCGTTCGGGC
>JALHOS010000536.1 GCA_022842905.1 Myxococcaceae bacterium | reverse complement strand
GGCGCTGGCGCGAGGTGAGAGCGGCGGTGCGGTCGGCCGCAGCCGCTCGGGCACGCCGGTGAAGGGCGCAGGCGCAGGGGCGGGTGGTGGTGGGGCCGGCACGACGACCGCGGCGACGGCGTCGGTGTCGTGTTCGCTGGCCGGGACCGCGGTCTCTTCGGTGATGCCGCCGGGGACCGGCTCGCTTGCTTCCACGGCGAGGAGATCGGCGTCGTCGGCGAGCTCGGCCAGTTCGGCGTCGTCGGCGAGCTCTGCGTCGTCGGCGAGCTCGGCCAGTTCGGCGTCGTTCGCCAGCTCGGCGGCGTCGTCCTCGACGTCGGAGACGTCCTCGTCCGCGGCGGGCGCGTCGTCGTCGAGCGGCACCCCCATGATCGGCCCTCGCTGCGGCGCACCGCCAGACTCCGTGTCGGTCCCCGGCGCGATCGCCGGATCCGTCTTCACTTTGGCGGTGCCGGTGTCGGGCCGGGCGGCACGAGCGCCCTGTTGGGTGGGTTCGTCTGGGTCCGCGGCCGGCGCCGCGTTCCCCTCGGAGCTCAGGCCTCGACCGACTTGGCGGTAGATCGCCGTCAGCTCCGTGACGATGGCCGTGACGTCGTGGAGGGGCGCGGCGCGCCGAGCGGCCTCCCCGAGCGCGATGCGCTTGGTGGGAAGCGCAGCCAGGGTGCCCATGGCCAGCGCCAGGGATCGAGCGTCACCCGGGCGGTAGAAGACGCAGGCCTCCGCGGGGACGAGCTCGCGCACCAGCGGGAGATCCGCGGCGATGATCGGCCGGCCGCCCGCGAGGTACTCGGCGGCCCGCGCCAGCGACGCGCCGACCACGCGGCTGCGCTCCGCGTCTTCGACGGTGAGCAAACCCACGTCGGCGGCGGCGACGACCTTGAAGAGATCGTCGTGGGCGACCGCGGGCTGGAAGTCGACCCTGGCGCCGAGGTGCCGCTCGTCGACCATGCGCTGGAGGGTCGAGTGGTGCGCCGGGCTCTGCGGCCCAATGACCGTCAGCTTCAGGTCGTGCTTCTGCGTGGCGAGCGCCAGCGCTTCGATGACGACGGGCAGCTCGTGGTACGCCGCTTCGCTGCCCAGGTGCAGCAGCCGCATGGGCTTGCCGTCGGGTGGGACGCGTGTGGCCTGATAGGGGCCCAAGTCGACTGGCGCGCGCAGGGTGTGCAACAGCTCGTCGTCGATCCCCAGGCCTTGGACGTAGGCGGCGCTCACCTGGCTGCCGAGCAGCACGGCGTCGGCGTTCATCAAGCAGAACAGCTCCTGGCGGCGGGCCCGAGCCAGCAGGCGTTTGTCCGCGGCGGTGGCCGGGTCGACGCTGGGCAGATCGACGGACGGGAAGCTGACCGCGTCGTACACCAGGCCGTAGCCCAGCTCGCCGTGGCTGGCCGCGGCCACGTAGCCGCCGAAGGGCTCGAAGCAGTGGACCACGGCGTACTCTTCGCTCTCGAGTTGGCGCTTGAGCGCGCGTTCGAAGGACTGGAGTTGCGCCTGGAAGTCGCCGCTCATGGGCACACGGAGCAGCCGCGCCCCGTGGTAGCGCTCGATGTGGGACTTGTCGGCGTCCTTCTTCGAGATGACGACCGTCTCGAAGGAGCTCCCGAGGGCCTTCAGGTACGCGGTCAGCCGACGGGACAGCGGGTGGGGCCCGGGGACCACCTCGAAGCAGCAAAAGAGCAGTCGCGGCTCGTCACTCACGGCGGGGCCGGGAGCATGGCACGTTGACCGGCTTTCAGAGGAGTGAGAAGTGACGGCCCGCAATGGCCCTTTCGTTCCGTCAGCTCGTCGCGCTGGCCCGGGCACGGTTGGGGCCCCGTGCAGCAACGCTGCGCACCCGGGACGAGCTCGAGGCTGCGCTGGCGCAGGTGGAGGAGCACGACGTGCCCGCCGCCGCGTCCGAGGAGTTGCCGCACTGGCCTGAGGCGCTGGCCGACTGGACGCAGGGCGAGGCGCGGGCGGGGCTGCCGGGCGCCGTCCGCGAGCTGCCCACGCCGTCCGCTTCGCCACCCGTGAGACACACCGCAGGCGGCGCGGCTCGGACCACGAGCGGAGCTGGAGCCGCGGCGATCGGGGTTCGTCCTTCGCAGTCGGCTCTGCATGGTGAGCCGATTGCTGCCGTCGCGGATGCGGTGTCCGTGCGCTGGGCCGCGGAGCATCACTCGCGCAAGACGACGGGAGCAGGCGTCGTCGCGGCGAGCGGCGTTCATCGTCCGCAGCAGCGTCCGCCAGTCGACGGCGCCGTTGAGGTGAACTTCCTGCACTCGGCCGCGCAGCGTCACTCGGGCAGCGCGACGGCGGCAGGGGTCGTTGCGGCGAGGGGTGCTCAAGCTCCGCCAGTCGACGGCGCCGTCGAGGTGAACTTCCTGCACTCGGCCGCGCAGCGTCACTCGGGCAGCGCGACGACGGCAGGGGTCGTTGCGGTGAGCGGTGCTCAAGCTCCGCCAGTCGACGGCGCCGTCGAGGTGAACTTCCTGCACTCGGCCGCGCAGCGTCACTCGGGCAGCGCGACGTCGGCAGGGGTCGTTGCGGCGAGCGGCGCTCATCCTCCGCAGTCGCCTGCGCCACCGGACCGCGCCGTCGAGGCGAGTCTCCCGCACGCGGGGCCGCAGCGTCTCTCCGGCAGCGCGACGTCGGCAGGGGTCGTGGCGACGAGCGGCGCTCATCCTCCGCAGTCGGCTCTGCATGGTGAGTCGATTGCTGCCGTCACCGACGCGCTCTCCGTGCACTCGGGCGCGGAGCATCGCTGGGGAGCAGGCGTCGGGGCGGCGATCGGCGCCCCTCGTTCGCAGTCGGCTCTGCATGGTGAGTCGATTGCTGCCGGCACCGACGCGCTCCCCGTGCACTCGGGCGCGGAGCATCACTCAGGCAAGGCGACGGGAGCAGGCGTCGGGGCGGCGATCGGCGCCCCTCGTTCGCAGTCGGCTCTGCATGGTGAGTCGATTTCTGCCGGCATCGACGCGCTCTCCGTGCACTCGGGCGCGGAGCATCACTCAGGCAAGGCGACGGGAGCAGGCGTCGGGGCGGCGATCGGCGCCCCTGGTTCGCAGTCGCCTCCGCAGAGCGAGTCAATTGCGGCCGTCGCGGGGACGGCCTCGGTGCACACGGGCGCGGAGCATCACTCGGGCAAGGCGACGGGAGCAGGCGTCGGGGCGGCGATCGGCGCCCCTCGTGCGGAGGCGGCTCCGCAGGGGGAGTCGGCTGTTTCCGTCGCGGGCGCGCCCTCCGCGGCCTCGGGCTCGCACCTCCACTCGATCAGCGCCACGGCTGCCGGCGTCACCGGAATGGTCGGCGCTCGTCCTTCGCAGTCGCCCCCACCTGGCGAGTCGGTCGCCGCCGTGTCCGCGCCAAGCGTCGCTGGTCCTCCGCCCGACGACGCGGCGGCCCTCGTCACGCACGGCTTCTTCGTCTGGTCGCAGGCGGGGTAGCCGCGCTCACGCACCCGGGCAAAGAAAGCGTTGCGTCCAGCCGCTTTCGCGTCGACGCTTGACGAAGGACGCGCACCGCTCGCGAAGACATGGCTGGCCTGAACCGAAAACGCGCCGCAGCGCTCTTGGAGCAGTGCCGTCTCCACCTGGAGCGCGGAGAAGCGGCGCGCTGCGTCGAACTCCTCGACGGCGCGGTTGAGGACCCCGTCTGGACCGACGGCTCGGCGGTCGCGCTGTTGGCGGAGTCGTTGGCGCGGTCGAACCAGCTGCCGCGCGCGCGGGACGTCGTCAGCAAGGGCCTCCTGCGCTTCCCGAAGGACGCGGACCTCTTCGCCCGGCTCGGCAGCATCGAGCTGTCTGCGGGCCGGTCTCGAGAGGCGGTGGTGCAGTTCGCCAAGGCCAAGCCGCGCTTCCGTCGCGAGCCGGCCTTCTTGACGCACTACGCGCTGGCGCTCTTGCGCGCGGGGCAGCTCGACGCGGCAGAGGCGGAGCTGACGGTCGCGCTCCTTTCGGGCGGCGGCGCGGACGCCAAGCTCGTCATGGCCCTGTGCAAGGCGCACCGAGGCCGAATCGAAGACGCCCTCGCGCTGGCCGAGCAAGTCGATCGCGCCGCCAAGGACCCCGCACTCTCCGCGTCGGCCAGGGCCGTCCGCGCGGACTGCCTGCTCATGCGCGGCGACGCGGCGGGGGCGTTGGCGGTGTGGCGCGAGCTGGCGGACGCCAACCGGCTCGAGCCCACCGCGCTCGCGCACATGGCCTACGCGGCGCAGCTCGTCGGGGACGCGGCGCTGGCCAAGGGCCTCGTGGAGCGCAGGCTGGCTGCGGGCGTGACCGCGGAGGACCGGCTGCTGTTCGCGCAGATCGCCAACCTCCGTGGCGAGCCGGCGGAGGCGCTGGCCCACCTGGACGCCGCCGAGCTGCTCGAAGGGGAGCGCCCAGTCGGCTGGCAGTTCGAGGTCGCGGCGGCGCGGGCGCGGGCACTGCGCTTGGCTGGACGCCGCGAC
>JALHOS010000535.1 GCA_022842905.1 Myxococcaceae bacterium | reverse complement strand
GCGACCGCGGCGACCAGCCCCCGCCTTCGCTGAGGCTCGAGCGCGCGCGCCGCCTCGCCCATGGATTCGAAGCGCTCGGCGCGGTTGAACGAGAGCGCGCGGCGCAGCACCGCGCGCAGCCGCGGCGGAAGCGCCTTGAAGCCGGCGTGGGCCTCGAAGCGACGCGCCTCCATTTCCTCGAGCTTCTCAGCCGGAGCGGTCGCCGCGAACGGAGGCTCCCCCACCAGCGCCTCGTACAGCGCCACGCCCCACGAGAACTGGTCGCTGCGCGCGTCGGCCGCCGTGCCGCGCAGGACTTCCGGGGCCATGTACCGAGGGGTGCCGCGGCTGGCCCGTGTGGCCAGTTGGTCCGCGTCGGGGACGAGCGCCGAGGCGAGCCCGGTGTCCGTGGACAGGCCGAAGTCCACCAGCCGCAGGACGCCGTCGGAGCCGACCACCGCGTTGGACGGCTTGAAGTCTCGGTGGATGAGCCCGGCGGCGTGGACGGCCTCGAGCCCGAGCGCCGCCTGCCGAAAGAGCGCCAGCAGCGCCGGGCGTGGAGTCGACTGGCTGTCCACCACCTCGCGCAGCGTCTGGCCGACGACGAGCTCCATGGACATCACGTCGTCGCCGTCGAGCGTGAGCACGTCGTACACGTGCACGACGTTGGGGTGGCTCAGCTTGGCCAGCGCGGTGGCTTCGGCCAGCAGCCGCTCGCGCTGCATGGCGGGAGGCGCGACGTCTGATGAGGCCAGCCACTTGAGCGCCACCTGGCGCTTGAGGACGCGGTCGTACGCGGTGAAGACGGCGCCCATGGCGCCCGCGCCGGCGTGGGTGAGCAGCTCGTACCGCGCGTCGGCCTCCGGCGGTTTCTCGGGGGCGGCCTTGGCCAACATCGACACCAGGGCGCTGCACCCCTCGCAGTCGGCGAGGTGCCGCGCGATCGCGTCGCGCTGCGGGGCGCTCGCACGGCCTTCCGCGAACGCGGCCAGCTCATCGTCAGGAGGGCAGCTCATGGGTGGCGGTGTGCCCAAAGCGTGCGCGTGGCGCCAGTGGGTCGCGCGCGGGCGCCCCCGACGCGGCTCGAGCACTGACTGTTCACGACGGCCGCCACTTCCCGCTGCGTCCTCCCACGCCGACGCCCGCACCGCTCACGTCAGGCCCGGGGCTCGTCCGAGCGGGCACCTCGAGGGCGCGTCGGAAGTCCGCGTCGAGCTCCGCCGGCTCATCCCCGTGGAGTGCGAACCACAGCGTGCTCTCCAGCCACCCCAGGTCGACGAACGGCTCGAGAGGGCGCGCACGACGTCAGCTCGGGGACGCGAGTGTATGGAGGCCCCAGGGCCCAGCGCTCGTCCTCCTTGGGGAACTCGCGCGAGCCGGCGAACACCGGCGTGCTGCAGTCCGGCGCCCTCCTCAGCCGCAGGTCAGCCGGCAGGCAGGCCTTGGGCCGGCAGGGACACGGCCAGCGTGCCTCTTCGCGCTGGCCACCCGAGGACACCTCACCCGAGGACACCTCACCCGCGGCTCACCGCCTGCGGCGAAGCCGCCGCCGTCTCACGGTGCCAAACACCACCGCGCAGCGCATGGACGGCGCCCTCTTCGGCATCGAGCTGGAAAAGAGAAACCCACCCATTGGTGACGAGCGCCCGCACGTGGCCATGCTTGCCGAGCACGCCGTCGATCGCCGCGCGCGGCGCTTCGATGAAGACGCTGAGCCGCAGGGGGGTGTGAACCCAGTTCGCCCCATCGTGGACCGACTGGAGCGGCAGGCCGATTCGCAGGTCACCACCGTTGCCTTCGAAGACGCCCAAGTGCCCACCGACGACGTTGTGCAGCACCTTGTTCCCGCTGCCGTAGCGCGCGCCGTCGACGGTCGACGCGTAGTACTGGAAGTTGATCCAGTGAGTGACGACCATGGGTGCGGTCATGATGAGCTCGAGCACGCCGAAGCCTTCATCCTCCGCGTGCCGGTATTCGTGAAGGAACGAGCGCCCCCCCAGGTCGAGGTGCCGGCAGTGCTCGCGCGGCGCGACGATGAAGGCCGCGTTGTTGGCGAGCCCCCATTCGGGGCGAACTTGAGCCCAGTCCGTCGCGCGCGCACGCACGGCGCGGTCGACCGTGGCCTGACCTGCCGCCGGGAGCTCGAGCCGAGGTGCGCGCTCGGCCCTCGTTCGAGCGCCAGCGCCTTCGAGCCACGAACGCAGCCCGTCGACGTCGGCGCGGTGGGTCGCGGGGACCTCGTCGACATCGAACAGCGCCACCTCGTCGGTCGTCGTGTCGTGCAGCGCCGGGACGAACCAGGTGCTCTGCGGCACGTCGATTCCACGCTCCGCGAGCCCCACGCGCACTGCAGGTTCGTTCAGCAACGCAGCGGCGACGCGGGCGTTGACCTCTCCGGTCTGGCCACAACAAGCCCCGCAGTCGAGCCCCGCGGCGTGGGCATTGTTGCGGGTGGACCCGCCGTGCCCGGCGAGCAGCACCAGCCGGGCAAAGTCACGCGTCAAGCTCATGCCGCGCAGCATTCCGGCGGCGAGGTCGCAGCGCGCCGCGAGCGTGAGCGGCTCACCAGTCGAAGTCTGGGCCAGTCGCGGCTTGCGCGCGGCGTCGACCTCGCCAGAGAGCCCCACGCGCTCGACGCTGCGAGCTTGGCCCAGCCCGAAGCCGTCCACGAAGAGCTTCGCGGCGTAGGTCAGCCCGAGCGCTTCGACGAACGTGAACGTCGAGAGCGCGTCTCGCTTGAAGGCCTTCCAGCCGGCGACGGCGTCGAGGTGCTGCGCGCGGTCCGCTTCCGCCTTCGCGCTCAGCCCCGTGTCCGACGCGCGCAGGCGCGGCGCCAGCAACCCGGGCAGCTGCGGCCGCGCGGTCGGCGCCCCCAGCGGTTGGTAGTCGAGCGGAACGCCGAAGAAGCCCGCGAACCCGAGCGTCTGCACCGAGTCGGAAGTGGCTTCGAGCGCCCGACGGAAGACTTCCGACCGCACGTCGATGCAGAACACCGCCTGCACGCTCGCCGCTGCTCGGCTCGTGCGCAGGCCGGCCGGGAAGCCGCGCACCACGGGCTCTCGCCAGGCGATTTCCATGGCCGATTGCAGCAGCCAGTCCTTCGACCGATGCACCTCCGCGGCGGCGTCGACTTGCGGCCAGCTCGCCATCGCGCTGCGCCAACGCCGAACGGTTGCGTCGCTGGCGCTGCGGAACAAGAGCCATTCCCAGGCCGCGCGAACGGCGAGCAGGTCGACGATCGAGTCGTCGTCCTTGCCCGCGAGCCGCGCCGTCCAGCGGCGGTACGCACACCACGACGCCCAGCCGTTCTGGTCGAGCAGCAGGCTCCACAGGTAGCGCTCGTGTTCTTCGCGAGGGACCTCGAGCGCGCTGAGCGACGTCTCGAGCATGTCGCGGGGGGTCGCCGGGAGTTCGCTCGCCAAGGCACGGAGTGACCGTGCGCCCATGAGCAGGGCAGGGCTGCGGTCCGCCGCGGCGTGCCGCCGCCAGCTCGTGTACAGGCCTCCGTCGCGCGGAGGCCCGAACTGCGCCTGTCCTTCGTCGAAGAAGGCCGCGCAGAACTGGCTGACGCCGTTCGTGACGAAGCTGCGCCACGACACCTCACACGACAGGTCTCGGCCGGCGTCGACCACGTCGACGACCCGCGCGCGCGTCGCGGCCACCGGCTCCGGCTGCTCCAGCAGCGCCAACAGGCCCTTCAACGACAGGGCGGTCTCGCTCGTCGCAAGCGCGGCCTCGAGGTGCTCGTCGCGAAGCCGGCCCTCCCGATACGCTCGTCGGTACCACGCGCGCGGCATGAGGAGCTGCGCGCCGGACAGAGCGCCCAAGGTGGCGGCCACCTCGTGGACAGGTGACTCGATGAGCCCCCAGAAGGGGTTGACCGCGATGAAGCGGTCGAGCGGCCACGTCGGCGCGATTCGCGCACAGACCCGCTGGACGACGTCGTCGAGGCGCGGGTGCTGCGCAGCGCTCGCGACGGCCGGCGTCGGACTGGGAGCCACGGCCACGCCATTGGCGTTCATGCGACCTCCAGCCTCGCGTGCGCCGCGGCGACGTGTCGCGACTCCGGCTGCGGTGCGAGGCGCGGCGGCCAGACGCGGAACGTCAAGCGAGTGAAGCGTTCGTCGAGATACAGCCCAGCGAACAGCCACGGGTGCAGGGCGCGCGCGAGCCGACCGTCGCGCCACAGGGACACGGTCGCCTTCACGACGAACAGGCCGATGAAGCCGCCTCCAACCACGACCCACGCCAAGAGACTCGGCGTCGTGGCCGGCGACGGCATCACCTGCGCCGCGGCGACGTGCCACCCGACGTACAGCAGCACGACGCCAGTCGCACGCAGCGCCGCCATACCCGTCGCGAAGAGTCCGGCAGGGGGCCGCGCGAGCAGGGGCACCAGCGACAGGCCGACGACGAGCGCCAGCCACCGCACTGCCCCGTCACCCGACGCCGCGCCCAC
>JALHOS010000534.1 GCA_022842905.1 Myxococcaceae bacterium | reverse complement strand
GCTCGAGTTGCGCTTGGAGCTTCTCGACGTCTGCCGCCGGGGCGCTGGGCGACCCGCCGCCCTTCTGGTGGAGCTGCCGGGCCACGCGCCGCGCCTCGTCTCGCTCGCGGATCAGCACGTCGGCGTCCTGCCTGAGCTGGGCTGCGAGCGCGCGGGCCTCTTCCGCCTGGGCGGTCGCGGTGTTCGCCGCCGCCTGCCACGCGCTGAGCGTGCTGGTGGCCTCGTCGCGCTGCTGCACCGCTTCCTCGAGGGCAGCCTCGCGGCGCTCCAGCGTGGTCTCGAGGCGCTGCACGCGCTGCTGGAGGGCGCCCACTTGCTGCTCGAGGGCGGCCTTCCCGGCGGCGTCCTGCGGCGCGGCGGTCGCGGCGCTCAGCTTGGCCTCGAGCACCTGGATCTCGGCGCGCTGGCGCTCGTCGGCGTCCTTGAGGGCGGCGAGCTTCTGGTCCCGGGTGCGCTCCAGGATCTCCATGGTCTTCTTCGCGGCGTCGAGCTGGGTCTGCACCGTAGCGGTCTCGGCACGGGCCTGGGTGAGCGCGCTGGACGCCTGCGTCAGCTCTTCGCGCAGCACTGCGAGCTGGCTGGCCAGGGCCGCCTGTGACTGGTCGCCCTCGCTCGATCGCTCCTTGAGCTCGTCGCGCTCGGCCTCGACGCGCAGCACCGCCTGCTCGGCGTGCGCGAGCTGATCTCGCAGCGCGGTGACGGAGCGGTCCATGGTGACGCGGGCCAGCTGCTCGTCGCCGAGCGAGCTCTGAAGCTCGGCGTGTTGGGTCCGTAGGGAGCTCAGCTCCACCCGCAGCGCCTCGGCGTCGCCCTGGGCCGCGGTCAAGCGCTGGAGCGTGGCCAGCGCGTCGTCGCGGGCTTGGTCCTGCTCGCGCTTCGAGTCGAGGAGCGCCGCCTCGAGCTGGGTGACGCGCTCGTCCAAGCGCTGCCGTTCGCTCGTCGCCACGTCGGCGGCGGCCTGCGCAGTCGCCAGGGCGCGGGTCTTCTCTTCGGTCTCGGCACGGAGCGCCTCGGAAAGGCGGCCGAGCTCCACCTCCGCGGCGTCCTTGGCGGCACGGGCTTGGTTGAGCTCCCCCATGAGGCTCGTCGAGCCGGCTTCGAGCTCCTGCCGGAGCCGGTCGGCTTCGGCCTGGGCGTCGAGGCGTTCTTTGGTGAGCTGCTCGACGGTGGCCTGCTGTGCCCGGTGGGCGGCGGCGTCGTCCTCGGCGCGTCCTTCGAGTTGGGCGAGGCGGCGCTCCAGGTCGGTGCGCGCCGCTTCGGCCGCGGTGAGCTCGTCGCGCTGCGCCGCGCTGGCCGCGAGGAGCGCGTCTCGTTCCCTGCGCAGGCCGTCGAGTTCGCTGCCCTGCGCGTGGTGGCCGGCTTGGAGGTTGTCTCGCTCGGACCGCAGGGCCTCGAGCTCGCCGCGGAGCGCGTCGTGGCCGGCCTTCAGCTCGTTTCGCTCCGAGCGCAGCGCGTCGAGCTCGGCGCGGAGCGCGTCGTGGCCGACCCGAACGTCGTCCCGCTCGCTCCGCAGCGCGTCGAGCTCGGCGCGGAGCGCGTCGTGACCGGCCTTCAAGTCGTCCCGCTCGGCGCGCAGCGCCTGGCGTTCGCCGGTCAGCGAGTGCTGCTGTGCCCGGGCGTCGTCCAGCTCGCGGCGCAGCGCTTCTCGGTCGGCGATCGCGCCAAGGTGTTCACGCTTCTCGGCTTCGAGCGCGGACCGGGCGGCGCTGAGGGAGGCGGCCTGTGCGTCGGCCTGCTCCTGCGCCTGCGCGCGGTGTTCGTCGAGTTGTTCACGGAGCGCGCTGAGCTGATCGTGCAGCGCGGCGGCGCGGTCTCGGGCTTCTTCTCGCTCGGCGATCACCGCCTCGAGCTGCCCCTGCTGGGCGAGCGCGACGACCACTTCCTGGCCCAGCTCGTCTCGGCGGGACAGGGCGGTGAGCTCGGCGCCTCCGTCGGCGTCCAGCGCCAGCGCGAGGCGGAGCCGGCCCATGCGTGGCGCGTCGAGCACCACACCCACGCTCGCCGGGGCTACGGCCAAGCCCAGGTCGATGCTGCCCAGCTCACACTGCGCGTGCAGCCCCGCGTCGAAGCCGTCGCCCACCTGCTGGACGGTGACGCCTGCTCGGTTTTCCGTGGCCATGAGGCCTTGGAGCCTATGGTCAGCCCGGGCGCTTCGCCATTTGGCCTGAGGCGCCGCCGCCGCGGCTGCTGTAAGGCAGGCGCCCCCATGACGTCGCCGCTCGGATTCGAACTCGTCGCCCGCCGCGGGGCTGCTCGCGCGGGGTTGCTCTTCACCCGCCGCGGCGTCGTCCAGACGCCCACGTTCATGCCGGTGGCCACGCACGCGCACGTGCGCGGCCTGTCCATGGACGAAGTCGCGCAGTCCGAGGCGCGGATCTGCCTGGCCAACACCTACCACCTGCTGCTGCGGCCGGGCCCCGAGGTGATCGGCACGTTCGGCGACGTGCACCGCTTCATGGGCTGGAAGGGCGGCGTGCTGACGGACTCGGGGGGCTTTCAGATCTTCAGCCTGCCGGGGTTTCGAGAGATCTCCGAAGAGGGCGCGCGCTTCCGCAGCCCCTACGACAACCAGCCGGTGCTGCTCACGCCCGAGTCGTCCGTCGGCATGCAGCAGGTGCTCGGCTCGGACGTGATGATGGTGCTGGACGTGTGCCTGCCGTCGACGTCGGACGAAGCGCTGACGCAGGACGCGATGGAGCGGACCCACCGCTGGGCGGTTCGGAGCTTGGCAGCCCGAGACGCGAAGGCGACCGGCCAGGCGCTCTTCGGCATCGTGCAGGGTGGCGTGTACCGGCGGCTGCGCGAAGCGAGCGCGCAGTTCCTCACCGCGCAGCCGTTCGACGGCTTCGCGATCGGCGGCCTGGCGGTCGGTGAGGCTCGGGAGACGCTCTACGAGGTCACCGGGTACACGGCGCCACTGCTGCCGGCCGATCGCCCGCGCTACCTGATGGGTGTGGGCACGCCGATCGATCTGGTCGAGAGCGTGCACCGCGGTATGGACATGTTCGACTGCATCGTCCCCGCGAAGATGGCGCAGCAGGGCTACGCGTACACGTTCGGGGGCATGCTCCGCCTGGCGCGCGCCGAGCACCGAACGAGTGAGCTCCCACTCGAAGAAGGGTGTCCCTGCGCCACCTGCAAGGGGACGACGCGGGCGTACCTGCGGCACCTGCTCGCGGGCAACCACCAGCTCGGGGCGCGGCTGCTCACCGTGCACAACCTGGCGATGTACCAGCGGCTGATGCAGCGCATGCGCCAGGCGATCGTCGACGGCCGGTGGGACGAGGAGTACCGAACCCTGCGCGACGCGCTGTCACCGCCCAAGCAGGGCCTGCGCCCGGTCACTGGCTCGCAGCGCGGAGACTTCGAGCTGGTGACGACGCGCTCCGGCGCGCGGGCCGTGCGCCACACCGGCCACGGTGAGGTCATGCACCCCGTCGGGCCGTGGCTGGAGGCCAACACGCTGTACGTCACCCAGACCAAGGTGGCCGAGCGGCTCCAAGAGAAGTCGGACGAGCCGTTTCGGGTGCTCGACGTGGGCTTGGGCGCCGCAGCGAACGCAGTGGCGGTGCTCGAAGCGGCCAGACAGCTCGGGCCGGCGCGCGGGCGGCCGCTGGAGGTGGTCAGCCTGGAGCTCGACACGACGCCGCTGCGGCTGGCGCTCGACGACGCGGCGGGCTTTCCCTTCCTGAGCCCGTGGCGCGACGCGCTGGGCGTGCTGCTCGACGAAGGGCGCTGGGAAGCGCAGTCGCTGTCCTGGCGGCTGCTCTTGGGCGACGCGCAGGTGACGCTGGACGAGGCCGACGGGCAGTTCGACCTGGTGCTCTTCGATCCGTTCTCACCCGAGTCCAACCCCGCGCTGTGGACCGTGGACTTCCTGCGGCGCGTGCGGGGCAAGGGCTGGTACCAGGGCGCGCAAGGCACGTTGCTCGCGACGTACAGCGCCGCCACGCCCACTCGTGTCGCGCTGCTGCTGGCTGGCTTCTACGTGGGCGCCGGAGCTTCGACGGGGACCCGACAGGAGACGACGGTCGCCTCGTCTCAGCTGGAGCTGCTCAGCGAGCCGTTGGGGGAGCGCTGGCTCGAGCGTTGGCGTCGCTCCAGCGCTCGCGGGCCCCACGGCCAACCGTTCGACGACGAGGTGCGCCGCGCCGTGGAGGCGCACCCGCAGTTCAAGGACGCGACGCGCGCGAGCGCTAGGGAACGAACGTGAAGCTGCCGGACCAGTCCGCGTAGCTCATCGTCGTCACGCCGTTTCGTACTGAGCCCGTGTACGCCATCTGTCCAGGACGGACCTCGACGGTGAGCGGCCCGCCGGTGGGCTGCACGTAGCCCGCGTGGACGCCGGCGCGGCACACGGATGAGTCGTCGGTGTAGAGGGCGGTGCCCCAGACGGTGTTCATCGTGGTCGCGGCGGCGCAAGTGAAGTGGATGCGCGTGCCGTTCTCGCCGCGCCAGTTGGTTCCGAT
>JALHOS010000533.1 GCA_022842905.1 Myxococcaceae bacterium | reverse complement strand
TGAAGCGCGTGGGGGATACGCTGCAGCCGGAGGAGACGGAGCAGGTGGACGTGACGGGGGTGGGGGAAGTGAGGCAGAGGGTGAAGTGGAAGCACAAGGGCGCGGGTACGGAATGATGACGAATCGACTTCTTGGATTTTTCCTGGTTATTGCCGTGTTGACCGGGTTCCTGGCTTCCTGCGCCAGCCCGCGGCTTGTGACGCTACCGGACGGGAGCAAGGTTGAGCCAGCGCCGACGTACCTTTCGGCGAAGGAGATGCTTGCGAAGGGGAAGAATTCGTATGGGGTGCCGGCGACGAGCTTTGCGTTCTATCCGGAAAAGTACGTCCCATCAGAAAAAACGGGTGGTGGATATGCAGCGCAGACGGAATCTGAGGCCAGAGAATCATTTGAAGCTTTAAAAAAGGTTGGTCGCGTTTCAGGGGAGTTCAAGTTTATGCCTGAAAACGCGCCAGCCTGGGATCTGTCCTATCGCGACCCCGCCCACATCCGCCACGACTGTTTTAGTGTGGAGAGGCTTTTCGTGGTGCCGTGGGGAACGGGACCAGATGAAATAGGAGTTGATCAACCTGGGGAAAGCCAATTCCGCGACTGGCGAGCAGCGGTTCGTGCGACGGATGGTTTAGGAAGTGATCTCATCGTTCAGTGGGACACATTTGCTCGGCGCTATGGTTGGGATGGAAAAATTAAAGATCGTCAGCACCCAATGATTAGCATGTCTCAGTGGGTACGAGAGAACGAAAGGTACTGCGAACAGAATTATCGCGGCTCTTTGCCGGAGACGGGGTACAACTTTTCTGCTGGAGGCGGAATAGCGAGCGCGTATAGGGAAAATTGGCGCGACCCGTTCTGCCGGGTCTACATGCCCAGTCCTATCCACACACAAACCGTCTCCATGCTGACTGATTGCAAGGGGTTCATATTCAGCACCCTAAGTAGCGCCGGCCTCGAAGTCTATTTCTACAGGGCAAAGTGAGAACTGGTTTTCTGGCATTCATTTTTCTCGTGGCCCTGGGGAACGCGGCTTCTCAGGCGAACGAACTGCCACGCTTGAGCGGGGGCTCGGGCGGCGCACCGGCCAGTTTTCGTTTCGCTGAAATACCAAAGGACATGAGGGCACAAACAATTGACCTGGTAACGAGGCAAATTGGCGGCCCCAACGCTGCTTCAGACTATTTCATTCTGCCGCATCTTCCTATTGGCACGGCTTTCTTCTCATCTGAAACAATCAATCTTGATGTGGAGGAGAGAAATGGGTCTGCTTGGAACGCGCCGGGGATAATTGGCCTCACGCAGTTCGATCGTTATTTGATCGGGGTCGTATTGGGAGAGCTCGGTATTCCAGGGGACGTGGCTTTGGCGGAATCGGCTCCTTCTGATGAAGCCATAAAAGCAATGCTGCTCGCGGCAAGAAGCTTTGCACTAACTCGTTTGGCGGGCTCGACCATCAATGACGACAAAGTGGGTATTTCTGGGAAGAACTATAAATTAAGGACAAACCTGATTTTAGAAGCGAACCTTCAGGCTGTCGGCTTGGTTAAAGGATTGAAACACCAAGCGGCTTTGTCGTACATCGAGCCTGAGTATTTGTTAAGTGAGGACGATGAATGGCCTTGGGGCGGAGTACGTTCGAATTCAATTAAGGCCAGGGACCAGGTGTATTTGGCGCGATTGACTAGTGCGGCAAAGGCCTTAGGGGAGCAGCGATTGGTGCATGGCTCCAATGGAACTCGCATTGACACGGAGTGGTTCGCTCACACCAGCTACCAACTCTCTGAAAGTCTTAATGGTCCGGATTTGCTTTTCAGAGGTTTCACGCGGTCAGCCGACGAAACGACGCTTGAACAGTATGACTATTGGAAACGCATGTCTCCGAGCCCTGACCATGACCTCACACGGGAGAACACAACTTCGCCTGCGGGCCACGGCCGTGGCATGAGCCAAGAGGGGGTGAAAGCTTTGGCCGTTCTGGCTAGTAAACCTCATACTGCGTCCGAAATCCTCGAGCATTACTACGGCCCCACGGCCCCAATCTTGCGATACGCGGAGATCCGGCAGTCGTACCCGGGCCTTAAGCCCGAGGAGAAGGTGCTGAAGTACCGGGTCGAGTGGCGGGACGTGCCTGAGGGGCGGGGAAGTGGCGAGACGACGCTGGGCAGTTTTCGGCAGAAAGTGGTCACGGTGGACCAGCCGGTCAGCTTGCAGCGGCCTTTCGATTTGGTGTTGAGCTTCACCGAAGACATGGACGACACTTCATTGCGCCTGGATGGAAGCTTGAACTTGGTCAACCTTGCGCGCAATGCGACGGGCAGTTTCGTCAAGGGCAAGGCTTCGGTGCTCAAAGTGGTTCGTTATCTGGATCCGACCTTGCGGACGGGGTCGTCAAATGAGCATTTTGAATTCAAGGATATTCAGCCGGAACACTTGGCGTTGTGGATGGGGTTGGCTGATACATTGGCCCTCAAAGGCAAGCAGACCCTGAAGTTCGCCGCAAAGCACGATTCGGTGGATACGTTTTTCCTCGACTCAAATCCGGTGACTTTGGTCCACAAGGATCTGAGGGTCACACCGGTAGTCGGCACTGCGTGGCGGGGATACGAGGCTTCGCCGTCCGAAGCCAACTTGAACTTTGCGGACAAGGCTGAAACTTTGAGCGGAAGCGGAACGCATTATGGCGGCTTTGATGAGAGCGTTCAGCCCACGTTTGTAGAGGACGATAGCGGGCCTAATCACTGGACTCGGTTGGCCCTTCTGGAACCGGTTCGTGGTGTCGGTGACCGGGGCGTGGGCGTCAAGTTGCTTTCCGAAGCCCCGTTCTATGAGGCGAGCTGGAGTTCGCAGATCACTGAAGGGGCGGTAAGCGGAAGGGCGCTTGGGGTTTCGAGGCAGCGCCCGTTCTTCTCGGCAAAGCGCGGAAGCAGCCGTTTTGAGGTTGAATTTGCCAGGCCGGTGCGGGCACCCAATGTGCAGATCCAAGGCGCGAGCGTGGAAGGTGGTGGCACTGATTCGATCCACTTCAGCCCACCGGATGGCTGGGTGGGTCTGGATGAAAAGCCGGTTCAAGTTGATGGGCGGGCGTATCATCGGCGCTGGCGTTCCAACCCGTTCACTTTTGTGCCTGGAACCTTGAATAGTGCCTTGCTGAGCATCAACGCAGTCGACATTCCGTCGTCCGGAGGGCAGTCGCCCGCTTTGGACCCTGATCCGCGCACATTGGGTGTGACCCAGGGGGATGGCAGCCCGGAGTCCGAGTACCGGCCCGTCTTGGCTGTGGACAATGCGCGCCCATTGCCTGTTAGGGTCGCATTCAAGAGCGATGGAAAAGAGCAGGGCGCGGCTGGCTGGAGCTTTGATGAGACGGAATCGGAATGGTTTTTCAAGTACACGCCGCTGGAGAAGAGTGGGACTGTGTATTTGGCGGACAAGCCCAAGGAGTTCAAGTTCGGGCCATCGAACTCTCTGGTCGTGGAATTTAATCGGCCGCTGGCGGAATTGAAGGTCCGGTTCCTCAGCCTCGATGAAATGCCTGAAAACACACTTTTCTCAGATGGCCTGGAATTTTCCACAAACGATGGCCGGAGTTGGTCGGCCCCGATCTCTTTCACGGGCGTGGAATACGGAAGGATGAAGAGGATTCTCGCCAATTTAACCTGTGGAAAATTGGGCATGGATTGCAACCAATACATGCTCGAGTTCGAGGGGAAAGACGCTGCTGGAGCTCCTCTGCTTTCGGCAGCCTTCAGGCCGAGGAGCGGTGGCCGCTATCTGCTGAATGGAGACCTTACGCCAACCAGCGAGAACGGCGGACGAAACAGCCACTTTGCGATTAGCTTTCTCCTGAAGGACAGGGTTGCCATCGCCAAGATGCGTAGTGACGAGGACGAACGCATGGAGGTTGAATGGCACGAGTCCGATGAAGGTGATCTACAGCGTGTCATCAAGAAGGAGGGGGCGATCCGGCCTGGTCACCACGAAGTCGAAGTTGTTTCTACGCGCCCCTGGGAATCCGCCGAGCTGGAGATTCGTTCCGCAAGCGGTACCGTGTTAGTGACCCGCCCTATGAGCACGACAGTGAGCGGCAAGACTCTGTGGTTCGCGGATTTGACGCTCAGTGCGGAAGACTTTGCTGACGCTCCCCTTCAGGCTGGTGTTCGAGGCATCGACGATTACGGGATCGAGACAGTGGCCGTTTTGCCAGGCCAAGATTATGTACCCAAAGAGCAAAGGAGCGCTGACGCAGCGGGTGGAATGGATCTTTCATGGCGGCTTCCTGTGCAGTTCGACTTTGAGGCCCCGGGGCTCCCGAACTTGCCCGATATTTTCCCAGACATCCCCAATTTCGGCCAACCCAACCTTGGCGGCCAGATCAACGCCGGCTTCAAGATGCCCTCTGATCTCAATATCGGAGGCAACGGCTTCAGCGGTCTGAACCTAAATTTTGCGAATCTTCCCCAAGGCTTCAAGCCCGACGCAGTCGCCCTTCCGGACTAT
>JALHOS010000532.1 GCA_022842905.1 Myxococcaceae bacterium | reverse complement strand
GGCGCGGGCTGCGGCACCGGGCCAGTGACAGGCGGCCGCTGTGTCGCCCTGCCGCCGCGCTGCCCGGAAGGTCCAGACGGCGGCCCGCTGTTCGACGGCGGCGCCCTCTGCATCGCGCGGTGTGAGTACCGCCCGCCGGTCGGAAACCTGGACGCGGTGCTGCACTTCGCCTGGGGCCAGCCTGTCGCCCCGCTGCTCTACCCGGACCACATCGACGTCTGGAGCACGCCCGTCGTCGGCCGCTTGGTCGACAGCAACTGCGACAACGTCGTCGACGCGCTCGACGCACCCAACCTCATCTTCGTGTCCAACCGCACCATTCACGCCACCACCGGCCGAGGCACCTGCTGCCACTGCACCGGCGACACCGTGCACGCCTGCCGCACCGGAATTCTGCGCGTGCTGGACGGGAAGACGGGGCGAGACCTGCTCACCGTGCAGCGCCCCTCTCCCACGTCCGTCGGCTTCTCCAGCGTCTCCCTGGCGCTCGCCGACATCGACAACGACGGCGCCATGGAGCTGCTCGCCGTCACGGGCGAAGGCCTCCTCGTGGCCCTCGACGGCCAAGGCCGCGTCAAGCGCACCAGCAGCGTCGTGGTCGGCGACCCCGCGACGCCGGCGTTCGGCTGGGGCGGCGGCCTCTCCGTCGCGGACATGGACGGCGACGGCGCGCCCGAGGTGGCGTTCGGGTCGGCGGTGTTCACCACCGCGGACGGCGGCCTGAGCTTGCGCTTCCGCGGGAGCCTCGGCATTGGCGGCGGCGGGCTGTCCCAAGCGCTGTCCACCCTGGCGGACCTCGACCTGGCGCCCAACGGCCACCTCGAGCTCGTCACGGGGCAGACCGCCTACCGCGCCGACGGCGGCGTGCTGTGGGACCGCCCGACGATTCCCGACGGCTTCCCCGCCGTGGCCGACGTGGACCTCGACGGGCGCCCAGACGTGGTGGTGGTGGGCACGCCGACGTCGACCATGGACGGCCGCGGGCGCGTCTGGGTGCTCGAAGGCAGCACCGGCGTCGTCAAATACGGCCCCTTCGTGCTGCCTGGCCTGGGCGGCGGCCCGCCGACGGTCGCCGACTTCGACGGCACGCCGGGCCCGGAGATCGGCGTCGCGCAGCAGACGTTCTACACGGTCGTGGACGTCAGCCAGGCGGACGGCGGCCTGCGCGCGCTCTGGAGCCAGCCCAACCACGACCTGTCTTCGAACGTCACCGGCTCGACGGTCTTCGACTTCGAAGGCGACGGCGTGGCCGAGGTCCTCTACCAAGACGAGTGCTTCGTCTGGGTCTACGACGGGCCGACGGGCCGCGTGAAGTTCGCGGGACTGACGACGAGCTTCACCGGCACCGAGTCCTCCGTCGTGGCGGACCTCGACGGCGACGGACACGCGGAGATGATCTCCGTCGCCAACGGCGCGGACCCGTCGGCGTCGGGCTGGGGCTGCGACGTGGCGCCGTGGAATCAGCCGGACTTGGACGCGGGCCGGCCGGCGTGGCGGCCTCCGAACGGCGCCACCGCGCACCGCGGCATCAAGGTGTACCGCGACGCGTCGCGCAGCTGGGTCGGCACGCGTCCAATCTGGAACCAGCACACGTACCACGTCACCAACGTATGCACGGCGTCCGACGCCGTGTGCGCCGCGCCGAGCTGGGACGGGAAGATTCCGCGGCAGGAGCCGAAGAACTGGACCCTGCCGTGGCTCAACAACTTCCGCCAGAACGTGCAGCAAGAAGGCCTCTTCCACGCGCCGGACGCCGTCGTCGCACTCGCCGCGCGCTGCTCGAGCCCCACGCTGCTGGTGGCCAGCGTGCGCAACCTGGGTGAAGCCGTGCTCCCCGCCGGCGTCGTCGTGGGCCTGTACCTGCGCACGGCGAGCGGCGGCGAGCAGAAGCTCGGTGAGCTCACCACCACAAGCTCCCTCTTCCCCGGGGGCGCGCAGGAGCTGACCTTCACCACGCCCAACACCGTCAACCCCGCAGGGCCGTTCTTCGCCCGCGTCCTCGTCGACCCAGTGCGGCCCGCCTTCCGTGAGTGCCGCGGGGGGAACAACGAGTCTGCGGCCGTCTCGCCGGTGTGCATCAACTGAAGGCCGTGCGGCACGGAGAGCCGCGTCGCGGGGAACCGCCTGGGCTGTCCACGCCCAGCGGCCACCTTCAGCCGCCCTGACACCTTTGGGGCCACGACGGAGGTGCTGGCGCCGAGTCGTCGGAAACGAGCGAGGCCGACGCGCGGGCGCACCCTGGCCACGCATTCGCCGGTGCACGACGGGGAGATCGTCTTCGGCATGTTCTTCAACGACGACGGCGCGTTCCGCTCGCTGGACAAGGACTCCAGGGTGTACGAGCTCGACGCGTCCTGGCTCACCCGCGATCGGTCGACGCCGTTAGGCGTTCGCGCCGTCGGAGACCGGGAGGCTGCCCAAGGGCGGCGTGTACGGCCAGTGTGTGAGCGTCTTGCCCAGCCGCTTGGCGATGTGGTGCGCGGCGATGTTGGCGCTCTCCATGATGGTGAGGAGCCCGGAGCCTGGGTGTGTTCCGCCGCCGACCCAGTAGAGCCCGCGCACGTGCGGCGACTCCACGCGCGGCCGCAACGGCCCCAGCTGCAGCCAGGTGTGCGAGAGGTTGAAGACGGCGCCGCGGTGCACGTTGAAGTCGTCGCGCCAGGTCTGCGCAGTGAACGCACGCTGCTCGCGAATGTGCCGGCGCACGTCCTTGAGGCCCACCTTCTCGAGCCAACCGGGCACCCGCTCGGTGAGCGTCGCCTCCAGCTGCTTCCAGTCCACGTCTCGGCTCGTGTTGGGGGTCGGCACCAGCACGTACATGACGCTGTGGCCTGCCGGCGCACCCGCGGGGTCCGTCACCGTCGGGTTGGCGACGTAGAACGGCGGGTCGTCGAGGTCCGGCGCGACGTCGTCGAGCGCGGCCCTGTCCGTGCGGCGGGCGGCGTCGGACAGGTAGATGAGGTGGTGCGGCAGCTCCCGGTAGACGGTGTCCAGCCCCAGGTAGAGCATGAAGGTGCTGCAGGAGTACTTCGCCTTGCCCAGCGCTTGGTTCGACAAGCGAGTGCCCTGGCGCCACTGCTCGTCGACCAGCTGCGTGGCGGCGTACGGCAGGTCGGCGTTCACCACGACGACGTCGGCGGTCAGCTTCTCACCCGACGCCAGCTCGACGCCCACGGCCTTGCCGCCCTCGACGAGCACCCGCTTGACCGGCGAGCTCATTCGGACGGTGGCGCCCAGGTCCTTCGCGCACCGGAGCATGCCCGCGGCGAGCGCGCGGAAGCCGCCCATGACGTGCCACACGCCGAACGCCAGCTCGAGGTACGGAATGACGCTGAAGACGCTCGAGCACGTCGTCGGGTGGAGCCCCAGGTACTTCGATGGGTAGCTGAACGCGTACGAGAAGCGGTCGTCGTGAAAGAACTCGTCGAGGTGTGTGTAGAGCGACTGCCACGGCTTGAAGCGCAGCGTCGGCGCGAGCCGCAGCGGTGAGTAGTAGCCCAGCGAGTCCGCCGGGTGGCTGATGAACTTCTCGTACGCGATGCCGTACTTCTCCTTCGACACCGCGAGCCACGCGTCGAAGCGAGGGCCCAAGCCCGGCGCCAGCCGCTCGACTTCCGCGCGCATGCGCTGCGGATCCGACGTGGTGTCCAGGTGCGACTTGTCCCAGAAGTGAATGCGGGTGTTGGTGTCGAGCTTGCGGAGCGTGACGTAGTCCTCCACGCGCTTGCCCGCGCGCCGGAAGATGCGCTCGAGCACCTGCGGCAGCTGCATGATGCTGGGGCCGGTGTCGACCGAGTACGGCCCCATGTCGAGCCCGCGCATGCGCCCGCCGGGAATCGCTTCCTTCTCGACGACGGTGACGTCGAGCCCCAGGCCCGCGAGGTTGATGGCCGCCGACAGTCCGCCCGGTCCAGCTCCAACGATGAGCGCGCTCTTCACGGCGCAACGGGTAGCCGGCTCCGAGGCGCCGCGCACCCAGAATTCGTCCAACGGGCGAGGTGGTCAGCGCGTTCGGCGCCGACGCGCAGGCACCGTCACCGGAGCCCCGCGGGGTCGGCTGAGCGCCCAGCTGACAATCACGCCTACGACGATGGCTCCGAGAAGGGGCGTCATGCGAAGACAAAGTTAATCACGATCAGCCCAGCTGCAACCAGCCACGCCAGCAAACGGTCAGGCACGCTGTAGGTGCCGCGGCCCCAGATCACGCTGACGCGCCAGGCCAAGGCGCGCACGGTCCACGCGAGCCGTAGTAGAGGCGCCGCCCGTGCGTCGCCTGCCATCGTCCCTCTGCCTCGTGGCCACGCTCGTCGTCGCCGCGTGCGGCACCCTTCCCATCGAGCCGCCAGCGGACGCTGGGACCGGCGGGCGCGGCGGTGGCGTTGGTGGCCTGGGAGGCTTCGGCGCCGGAGGTGCCGGTGGCGGTGCTGATGGCGGCCAGGCTGGCACGGGCGGCACTGGCGGCACCGGTGGCACCGGCGGAAGCGCGGGCGGTGGTGGG
>JALHOS010000531.1 GCA_022842905.1 Myxococcaceae bacterium | reverse complement strand
CGCGCAGGAGCTTGGGGTACAGGCCGCGGGTCGCGTACAGCACGGCCTTCACGTCCGTCGTGCCCGCGACGATGACGGCCACCCGCACCTTGCGCCGGGCGGCGGCGAGCAGGAGCGCGAGGAGTCGGCGGGGCGGCAGGAAGTACGCGTTGGTCAACAAGAGCCGGTGCCGGGCCTTGCGGAACGCCCCTTCGTACTCGCGGCGAATGAACTTGCGGCTGAGCGCGAAGTCGTTGCCGGCGATCTGCACGCCGTCCGGAGGGACCGCGTGGGGGCGCACGAAGCGCGCTTCGTCGAACCAGTGGGCGCCCTTGTTGGCTCGCCAGGTAATCAGGAACAGCCGCTCGAGCTCCCGCGCCGCCGGCCCGACGATGCGCACGTGCGTGTCGCGCCAGCCCTTGCCGCCGTCTTCCACGGCGGCGTAGTCGGCGGACAGGTTGAGGCCCCCGGTGAAGCCCACGAAGCCGTCCACCACCATGGCTTTGCGGTGGTTGCGCCGCGACAGGTAGCGCAGCGCCTGCCCGAGCCGGCCGCGCACGCGCACCGGCCGAAACGCCAGCACGCGTACGCCGGCTTCCTTGAGGCGGTGCACGGACTCGGCGCTGACGTGCGAGCCCCAGTCGTCGTACATGAGCAGTACCTCGACGCCCGCCTTGGCCCGCCGCGCCAGCGCGTCGAGGAAGCGCCGGCCCAGCTCGTCGTCCTTGAGAATGTACGTCTCCACGCAGATGGTGGAGCGCGCCGCGTCGATGGCCTCGAGCATGGCCGGGTAGGCCTGGTGCCCGTCCTTGAGCAGGGCGACGCGGTTGTTGCCGACGTCGAGCTCCGCGAACGGCGGTCGGCTCAGCGCCCACGCCTTCGCGTCGTCCCGCGCCTCGCTCATGGCGCCTGCGCGGAGATCTGCACGTCGATGGGGCCCGAGACCGCCGACCCGTAGCCTTCGATGAAGAGGAAGTGCGTGCCGGCGTCGAGCTCGGTGTCGAGTGACGCGCGGCCGCTGGGGCTTGCGGACACCGCGCAGGCGCGCTCAGGGCCCAGCTCGCAGTCCGGGCTGCGCACGTAGACGACGGCCTGCTCACCGGCCTGCGGCGTGGCCTCGACGCGGACGCGCTGCCGGGCGCCGAGCGTGAATTGGTACGTGGCCTCGGGGCCGTCGATGACGCGGTTGCAGCTGCCGAACTCGTCGTCTGCGTACGCCCACACATCGACCGAGAACGTCATCGGCGTGGGGCTCAGCGTGAGCAGCCGCGGCGTCGCGCAGGTCTCGTTCGGCGTGCCCACGGGAGGCAGCGCGAAGGCGGTCAGCTGTACGTCGCCTCCGGGCCCCGTCCCGTAGTTCTCGACCACGACGGTGTACGTGCCGGCCGGCAGGTTGGCGGCGCGCACGGTCTCGGCTTGGCCGGCGATGAAGTCGTCTTTGCAGCGCACCGCGCCGCTGCGCTGACAGTCGGCGCCGCGCAGCTCCAGGACGACGTCGGTGCTGCCGGCGTCGGCGCCGGCGTCGGCGACGGGCTGAGCGGTCACCAGGACCGTCGCCGGCTGCGCGAGGGTGAACTGGTAGACGACGTCGCGGCTGCCTCCGGCGCCGTTGCAGGCCAGGAGCAGATCGTCGGCCGCGTCGGCGAGCTGCGCGGTGACGGCGCCTCCGTCGAGCGGCAGGAGCGCCGCCGTGACGCAGGAGTCGTTGGCCGGGCTCGTCGGCGGGGTCAGGTCCACCGTGACGTCGAAGGTGCCGGCGCCTTGAGCGAAGTACGAGTCGACCTGGAGCGTGTAGGTGCCCGGCGGGAGGGCGCGCACGAAGAGCCGGGCGGTGCCGGTGGGGCGCTGGTCGCACGCCAGCTCCTCGCCGCACTCCCGACGCAGCGAGAGCACCGGCTCTCCGCCGGCGCGCGCGGTCGCGAGCGCCTGGAAGTCGCGGCCGGGAGCCGGGACGACGAAGCGCACGAAGGCGTCGGCGCCGCCGTCGAGCCCGCAGCGGCTGCTGGAGTCGTCGGCTCGCCCGCTCGTGGTGACGGTGAAGCTCGTCCGCGAAGTGCAAATGGGGAGCAGCGGGGCGTCGGCGCAGCGGTCGCTGCCCGTGCCGCCGTCGGTGGGCCCGGCGTCCGGCGCGGCCACACACGTGTTCTGCGCACACAGCGGCGTCGGGCAAGCGCACTGGCTCGACTCCAGGCACTCCACGCAGCGCCCACGAGACCGATCGCAGTGCGGGCTCGTGCTCGGGCAGCTGCCGCAGCCGGCGTCCGCGCCTCCGTCGACGCCCGCGTCGGTGCTGCCCGCGTCCGTGGTGCCCGCGTCCGTGGTGCCGTCCCCCACGCAGAAGCCGGTCGCAGGATCGCAGCGCTTGCCCGCGGAGCACTGAATCTGGGCGCATGGCGAGCGGGTGGGTCCACACGCCACGGCGAACACGGCGCCGACCAGCAAGCCACAGAGCGCTGCACGAAGAGCCATGGCGGGCTCTCTAGAGCAGCCGTGACGACAAGCCCACTGCCGTCGATCGCGGAGCTCCGGGCGAGCCTTCAGTCGTCGTCGCGACGGCGGGTGCCCAACCAGAACCCCACCGCGACGCCGGCCAGCGCCGCGCCGACTGCGACGAGGGGCCAGCGCACGCTCTGCGTCTCGTCCTTGTACGCGCGCAGCGTCGCCAGCTCGTTGGACTGGGCGAGGTAGCCGGCGGGGCTCAGGTACACGCCGCCTTCGATCTGCTTTTCCTCGCCGTCGAACGTGTGCACCAGCCCGTCGCGGATCTCGATCGCCTCTGCGTCCATGGGGCGCGAGGGTAATCCAACGGCCGGTCACGCACCGTTCCACGTGAACAGACACCCCACCTGCGCCACACTCCGCGCCCATGTCATTCCCGGACGTGGCCTACCCACCGACGCCGTCCGCGCCTGCGGGCCTCACCGAGCCGACCAAGGCGTACCGCCGCAACGCCTACCTGGCGGTGTTCGGCCTGCTCGCCTTCATCGCCGTCTACCTGGGCCTGACGGGCTACTTCGGCTGGCTGGCCTATCGGCTGGTGGCCGGGGCGTTCCGCCAGGGAGGCAGCGGCGGCGCCGTCGTGAGCGCCATCGTCCCCGGCTTCTTCTTCCTGTTGCTGGCCCGCGGCCTGTTCGCCGTGAAGCGCGGCGGCGATCCGCTCGCCGTCGAGGTCAAGGAAGCGCAGGAGCCGCAGCTCTTCGCGTTCCTCCACCGCATCGCCGACGAAGCGCACGCACCGCGCCCCAACCGCGTCTTCATCTCCCCGCGGGTCAACGCCGCCGTCTTCTACGACGTGTCCTTCTTCAACCTCCTCATTCCTTCGAAGAAGAACCTCGAGCTGGGGCTGGGGCTGGTGAACATGCTCAGCCTGGACGAGCTCAAGGCCGTCATCGCGCACGAGTTCGGCCACTTCGCGCAGCGGACCATGGCGGTGGGCCGCTGGGTGTACACGGCTGAGCAGATTGCGGGGCACGTGATCGCCCGGCGCGGCAACTTCGACAAGCTGCTCTCCTGGCTGTCCAACATCGACATTCGCATCGCCTGGGTGGGGTGGGGGCTGCGCCTGTTGGTCTGGGCCATTCGCGCGCTGCTCGACACGGTGTTTCGGTTGGTGGTGCTGGCCGAGCGCGCCCTGAGCCGGGAAATGGAGTTCCAGGCGGACCGCGTCGCGGTGTCCGTGTCGGGGTCCGACAGCCTGGTGCACGCGCTGGCGCGGCTGGGGCCGGCGGACGAAGCGTGGTCCGAGGGGGTCGACTTCCTGGTGTCCGAGCTGCGCGCCAACCGCCAGGTGGACGACCTGTTCACGCTGCAGACGCGCGCGCAGGCGCACCTCGCGCACATTCTCGACGAGCCCGCGTTCGGCCAGACGCCGCCGGCGGCGAAGCGAGGCCCCGCTGGTCGCGTCTTCGAGCAGGCGCTGGCGCAGCCACCGCGCATGTGGCTGTCGCACCCGCCGAACCACGAGCGCGAGGAGAACGCCAAGCGGCTCTACGTGCCTTCACCCGTCGACACCCGGCCGGCGTGGGCGCTGTTCACCGACGCGCCCGCGCTGCGGCGGAGCACCACTCAGGCCTTCATTCGGGCGGTGACGAAGGAAGGCTGGAAGCCCGAGCAGCCGGCGGACGAAGCGGCGGCGCTCAGGCGCATGGACGAGCTCTACCGCCGGCCGGCGCTGGCGCCGGAGTACCGCGGCGCGTACCTGGCGCGGGCCATGGCGGCGTACGAAGCGTCACCCGACGGGCTGCTCCGCGGCAGCGCGCCGCACGGCCCCGACGGCGTGAAGGCCGCCCTCGAAGCGCTGTACCCGGCGACGCTCAAGGGCGACGTCGCTTCGTGGCGCGAGCGCCGTGAAGAAGAGGCGATGCTCGAGGGCCTGCGGGCGGGGGTGCTCACGGCGCCGGGCAACGTGGTGCGGTACCGCGGCCGGGAGGTGCGGCGAAAGCACCTGCCGGCGCTCATCGCCGAGGTGAAGGCCGAGCGTCAGCGCGTGGAAGCGGCGCTCCGCGCGCACGACGTGTCGGCGCG
>JALHOS010000530.1 GCA_022842905.1 Myxococcaceae bacterium | reverse complement strand
GTCGCCCAGGTTGCGCTCGGTGCTCGGGCACGCGCACACCGTGGCGCCGGCCGCGCCGAAGCGCGCCACCTCGGCGTCCGACAGGTGGACCACGTGCACGCCCGTGAAGTGAGGGCCCAGCAGCCCCAGGTCCGCGAGGTAGTCGACCGGCGCGCGCCCCTGCTCCGCAAGGCAGGCCTTCACCTCCAGCGGCTGCTCGGCGACGTGCATGTGCAGCACAGAGGGCCGCGCCCGCGCCACCTGCTCGAGCCAGTCCTTCGGCACGGCGCGAACCGAGTGCGGCGCCAGGCCCACGGTGACGAGCGGATCGCCCGCCAGCGCCCGCCGCGTGTCCTCGACGCGGGCCAGGAAGGCGTCGACGCTCGGGTCCAGGAAGCGGCGTTGCCGCGGGTTGGGCGCCACCTCAAAGCCCGCCCGCGCATAGCCCACGCGAAGCAGGACGATGCGCAGGCCCACGTCCCGCGCCGCCTGCACGACGACGCGCGCGAGCAGCGGCCCGTCGTCGTACGGCGTGCCGTCCGGCTGGTGGTGGACGTAGTGGAACTCGCCCACCGTGGTGACGCCGCACTGCGCCATCTCCACGAAGGTCTGCCGCGAGACGGCGTAGAGCTCTTCGGGCGTCAACGCCGACGCCGCCGCGTACATGGCTTCCCGCCAGGACCAGAAGTCGTCGCGCTCGTGCCCTTTCGCCAGGTACTCGGTGCGCCCGCGCAGCACCCGCTGGAAGGCGTGGGAGTGCGCGTTGACGAAGCCCGGCAAGACGACGCAGCCACGCAGGTCCAGCGGCTGGGCGTCGGGCGCCGGCGCGGCGGTGACGAAGCCCTGCGCGTCGACGCTGAGGTTTCCCGGCGCGTGGAGCTTCCCGTCGAAGAAGACGGCGTCGGCCAGGAGCGTGAAGGGGCGCACGACCGGCGATTTAGCCAATGCGCAGCGCCGCGGCGCGCCTCTTCGAGCCGGCGCTCAGGCCGGGTAGTACGGCCGCAGCATGAGGAAGATGACGACGCCCGTGACCGACACGTACAGCCACAGCGGGTGCAGCACCTGCGTCACCTTCCGGTGGGCGTCCAGGCGCCGCTTCCAGGCGAAGTAGAAGGCCGACAGCGCGAGCGGCACGACGCCCATGGACAGTAGGACGTGGCTGGCGAGCACCACCAGGTAGACGACGCGCACGGCGCCTTCCCCTCCGAACTTCGTGTCCCCGTGCACCGCGTGGTACGCGAGGTAGCCGGCCAGGAAGAGCGTCGAGCTGACGAAGGCAGCCACCATGAGCGCCCGGTGCCGCCGCTCGTCACCGCGGCGAATCGCCAGGCGTCCCAGCACCAGCAGCACCGCCGACAGGGCGTTCCACCCCGCGTTGACCGGCGGCAGAAAGCGCAAGGACAGCCCGGGGCTCGCCAGGCCCCGGTGGAACAGCAGCAACCAGCCGAGCAAGCCGAGCGCCGCGACGCTGACGACGGCGTTGAGCGCGAAGAAGCGCCGGTCTTGGGGCTCGACGGTGCTCAGCGGCCCCTCACTGCAGCGTGACGTTCATGTTGAAGTTCATGGCGCCGGACGTGTACCGCGAGACGAGGATGAAGACGCGGCGCGTCGCCCCCGCGTTCGCGTAGCTGACCGTCTCGGCCGCCGCGGTGCCGAAGTCGTCCTTGCCGTTCAGACACGCGCCGCCGTTGCAGGTCCCCGCCGGCTCGGACACCAGGTTGAGCACGAGGTCGGAGCTGGAGTCCGGCGTCGCCGCGACCTGCAGCGTGCGGTTCTGCGGCACGTCGATGAAGTACACCATCTCCGCGCCCGTCGACGTCGCGCAGGGCGAGCTGCTCAGCGTGTGGTTCTTGGCGTGACCGGCGGTGAGCGACTGGCTGGTCAGCATCTGCGTGCCCAGCTGCTGCGGCAACGGAATCGGCGTGGTGCACGCTTCCCCGCGCAGCGACGTCTCCATGCGCAGCGAGTAGGACCCGCTCGAGGTGCTCCCGAACGCGGACGCGACCACGTACACCGTCGCCGTCGACGAGCCCGAGTTGAAGAGCGCCGCCAGCTCGGCCCCGTCGGTGCCAAACACGTCAGAAGAGCCGGAGCAGGTGGACGCGGCCGAGCACGTCGTCGCGTAGATGAAGTTGAGCACGCCGTCGTGCCCGGACGGCGTCAGCTCGGCGGTGAGCTGCCGGCCGGCCGGCACTTGGTACGCGTACACGCGGTCGAGGCCGCCGCTCGACGGAGAGCAGCCCGAACCGGTCAGCGGGTAGTCCGCCGCGGCCCCAGCGAAGGTCTGCCCGGTCAAGGTGGTCGCGGTGCTGTACGTCGTCGCGTTGCTGCAGGTGTCACCCGTGCCGCCGCCTCCGCCGCTGAACGACAGGCCAATGGTGAAGTTGCCGCTGGACGTCGGCGCACCGAGCGCGGACACGACGACGTAGACGGACTTCGCGTTGGAGCTGCCGTTGACGTAGGTCGCCGTCTCGTTGCCCGCCGCGCCGGCGCCGTTGGCGCTCGCCAGACAGCCGCTGGCCGGCCCACACGTCAGCGCCGCGTCGACGATGTTGACCACTGCGTCCATGGCCGAGACCGACGTCACGTTCACCGTCAGCGTGTTGTTCGCGGGGACGGACACCGAGTACACGCGGTCCGCGCCGCCGGACACGTTCTGACAGCCGTTGGACGTCGAGTACGCGTAGTTGGCCGAGTACCCCGACAGCGTCTGCGCCGAGAGCGTGGTGGCCGTGGAGTACGGGCCCGCCGCGTTCGTGCACGCGTCACCCGTCGACGAGCCGCCGGTGCCCAGCTGCAGGTTCAGGTCGAAGCCGCCCGACGGCGGCGACGACTGCCCGTACGCCGACACGATGACGTAGAGCGTCTTCAAGCCTCCGGTGGGGTTGGTGTACGTGGTGGTCTCGCCTCCGCCGCCGGGGGTGGAGTCCGCCGAGGCCACGCAGGCCGCCGTCCCCGAGCAGGAGCCGATGCCGTCGACGATGTTGATGACCGCGTCGATGTTCGACGCCACGTTGCTCAGCGTCGCGGTCAGCGCCTGGCCGCCGTTGACGTTCACCGCGTACACCCGGTCCACGCCGTTGCTCACGCTGCGGCAGCCGCCGGTGCTCGCGAACGGGTAGTGCGTCATGTAGCCGGCAAAGAGCTGCCCCGGGTAGTTCGTGGTCGCGCTGATCGGCGTCGCCGCGTTCTGGCAGGTGTCGCCCACGGTCCCGCCGGTGCCGCCCATGAGCGTGAAGTTCGCCGTGAACCCGCCGCCCGCCACGTCGGCGCTGTCGACGATGACGTAGACGTTCTGCGTGGCGCCGCCGGTGTTGGAATAGCTCGCCGTCTCGCTCGAGCCAGTGCCGCTGCCCGCCGCCAGACAGGTCTGCGTCGGCCCGCCGCTGCAGGCCGTGACGATCTCGATGGTCGGGTTCCACGTGCCGCTCGTGGTGCTGACCTGCACCGTGAGCGTCTGGTTCGGCGGAATGGCCACCTGGAACACCTGCTCGGGCCCGTCGACCTGCGAGGCCGCCGGGCAGCCGCTGCCGCTGAACTGGTAGTCGTTCGTGTAGCTCGTGGGCGACGTGGTGCCGGTGCGCGTGGTGCTCGCGGTGATGACGGCGCCGGCGTTGCTGCACAGGTCGTTCGACGGCGTGGCGCTGCTCGTCTGCGACAGGCTGAAGGTGCCCGTCCCGCTGACCGAGTCGACGATGACGAAGGCCGTGCCCGAGCTGGTCGCGTTGAAGGCCACCTCTTCGGTGCCGCTCGCGCCGACCACGTTCGCCTTGCCCATGCACACCGCCGAGCTCGAGCAGTTCGACGCCGGCCCGTTCACGATCGACAACGCCACGTCGCGGCTCGTCGTCTGCGAGCTGACGACGTAGCGCTGCCCGGAGGACACCGACATGGAGTACGCGCGGTCGACGCCGGTCGCGAACGAGCAGGTCGAGCCGCTGCCACTGCCGCTGTAGTCGTTCGACAGCCCGGCGAAGTCCTGGTTCGACAGCGTGCTGCTGAAGGACACCGCCGTCGGGCAGACGTCACCCTGCGTGCTGCTGACGGGCGAGAGGCTCGCGACCAGCGCGAACTCGCCCATGGACGACGCGTTGAAGCCGTCGATGATGATGAAGACGTCGGTGCCGCTGCCCGTGTTCGTCCAGGTGGCCACCTCTGGCGTCGTCGCGGTGCCCGCCGAGTCGGCGCCGGACAGGCACGTGGCCCCTCCGGACGTCCCTCCGCAGTTGCTGCTGGGCGACTGCACCAGGTTGATGACGAGATCCCACGCCGCGGACGGCGTCGCGGTGACGGTCAGCTGGTTATTGGTGGGGACGAAGATCTTGTAGACGGCGTCCGGCCCCTGCACCGAGCCCCCGCGGCAGCCAGAGCTCCCCGAGCCCGAGTAGTCGTTCGACGCGCGGCCCGTGTTGCCGTTCATGGTCGCGCCCGGCGTCAGCGTCACGGCCTGGGCGCACAGCTCTCCGCCAGTCATGGGGCCCGCGCCCGCGCCGCCCGCGCCCGCCGTCCCGCCGACGCCCGCGGTGCCGCCGACGCCT
>JALHOS010000529.1 GCA_022842905.1 Myxococcaceae bacterium | reverse complement strand
GCCCGCCGCCGCAGCCTCAGGTCTGCTGCCCGCCGCCTCCGGTGACGACGCGAAGAAGGACCCCAAGTTCGTCCCCGGCAGCGTGGTGGAGGACGCGCGGGTGAAGGTGATCTCCGTCGCCGACAAGTTCTCGTACTACGGCATCGCCAACAACGGCTGCAGCCAGGGCAAGGCCTTCGTCACCACGGAGCTCATCGGCCCGTTCGACGGCTTCACCGCGGGCACGCCGATCGTCCTGCGGGTCGACGACCCCAACCTGGGCCCCGCCAAGGCGGGCAGCTTCCTCGCGTTCTCCGGCCTCAAGCGCGCGGGCAAGGCGCCGGACGGCACGTTCGTCTACTGCGGCAAGGGCACGGCGTTTCCGGTCAAGCGCTGAGGCACGGAGCGCCGGCAAAGGTGTTACAAGCCCAGGCCGATGTTCAACATCGGCTCGGGTGAGCTCATCCTCATCGCGGTGGTGGCGCTGCTCGTGCTGGGCCCCAGCCGCCTGCCCGAGTTCGCCCGCGGCATCAGCAAGTTCATTCGCGAGTTCCGCAAGCAGACCGACGACGTGCGGCACGTGGTGGAGCGCGAGTTCTACCGAATGGACCAGGACCTCTCCGAGCCCGGCCCCGTCATCGCTACGCCCGAGGGCCTCGCGCCGCACGGCCAGCCGGACGCCCTGCACGACGAGCACGGCCGGCTGCTTCCGCCCGCGGACGGCACGCAGTCACAGGTGACCGCCGGCATGCCGCAGCCCGCCGCCGAGCAGACGCCTGCCCCGATCGAGCCCGCCCCGGCGTCCACGCTCACCACGGCCAACGCCCCGCCGGCGGAAGCCGCGCCGCACCCGCCCACGGAGCCCGAGAAGCCGACATGAGTGAAGGGTCGGCCAAGGCGCTGCCCGCGCCCGGCTCGCCGGAAGAGTTCCGGATGAGCCTCATGGAGCACCTGTCGGAGCTGCGGACGCGGCTGCTGCGCGTGACGCTGTCGGTGCTCGCGCTCGGCGCGCTGGGCCTGGTCTTCGCCCGCCCGCTCTACGGCCTGCTCATGCGGCCCGTGCTGCTGTCGCTGCCTCAGGAAGCGGCGAGCTTCGTCTACACGTCGGCGATCGAAGAGATCAACGTGCTGATGAAGATGGGGCTGTACTGCGGCGTGTTCCTGTCCACCCCGGTGCTGCTGTTTCAGATCTGGTCCTTCGTCGCGCCGGGGCTGTACGACGAAGAGAAGAAGTACGCGGGGCCGTTCATCTTCGCGGGCACCCTCGCCTTCTTGGTCGGCACGGCGTTCTGTTACTTCGTGGTGCTCCCTTCCATGTTCCAGTTCCTCCTGCAGAAGGAGGACGTCGTCCAAGTGCAGCGACGGCTGGAGCTCGCGCAGCTGCGAGAATCGGACGCGCTGCGCTGGCTCAGGCTGGGCGACTTCGATCGTGCCGGAGCGGCGGCGCGCGGGGCGCTGGGCGATCTCGAAGCGCCCGGTGAAGGCCAGGCGTCGGACGGGGCGCTGGGCATCACGCTCAACCCGAAGGACAGCGTCGACGTGCGGCTGCGCTTGGAAGGGCTGGGCCGCCTGCTCGACGTAGCGCTCGCCCGCGCGCCCGCACCGGCCCCCGCGGCGCTCGTCGACGCGTTGAACAAGCGCGAGCTGGCGGTCAAGGCGTACGGGGCGGACCACTTCGCGGAAGCCAAGCAGCACGCTGATGAAGCCGCGGCGCTGCTGACGTCGCTCGACGCGACGCGCGCGCAGGACTGGGCAGACCTGTGGCGCCTCGAGCGGCTGCTGGGCGTCGGCACCGCCCAAGCCGAAGCGCAGAACTGGACCAAGCCCATGCTGTCCATGTCCGAGCAGCTGAGCCTGGTGTTGGTGCTCGAGCTGGCCTTCGGCGTCATCTTCGAACTGCCGCTGGTGATGATGGTGCTGGGCCTGGTGGGCCTGGTCACGTCGAGCTTCTTGTTCAAGTACCAGCGCCACGCCTTCGTGCTGTGCCTGGTGTTGGCCGCCGTCATCACCCCGACGGGCGACGCGGTGAACCTGGCGCTCATGGGTGGCCCGATGATGCTCTGCTACGAGCTGGGCGTGCTCTTGGTGTGGCTGGTCGAACGCCGCCGCAACCGCGCCCAAGCCGCGGCCTGAAGAGCGAAGAAGAAAAAACGCCAGAGCCGCCGTGTAAGCCGAGTTCTGTTCCGCCCCAAACCCCTCTCGGAGCCCAGGACGGCGGTGAACATTCGTCTAGGCGCGCCGTTGCCGACGCGCTCGGTAGCGAGCAACCCGGGAGCGTCGGGCGGGCAACCCTTGCCCCTCCAGACTTCGAAGGAGCGCTCCCCTATTGGCTCTTGCACCAGGTGGGGTTTTCCGTGCCGCGGCTGTCACCAACCGCGCGGTGCGCTCTTACCGCACCGTTTCACCCTTACCCGCCGTGAAGCGGGCGGTTTCTTTTCTGTGGCACTGTCCTGCGGCTCACGCCGACTGGTCGTTAACCAGCACCCTGCCCTGTGGAGCTCGGACTTTCCTCCCGCCACCCCGGACTGCAGTGGCCGGCGTTCACCCGAGCGGCTCTGGCGGGCGTGCGACTAGCACACGGTGAGCGAGCTGACAGGCCAAAGCGCTCGGGGCCTCAACGGTCGTCGCGGCGACGAAGGACTCGCCCCAGCGCGGCGGCGAGCAGCATGGCGAGCGCGGGCGTCGAGCTGTGACAGCCGCAGCCCACGGGAGGCTCCACCACACCTGGGCCGGCGTCGCGGGTGCCGCCGATTCCCGCGTCGGGGTCGACGCCTGAGTCCAGGCCGTCACCTCCGTCCGGACCCGCGTCGGTTTGGCCGACGCCCGCGTCCGCCGCGCTCCCGGCGTCGAGCCGCCCCGCATCCGCACCCGCATCGACTCCCGCATCGGCCGCGACGATCCGCAGCGCGGCGCACTGGTAATAGAAGCAAGGAGGCGTGTGCACGGACATGAACTGGAGCAACTGCAAGGTGCAGTCCGCGCACGGTGTGCTGGGCACGGTGACGAAGGTTTCGCGCATCATGCCGGTGGCCCCGGTGGTGTGCGGGAAGAGCCCGTCGACGAGCGTCGGGCTGACGACCGGCGACTGCACCGTCGCGCTCTTGCAGTCGTTGTTCATGACGACGTGCGGCGGGTCGACGAACTGGTTGCGGTTGGGGGCGATCGAGATGCGGTAGTGCCCCGGGTGGGGAACGGTGTCGGTCCACTGCACGCGCAGCTGGCTGCCGGCGACGACCGTCGTGACCTGGTTGCTGGCGGTGCCCGCGCCGCCACAGGGCGCGACCTTCTGCGGGTTGCCGAACGCGTCGGTGACGACCGTCGGCGTCGGCGTGAGCAGCTTGATGTGAGCGTGGGCCGGGGCCGCGAGGCCGACCACGATGCAGATGAAGGCTGAGCGCATGGGGACCCTTTGGCGTGGATTGGCGCCACACGGCAAGGGGTGTCCTTGACGTTTCTCGGCGCGCTCGCCATGAGCTGGCGCGATGCTCCTGCCCGCCCTCGTCCTGGTCCTCTCCGCCAAGCCGCCCACGCTCGTCGCGCCCGGGCTCAGGTGCGCTGACTTCAGCCAGGCGGTGTGTGACGCGTTCGGCGATCACCTGGTTCAGCAGCTCACTGCGCGCGGCCTGCAGGTCACGTCGGCGGCCGACATCGCCGCGAGCTTGGGGCTCGAGCGCCAGAGGCAGCTCATGGGGTGCAGCGACGTGGCGAACAGCTGCCTGGCGGAGATGACGGCGGCGCTCGGCGCCGACGCCATCGTCCTCGGGTCGATCGCCAAGGTCGGCGGCGGCGTGCTGCTCAACGTGCGCATCGTCAATGGCGCCAAGGCCAACGTGCTGGCGACCTTCTCGGAGTCGCTCCCGAGCGAAGCGGTCGTCGCCTCCAGCCTGGAGCGAGCGGCGCAGCGCCTGGCCGAAGGGCTGACCCAGCACTCGTCCGATGCGGCGAAGCCCGGTGGGCGCGCGTGGGCGATCCTCCCTGCGTCGCTCGCCGTGGCAGCGGGGATCGGCGCGGCGGTGTCCTTCGGCGTTTCGTCCACCGAGGCGGCGCGGCTGCGGGGTCTCACGCCGCTGCCGGCGGGCTTCGATGCGAATCAAGCGGTCAGCACGGGCAAGACGACCCAGACCGTGGCCGCGGTGCTCACCGGAGTCGCCGGCGCTGGTGCGGCGGCGGCGGTGATCATCTTCCTCGTCGCCGGAGCGCCGCCTTCGACGAGCGCGGGGCTTGTCCCGACGCGCGACGGGGTTGCCGTCACGTTCACTGGAGCGTTCCCATGAGAGTGCCTTTTGTCGTGCTGGCCGCTGCGCTCGTGTCGTGCACCGACTTCGACGCCGCGAAGCAGGAGTTCTGCGCGAAGAACCCGGCGGATGTTGCATGCGGTGGAGGTGCCGACGCTGGCTCCGCGGGTTCGGGCGGCACGGCGGGTTCGGGCGGCACGGCGGGTTCGGGCGGCACGGCGGGTTCGGGAGGCACCGCGGGGTCGGGAGGCACGGCGGGGTCGGGAGGCACGGCGGGGTCGGGAGGCACGGCGGGGTCGGGAGGCACGGCGGGGTCGGGAGGCACGGCGGGC
>JALHOS010000528.1 GCA_022842905.1 Myxococcaceae bacterium | reverse complement strand
ACCTCGCTCGACGCGTACCTCGCTCGACGCGTACCTCGCTCGACGCGTACCTCGCTCGACGCGTACCTCGCTCGACGCGTACCTCGCTCGACGCGTACCTCGCTCGACGCGTACCTCGCGCGCCACGACCCTCGCCCGCAGCCGAGTCGCGGGCGGGGCCTTACGGCCGTGTCCTGCACGCGCCGTGACCTCGCTCGACTTGCGACTCCTCCCGCGAAGGCTCGAGCGCGCGTGCCGCGATCGGGGCGCGGGGCTTCAGCCGGGTGAGGCGGGGCAGACGCCCTGGACGAACCGACAGCGCAGGCCGCCGTTGGTGATCTCCACCACCTGATCGATCGGCAGACCCAAGCGCTCTTCCCCACGCTCGACCAGGAACGCGAAGCGCCAGCCTGGCAGGGCGCGCCGCACCGCCTGGCCGACGCCGCGGTACAGCGCCCCCAGCTCGTCCTGCTCCCCCACCCGCTGGCCGTAGGGCAGGTTGGCGAGGACGAGGCCCGGCGGCGTGCCTGGCGGTGGCGGCGGCAGCTTCGTGGCGTCGAGCCGCTCGAGCTCAAGCGCTTCGAACACGCCGGCCCGCTTGGCGTTGCGGCGGGACACGCCCAGCGCGCCGGCGTTCAGATCGCTCCCGCGCACCAGGCCAGGTTTCGCGCGGCCGGGCTGCTTGGCTTCGACGAGCCAGGCCGGGTCGAAGGACGGGAACCATTCGAACGCGAAGACCCGCTGCCGGCCGGGCCAGAGGCCTCGGCTCTGCTCCGCCGCTTCGATGACGAAGGTGCCCGACCCGCAGGTGATGTCCCACAGCGGCGTGCCCGGCGCCCAGCGCGCGGCCGCCAAGAGCCCCGCGGCGAGCGTCTCCTTGAGCGGCGCCTTGCCCGGTTCTTCCCGATACCCGCGCAGGTGCAGCGGCTCTCCGCTGCTGTCCACGAAGACGTCGGCGCCGCTCGCTTCGGCGTGGATGACGATCGTACAGCCGGCCGGCTTGGCCAAGGTGCCGAGCCAGCGCTGCGCCACCGGGCGGAACTGGCCCGCCGCGTCGCCCGACATCTCGAGCCCCAGCGTGGCCCCCGGCGCGTGCACCGGCTTGAGCGAGAGGGCGCCGAGCGCGTCGGGGCGCTGGACCGTGCCCAGGTGCAGCAGCACCCGCTCGGCAATGCGTGAGCGCACGTTGATGCGCACCACCGTGCCCGGCGGGCCTTCGGCCCAGATTCCGCCGCGCTGCCGCGACCCGAGCGACGCCCCGCAGGCGACGAGCTCCCGCGCCAGCCCGTCTTCGAGGCCGGCAGCACACTGCACCAAGGCTCGCTCGGAGGCGGGCATGAGGGGCGCGTCTAGCAGAGTGGGGCCAGGAGTTCCGGGGGCGCAGGTGCCACGCTGGCGCAGGCCGCCGTCAGACGCCCAGCGCCGCAGCGAAGTGGCGAACCACCTTCGGCCGCACCGGCACCGCGCCGAGCAGCGCGCGCAGCTCGTCCTTCGCCTCGCGCTTCTCCTTGTGCACCCGCCGCCCGAGGATCAGCTCGTTCTTGAGCGAGTGCTCCCAGCCGGTCAGCTCCGTCACCGTCACCTGGTAGCCGAAGCTCTCGAGCACCAGCGCGCGAAGCACGTTGGTCAGATGAGAGCCGAACTCGCGGCGGTGCCAGGGGTGCGCGAACAGGCTCGTCACCGGACCCTGCGCTTCCTTGCCGCGCTCCTTGAGTTGCTGCGCGAGCTCCGCCTGGCAGCACGGCACGAGCGCCACGTGGTCCGCGTTGCGCTCGATCGCCACGATGATCGCGTCGTCGGTCGCGGTGTCGCACGCGTGCAGGGCGGTGAGCAGGTGTACGCGGGCGGGGTACTCGGCCTGGGCGATGGTGCCGGTGGAGAAGTGCATGCGGTCGAAGCCCAGCGCCCGCGCGCGCTCCTGGGCCTTGCGTGACAGCTCGTCGCGGGACTCGACGCTCCACAGCTCGCCCTTGTCCACCGCCTTGAAGAACAGCTCGTAGAGCACGAAGCCCAGATACGCGTTGCCGCTGCCCACGTCGGCCACCACCGGTGCGCCGAAGCGACCGAGCACGTCGTCGAGCGCCGGGCTCAGCAGCCCGACGAGGTGGTTGACCTGCTTGAGCTTGCGCCGCGCGTCGGCGTTGAGGTTGCCCTCGCGCGTGAGCAGGTGCAGCGCCTGGAGCAGCTCGGCGGACTGGTGCTCGAGCAGCTCGCGGCGGACCTGGTGCTTGGGGACCGCTTGTCGGGCCGGGGCCACTACACCGAGACCACTTCGACGATCTCGGGGATCGCCTCGCGCAGCCGCGTCTCGATGCCCATGCGCAGCGTCGCGGTGGACGACGGACAGCCGGCGCAGCTGCCCTGCATCATCAGGTAGACGACGCCGTTCTCGAAGCGATCGAGCGTGATGTCGCCGCCGTCCTGCGCCACCGCCGGGCGGATCTCATTGTCGAGGATCTCCCGAATGCGCTGCTCGACCGCGCCGCCGCCCGTGGGCACCGCCGCCTGCCAGGCCGCGAGCACGTCGGGCTTGATGACGTTGTCACCGGCCGTCAGGTGCTGATCGAGCGTGAGCATGACGCCGTCGTTGAGCTCGTCCCACTCACCCTCGTCGCCCTTGGTGACCGTCACGAAGTTGGTCCCCACCATGACCGCCTGCACGCCCTTGATGTCGAAGAGCTTGCTGGCCAGCGGCGACTTCTCGGTCGCGACCTCGCGGGTGGTGAAGTTCATGGCGCCGCGCGGCAGCAGCTGCGTGTCGACGACGTACTTGAGCGTCGACGGGTTGGGGGTCCACTCGAGCTGAATGTTCACGGACATGGCGGTGTGTCTCCTTCGCGAAGGTACGGACTAAGGACGAACCCGCCCGAAATCAAGCCCGGCCCCGGCTGAAGGCCCGATCCGAACTCAGAAGGACTCGTTGAGCTCGCCGAAGTCGACCTCGAGCTCGATCGGCGGCACCTCGGGATCCAGCACCTTGGCCGGTGACGGCGGCGGTGGCGCCGAAGGCCGAGGGGCAGGCACGCGCGGCTCGGACGGGCGGGGCAGGGGCACGTCGACGGGCCTGGCCGCCTTGGCGATGCCTGACGGCGAGCCGGGCATGGGCAAGAGCTGGTTGGCGTCGCGCAGGTGCTGCACGAGCTGCCGGGCGACCAGGTCCACCATTTGAAACGCGAAGCGGTGCCCCGACGCGAAGAGCTGGTCGAAGTCGCGGGCGCTCATGCGCCACAGCTTGGCCGGGCCGGTGGTGATGCAGCTGGCCGAGCGCGGCCCCTGGTCGATGCAGGCGACGACGCCGAACATGCTGCCGGCGCCCAGGTTCGCCAGCGTCTTGCCGTTGCGCCCGACGGACACTTCACCCTCGACGATGAAGTACGTGCCGTCGGAGCGCTCACCTTCGGCGAAGATCGGCGCGAGGCCGTCGACTTCCACGCGCTTGAGCTTCTGCGCCAGCGCGAGCTTCACCAGCGCGGGCATGGGCGCGAAGGCCGGGAAGGCGTCGAGCGCGGACGGGTCGGGGCTCGCGCCTTGTTCGAGCGCGGGGGTCTGCACGGCGGCCTTGCCCGACGGGACGATGCGCTCGTTCGTCTGGCGAATGCGGGAGCACAGGTCCAGGCAGATCTTCCGGAGGATCTTGAACGCGGCAGGCGTGAACGTGGCGCGCATGGCGTGGAACTCCTGCGCGTCGATCTGGTGCGCGTGGCCGCCCTGCGTGACGATCGCCGTCGCCGAGCGTGGCCCGTCGTCGACCAGCGCCATCTCGCCGATGACCTGGCCCTTCTTCGCGTACGCCACGACGACCGGCTTGCCCGCCGCGCCGGTGGTCGCCAGCGAGGCCTCGGTGCCTTCCCCGAGGAGCCACATCGCCTTCCCGGGCTCACCTTCTTTGAACAGCACGTCGCCGGGCTCCACGGTGACCGGGCGCAGGAGCCGCAGCACTTCGGTCATGTCTTCGGGGGCCACCAGCGAGAACAGCGGAATGCTGCGAATGAAGTGCTCGAGGGCCGGGTTGGACACGCCGTCGTTCTACCACACGGAGTATGGTGCCGCCGCTTCGCGGCCATGCGACTTGGGTGCCTCTTCCTGCTGCTCTGGACGTCGTCCGCGGGGGCCGAGCGGCTCGTGCTCCGCGGCTTCACGGGCAAGGGCGCCGCGGCCCTGCGCGGCCAGCTCGAGCAGGCGCTCTGCACGCGGCTGGAGTGTGTCCCGGAGAAGGCGGTGCTCACGGGGCGCAAGGTCGACGTGAAGAAGCTGCGGGCGCGCAAGGTGCAGCTCGTCGTCGGCGGCGAGGTGAAGGGCAAGGGCGCGAAGAAGACGCTCCAGCTCAGCATCGAGCCGGTCGGCAGGTCCAAGCAGCGGCACACCGTCGCGCTGGGGCGGGGCCAACCGCTGTCGGATTCGGCGCTCACCGAGGCGCTGGTGGCGATCCGCGAGCTCGGTGGCTTGACCGCGGAAGACGCCGCGCCGCCGCCGCCCAAAGCCACACCCGCTCCGCCGCCGACACCTCGTGCAGCCGCCGTCGACGACGAGGTGACCCTCGCTGCGCCACCGCCCATGCGCTTCGACGCGCCCCCGCCGCTGCCGGACACCGTGC
>JALHOS010000527.1 GCA_022842905.1 Myxococcaceae bacterium | reverse complement strand
GGTACGCGCCGATCGCGCTCAGCACCGCCGCGCCGAACCCAAGCCGCTTCGCCAGCATGACGGCGACCTCACAGTGCGCGGCCAACACCCGTGGGGCCAGCTCGGGCCCGCGCGCAGCGAAGTCGGCCACGTCGATCGGCCCCGCTCCGGGCGGCGCGGAGCGTGGTGAGGTCAACGCGCGCAGCAGGTCCGCTGGCTGGGTGAGATCAGCGCCGAGCAGCGCCGAGCGCAGGGCCAGATCGTCTCCTCCGAAGCTGCCCTCTTCGGTTGACGTGCTGACGCAGCCAGCGAAGCGAAGCAGGCCAGCCCACAAGACGACCGACGCTTCGGGGCCCGCCGGCAGCGCGCTCGCCAGCCGCAGCGCGCGCCGGGTGATGCGCATGGCCGTCTCGGGCGGGCGCCCGTTCCCCAGGTCCGTGCCGACGGAGATGGCCGCGGCGAGATCGAGCAGTCGCGTCATGCGGGCGCACTGTAGCGCCCGCCCGCTCCATCAAGGGGTCGTGGCAGCGCCGCCGCTTCGGACTCCCGCCTGCGCCCCGTGGGCCTTCACGATCGCCTCGAGCGCCGCCTGCAGCTGCTCCGCTGGCGTGTCCCGGGTGATGTGAATGAACCCGGCCGTCGTCTCCGGCTTCTCCCCGAAGGCGTGGGCGAGCTGGTAGCCCAAGTAGTTGCACAGGTACGCGCTGCGGTCGGGCCAGTACGTCTCGGTGGACCGGCTGGTGAAGACCTTGCGCTGATCGCCGAAGGGCTGCAGCGCCCACTCGATCGCCTCGACCGGCAGGTCCGTCGGCAGGGTCTCCGGGCCGTCGGGCACGACGCGGCGCTCGTCCATGAGCTGGTCCTTGCCATCACGCGCCTTGCCCAAGCGGTTCTGCGGCGCCTCTTCCACCTGCGCGCGCCCGTGCGTGACGCCCATGGACAAGATGACGTCCGGCGGCCGGGCCTTCATGTCGGCCAGGAACTCGTCCACGGCCTGGGTCGTCACGTCCAGCGTGCGGACCTCGAGCTGCGCGTTCGGAAGGCCCAGCTCAGCCAGCCGCTTCGCCAGCGCGGCCGAAGGGTTGTCGGTGATGCCCATGAACGGCCCGTAGCCCGTGACGACGACGCGCACCGGGCGCGGCAGGGACGGCGGCGGGACGGCTCGTGGCTGGGCTCGCATGCTTCTGGAGCTGACACCCGTCGTCTGGAACCGTCGCTGTCAGGTCTCTTTTCATACCGATGAGCCCGCCTCGCGCGCGTTTTCCGTACGTGCGTTGGCCGGCGTGGCTTGGGATCATGTCGCGCTCAATGCGTCCGTTCGCCGTTCCAGTCATCTGCGCCCTCGCCGCGTGTGCGGGTGAGGTCGACAACCCAGCCGTGGCGCGCTCGGCGGCGGCCATTCGCGGTGGGCAGCTCGACCGCGGCGCTCACCCCGAAGCGGTGTTCATCGGACTGGGCGTGTCCGTCGACGGCGGCCCGCTGCGAGGCACGTCGTGCTCGGGCACGCTCATCACCCCGAAGGTGGTTCTGACCGCGGCGCACTGTCTGGACGATCAGCTCTTCCCCGGCGGCGCGCTCGTCTTCGTGGGCGTCGTCAACGACGACGTGCCTCCGTCGAGCTACGACGATCCGCGGTGGCGCCGCGCGCGGTCGTGGGAACGCCACCCGCGCTGGCCACGGAACCCGGTCATGGCCTTCGACGTGGGCCTCATCGAGCTGGCCGAGCCGTTCCCGGGCGTCACCCCGGCGCCGTACTTCAACCGCGCCATGCTGCCCTTGGACTTCGAGCGGCGGCTGGACAGCGTGGGCTACGGCCGCACGACCCCCACGTCCTTCGAGACCCCCGTGCGGCGCCGCGTCGAGCTGCCGATCAACGAGTTCAGCGACGAGCACCTGCGCATCGGCTGGCTGGGCGACGCGGGCGTCTGCAACGGCGACTCCGGCGGGCCGTCCTTCGTGACCGATTCGGACGGCGTGCGCCGCGTCCTGGGCGTGCACTCCTTCACGTACACCGCGTCGCGCTGCAGCGACGGGCTCGACTCGCGCGTCGACTTCCACCGCGACCACATTCGCGACTACCTGCGCCGCACGACGGGGCCCTGGTGCGGTGAAGACGGCCTGTGCGCGTCGGGCTGCGCGCAGACGGACCCTGACTGCGTGTGCGCTGCCGACGGCCAGTGTGACGATCGCTGCCCGCTGCTCGCGAACGATCCGGACTGTCCGCTGGGCTGCGCCGCCGACGGCTTCTGCCAGCGCGCCTCGCAGACCGCGTGCGCGAGCTCGGATCCCGATTGCGTGGCGGAGCTGAGCGTGTGCACGCGCCCAAGCCAGTGCGCGCACCGCCGCTGCGTGACGAACGGGCAAGAAGCGACGTACTGCGCGCGGCCCTGTGCGCGGAGCTGCGGCACCGGCACCGTCTGCGTCGACGGCGCCTGCGTGCTGCCGGCGCCGGTGGTGCTCGACGGCGTGCAGGAGTTCAGCGGCGCGGAGCCCCGTGGCTGTGCCCACACGCCGGGAATCGTGGCCCTGGGCCTGCTTGCGCTCCGGCGGCGGCGGCGCGCGCGGTGACGTGCTAAGGCCGCCCGCCGCCATGAGCGACTGGAACGCCGAGCACGCCCGCTGGAAGCGCAGCATCTACGAGAAGGCCACGGCGAAGGCTCCCGAGCGCAAGCCGCACTTCGAGACGAGCAGCGGCATCGCCCGCCCGCCCGTCGACGGCCCGCGGCCCGACGCCGAGCTCGGCTTCCCCGGCGAGTTCCCTTTCACCCGCGGCGTGCAGCCGACCATGTACCGCGGTCGGCACTGGACCATGCGGCAGTACGCCGGCTTCGGCACCGCGCGGGAGTCGAACCAGCGCTACCACGCGCTGCTCAAGGCCGGGCAGACGGGCCTGTCGGTCGCGTTCGATCTCCCCACGCAGATGGGCTTCGACGCCGACTCGCCGCGCGCGCGGGGGGAAGTCGGCAAGGTCGGCGTGTCGATCTGCTCGGTGCAGGACATGCGCACGCTGCTCGCCGGCATTCCGCTGGGTGAAGTCAGCACGTCGATGACGATCAACGCGACGGCGCCGATCCTGCTGTGCCTCTACGCCGCCGTGGCCGAAGAGCAGGGCGTACCCATGGCCGCGCTGCAGGGCACCGTCCAGAACGACATTCTCAAGGAGTACATCGCCCGCGGCACGTACATCTACCCGCCGGGGCCGAGCCTGCGCCTGATCACCAACCTCTTCGCGTTCTGCGCGAAGCACGTGCCCAAGTGGAACCCGATCAGCATCAGCGGGTACCACATTCGCGAAGCCGGCTCGACGGCCGCTCAGGAGATCGGCTTCACGCTCGCCGACGGCGTCGCCTACGTCGACGCGGCGCTCGAGGCCGGGCTTGCAGTCGACGACTTCGCCGGCCGGCTGTCCTTCTTCTTCAACGTGCACAACGACTTCATGGAAGAGGTCGCCAAGTTCCGCGCGGCGCGGCGGCTGTGGGCGAAGCTCATGAAGGAACGGTTCGGCGCGAAGGATCCCAAGAGCCAGACGCTGCGCTTCCACGCCCAGACCGCGGGCTCGACGCTCACCGCCCAGCAGCCGCTGAACAACGTCGTGCGCGTCGCGTTGCAGGGCCTGGCGGGGGTGCTCGGCGGCTGTCAGTCGCTGCACACGAACGGCTGGGACGAAGCGCTGGCGCTGCCGACCGAGGGCGCGGCCAAGCTCGCGCTGCGCACCCAGCAGATCATCGCCAACGAGACGGGCGTCTGCGACACGATCGACGCGCTCGGGGGCAGCTACCACCTCGAGCGGCTGACCGACGAGCTGGAGGCCAAGGCGCACGCGTACATTCGGAAGATCGACGATCTCGGCGGCATGGTCCGGGCGATCGAGGTCGGCTTCCCGCAGCAGGAAATTCAAGACGCGGCCTACACGGCGCAGCGCGCGCTCGAGAAGGGTGACGCCGTCGTCGTCGGCGTGAACAAGTACCAGCAGCCGGAGCCGCCGATCGAAGGGCTCCTGCGCGTCGACGAGAGCGTGGAAGCCGAGCAGGTCGAGCGCCTGGCCCAACTCAAGAAGTCGCGCAGCGCCGCCGCCGTGCAGCGCGCGCTCGACGCCCTGCGTTCGCAGGCCAAGGCCGCCGACGAGAACCTGATCCCGCTGATCCTCGACGCGGTGAAGGCGGAGGCCAGCCTGGGTGAGATCTCCGACGCCATGCGCGAGGTGTTCGGCGTGCACCAGGAGCACGTCGTCTTGTGACGCCGGTCGCCGCGCTGGCCACCGACCTCCCGGCGGTCGAAGCGCTGCTGCGCCGGGCGGGTTTGCCGCTGGCTGGCCTGGGCGATCAGTTTCCCCGGAGCTTCGTCGTGCTGCGCGGCGCCTCCGGTCTCGTCGGCGCGTGTGGGCTCGAGGTGCACGGAGCGGCCACCGGGCGCGAGCCGGAACTCCACGCGGAACGCGGCGCCTCCGGTCTCGTCGGAGCGTGTGCGCTCGAGGTGCACGGAGCGGCCACCGGGCGCGAGCCGGAACTCCACGCGGAGCGCGGCGCTTCCGGCCTCGTCGGCGCGTGTGGACTCGAGGTGCACGGAGCGGCCACCGGGCCCGAGCTGGAGCCCC
>JALHOS010000526.1 GCA_022842905.1 Myxococcaceae bacterium | reverse complement strand
CCGGCGCCGTTCGGCCGGGCGGCAGCGCTCGGAATGTGCGTGGTGCGGCGGCGGTCGGCGCCGGTGCTGACGAAGGGCCTCCTCGCGTCGACGGGGGCTCGAATGACCCGCGACGTGGAGGCCGCCGCGCAATGCGCACCCGAACACGCGCGACCTACACGCGCGCGGGATCGACCGTGCGGTGGGTGGCGTGGCGCCGCCCGCGGTCGCGACTTCGGCGCTCTCGACGACGGCGTTGAGGTGAACCAGTCCGCTTGCGACGAGGAGACACCAACCAGCTCGGAGCGGTGTCTCCACGCGCTCGCGACCGGCGTCGAAGAGCAGCCCCCATTCTCTGCGCCATGCCCACCCACGCTGGCGCGGGTCGACTCACGCGATCGCCAGCGCGAGCCAGGTGTTGAGAAATGCACTCCCGTCGACAGAAACCCTTCGGGCTCGGGTCCGGCATTCCTCAACACCCTGATAGACCGCGGGCATGCCCAGCCAGCCCGAGCCGCTCAAGGAAGCCTTCAGCCGCACCGCCAAGGTGAAGAGCCTGGCGGAGTACCAAGCGCTCTACCGCCAGAGCCTGGAGGCGCCGGAGGCCTTCTGGGGCAACGAGGCCACCACCCGGCTGACCTGGTTCCACCCGCCGAGCGCAGTCCTCGACGCCGACATGCACGAGGCCGACTTCTCGTGGTTCGGCGGTGGGCGGCTGAACGTGGCGCACAACTGCGTCGACCGGCACGCGCTGGCGAGCCCGGACAAGGTGGCGCTGATCTGGGCGAAGAACGAGCCGGGCCAGTACGAGCGAATCACCTACCGCCAGCTCAAGCACCACGTCGGCCGCCTGGCGAACGTGCTGCGGGCCCACGGCGTGGCCAAGGGCGACCGCGTCTGCCTGTACCTGCCGATGATCCCCGAGCTCGCGTACGCCATGCTCGCCTGCGCGCGGATCGGCGCGGTGCACTCGGTGGTGTTCGCGGGCTTCTCGGCCGAGTCGCTGCGCGATCGGATCCTCGACGCCGGCGCCAAGCTCGTCATCACCGCGAACGAAGGCGTGCGCGGCCCCAAGGCGATCGGCCTCAAGGCGATCGTCGACGAGGCGGTGAACGGGCTCTCGCAAGTGCAGCGCGTGTTGGTCGTTCGCCGCACGCCCACCACCGTGCCCATGGAGGCCGGGCGCGATCTGTGGCTGGAGGACGAGCTGGCCAAGCAGCGCGCCACCTGCCCCGCCGCGTGGATGGCGTCGGAGGATCCGCTCTTCATCCTCTACACGTCGGGCAGCACCGGGAAGCCCAAGGGCGTGCTCCACACCACCGCGGGCTACCTGCTCTACGCGGCGATGACGTTCGACTACGTGTTCGATCACCGGCCCGAGGACGTGCACTTCTGCACGGCGGATCTCGGCTGGGTGACGGGGCACTCGTACCTCGTCTACGGGCCGCTCGCGGTCGGGGCGACGAGCGTGCTGTTCGAAGGTGTGCCCAGCTACCCGGACTCTGGCCGGCTCTGGCAGGTGGTGGACGACGTGCAGGCGACCTGCGTGTACACGTCACCCACGGCGCTCCGGGCGCTCATGCGCGAGGGCGCGGGGCCGGTGAAGCAGCACCGGCGCACGTCGCTGCGGTTGTTGGGGAGCGTGGGCGAGCCGATCAACCCCGAAGTGTGGCGCTGGTTCCACGACGTGGTGGGCGACGGGCGCTGCCCGGTGGTGGACACGTGGTGGCAGACGGAGACCGGCGGCATTCTCATCAGCCCGCTGCCCGGCGCCATTGCCCCCAAGCCCGGCAGCGCCACCCTGCCCTTCTTCGGCTGCGAGCCCGTGCTCGTCGACGACGACGGGAAGGAAGTCCTGGGCAACGGCGTGAAGGGCAACCTGTGCCTCAAGCGCCCCTGGCCGGGCCAAGCGCGCACGCTGTACGGCGATCACCGGCGCTTCAAGGAGGTCTACTTCTCGCGCTTCCCGGGGCTGTACTTCACCGGCGACGGCTGCACGCGCGACGAGGACGGGTACTACTGGATCACCGGCCGCGTGGACGACGTGCTCAACGTGTCGGGGCACCGGATCGGCACGGCGGAGGTCGAGAGCGCGCTCGTCGCCCACCCCGCGGTGGCCGAAGCCGCCGTCATCGGCATTCCGCACGAGCTCAAGGGCCAGGGGATCTGCGCGTGGGTGTTGCTGCGCCAGGGCGCGGACGATCGAGATCACCGCGAGCTCGAGGGCATGCTCAAGGAGAAGGTGCGCCAGGTGATCGGCCCGATCGCCACGCCGGATCAGGTGCACATCGTGCCGGGGCTGCCGAAGACGCGGAGCGGGAAGATCATGCGGCGGCTGTTGCGGAAGATCGTCGAAGGCCAGCGCGACGAGCTCGGCGACACGACGACGTTGGCCGATCCCGCCGTGGTGGAGCAGCTGATCGCCGCCTACGACGCGTACCTCAGGCGCACGAAGTAGGACCGCTCAGGCGCGGACGAAGCGCGGCACGGTCAGCGAGAAGGCGTGGAGCGATGTGTCTCGCGGGCGCGCCAGCTCACCTCCGGCCCACGGCAAGGAGACCTTCGGCCGCCCCACCGCCGCGTCGAAGCCCGGGCCTGCATTGGGCACCGCCACGGCGCGGCCCTTGAGCTTCTGCGCCAAGGCCTCGGCGACGCGGCGATCGACCAGCTCGCCGAACTCCACGCCCTTCGCCTCCGCCTCGAGGAAGAGCTGCTCGTCCTCCAGCAGCTCCCGACGCAGCGCTTCCAAGTCGTCCTCGTAGCTCATGGCGTCGACCGCTCCTCTCCAAGAGGTGTCGGGGCGATGGGCCCTGGGCTTCTCGCGAATTGAGAAAGCGCGATTTACAGGTGTCCGCGTGCAGGTCAGCGGAAGTCCGCGCAGACGCCGCTGACACACAGCCCCGTGGTGCAGTCGTTGGGGCGAGCGCAGGCGGCTGGCGGCGCACGACGGAGCGAGCACACGCCCGCATCGCCACAGCGGAACGAGCTGCAGTCTTCGTCGCCCTGACAGGCCGCTCCGGTCGCCAGCAGCGTGGGCGGAACGAAGGGCGTGGCGGGCGCGCACACGCGGCCAGCGTCGGCCGCGACACAGCGCTGGGAAGCGCACTCGAGGTCCCGCGTGCAGCCGCTGCGATCGCCGAGCGGATCGCCGCAGACGACGCCCGCGAAGCAGATGTGCGAGGCGCACTGACGGTCCTGGGTGCACGGGGTGCTGGCGGCGCGGGTGCCGGTGCCGGCGTACTCCTGGGCGAGGGCCTGTGCGTAGCGCCGCAGCTCAGCCGTGCCCGGTGCCGCTTGAGCGTTCGCGCGGCTGACGGCCTGGGTGACGTCGGGCGAGCGGAACGGACTCAGCGCGGCCCAGAACGGCACGAAGAAGGCGTGGCCTGGGTCGACCCAGGAGCCGTCGACACGGCCGGCGAAGCCTCCGCTCGGTGGGGCCAGCCGGAGCGCCACCGTCGCCGCGAAACGCTGGAGATCGCCGAAGGTGAACACGAGCCCCCGCGCGTAGGCGAGGCGGGCGAAGTCGGTGGACAGGTGCCCGTGCGTGATGTCCTCGAGGTACGGGAACTGGGTGTCGGACTGCCAGTAGAGCCAGGTGTACGCGCCGTCCGGCTCGAGGGTGAGTCGTGAGCGAAAGGCCGTGGCCAGCGCGAACGCCTGCGCGGCGTAGCGGCGGCGCCCGGTGAGCTCCAGCAGCAGCACGACGGAGCGCCCCAGCGAGTGGCTCATGTTGAAGGGCTGATCGGCGAAGTCGGCGATCGGCCGGCCGTTGCTGTCGACGAAGACGGCGCGCGTGTGGGGCTGCGGGCGCCAAGTGCCGAGCGCTGGGTACCACTCGTGATCGTGCGCGGCGACGGACTCCTCGGCGGCTTGGACGTAGCCCTGGGAGATGGTCCCGAGCGTGCGCCCGTCACACACGCGCGTCGCGGTGAGAGCGGGTGAGGCCCGCACGAGGCGTGCGAACTCGAGCAAGGGGGAGGTGATGAGGCCGGTCGACAAGGTCGTAGCGACGGGCAACCAGCGGCAGCGCGCGCCGAGCGGATCCGTCGTGCCGTACCGCGGGGCGCCTCCGTCGGGGAGCAGGTCCGCGGACTGCAGCGCCTCGCAGGCGCCACCCGGGGTGGACGAGCAGCACGGGCGCACGAGGGAGAAAGTCGACCAGACCGGCTGGCGGAAGAACCGCGCGCGGCGATCGTCGCGGTTGGCGAGCACCTGGTCGGCGTGGCGGACGAAGTCGGTGAGCCAGCGCAGGTCTCCGGTCGCGCTGAACGACAGGAGGTGGCGGAGGAGGACGTACGACTCGCCCGAGTCGTATTGGCCGATGGTGTTGTCGACGTTGAACCAGCCGGGTTCGAGGAGCCCGCCGTCGAGCGAGTGACACGCGCCGCCGGCGCCCGCATCGGTGCCGGCGGAGCCCCCACCAGCCCCGGAGGAGCCCCCACCTGTGCCGGCGGAGCCCCCACCTGTGCCGGCGGAGCCCCCACCTGTGCCGGCGGAGCCTCCACCTGTGCCGGCGGAGCCCCCACCTGTGCCGGCGGAGCCTCCTCCTGTGCCGGGGGAGCCTCCTCCCGTGCCGGGAGAGACTCCTCCAGAGCCGCC
>JALHOS010000525.1 GCA_022842905.1 Myxococcaceae bacterium | reverse complement strand
GCGCGTGCGCTCGGGAGGTCGCGGCCGCTGGTGAGCAACAGCTCGGTGGGCGCGGGTGACCGCGGCGTTCGAGCGCGGCGGACCGGCGGCGCTTCGAGCACGACGTGGGCGTTCGTCCCGCCGAAGCCAAACGACGACACCGCGGCGCGCAGCACACCGTCGCCAGGGAGCGGCGTGGCGGCGGTGGGCACCGCCAGCCGCAGCGTCTGCAGGTCGACGTGCGGGTTGGGCGTCTGAAAGTGCAGGTTGGGCGGCAGCACGCGGCGCTGCAGCGCCAGCGCGGCCTTGATGAAGCCGGCGATGCCGGCGGCGGCCTCGAGGTGGCCCACGTTCGTCTTCACCGCGCCCAGCCACAGCGGGGCCTGGCGCTGCGCCCCGTAGGTGGCGCCGAGCGCGCGGGCTTCGATTGGATCTCCCAGCAGCGTGCCGGTGCCGTGCGCCTCGACGAAGGCGACCGTCGCAGGGTCCACCGCGCCGCGGCGCCAGGCGGCGCGAATGACGGCTTCTTGTGCTTGGCGGCTGGGCGCGGTCAGCCCGTTGGTGCGGCCGTCTTGGTTCACCGCCGAGCCGACGATGACGGCGACGATCGGGTCCTCCGCGGCCAGCGCGTCGTCGAGCCGCTTGAGCACCACCACCCCGGCGCCCTCGCCGCGCACGTAGCCGTCGCCCTTCGCGTCGAAGGCGCGCACGCGGCCGGTGGGAGACAGCGCGCCCAGCCGCGCCATGCCGGCGCTGATGGCCTCGGCGAGCAGCAGGTTGACGCCGCCCGCCAGCGCCACGTCCGCCTCACCCGTCTCCAGCGCCTGGCAGCCGAGGTGCAGCGCAACCAGCGACGACGAGCACGCCGTGTCCACCGCCAGCGACGGGCCGCGAAGGTCGAGCGCGTACGACAGCCGGTTGGCGGCGATGCTGCGGGCCCCGCCGGTCATGGCGTACGCGTCGTTCGCGCCGGGCACGCTCGACTGGAGGCGGCCGTAGTCGCTGCTGGAGATGCCCACGTGCACCGAGGTGGCGGTGCCCGCGAGGCTGGCCGGTGAAATCAGCGCGCGCTCGAGCGCTTCCCAAGCCAGCTCCAACAGGAGCCGCTGCTGTGGATCCATGCGCTGCGCTTCGGCGGGCGGCACGCGGAAGAAGCCGGCGTCGAAGCCGCGCACGTCCGGCAGGAAGGCCCCGAACGCGGCGCGCGCCTCGGCGGTGACGAAGCGGCTGGGCGGCACCGGGCCCACGCCGTCGACACCGGCGAGCAGCGCCTCGAAGAAGGACGACGGGCCGTCGGGGCCGACGGGGAAGCGGCACGCCATGCCCACGACGGCGATCGGCACCATGAGCGCCGTAATCTAGCGGCGGATCCACCGCCGTTGCGCGTTGCGTGCGCACCGAGCGCCCCCTAGCCTTCGCGGCTCTTCCCAGGGGCCCCACATGACCACCGCCGCACCGTCCGAGCTGCCGCCCGCCGCGCGCCTCCAGCTGATGCTGATGCAGTCCGCGCTGTCCCGGGCAATCCAAGTCGCCGCGAAGCTCAACGTCGCCACCCTCATCGGCGACGGCTCGAAGAGCACCGACGAGCTGGCCCAGGCCACGTCGACCCACGCCCCGTCGCTCGAGCGCGTGCTGCGGTTCCTCGCCGGCCACGGCATCTTCCAGCGGGGCGCTGACGGGCGCTGGGCGCTGACGCCCATGGCGGCGTGCCTGAAAGACGGGCCGGGCTCGCTGCGCCCGGTGGCGCTCTGGCAGGACCAGATTTCCCCCGCCCGCGAGCAGATGCTCTACAGCGTGCAGACGGGGAACTCGGCGTTCGAGAAGGTGTTCGGCCAGTCCATCTTCGACTGGCACCACGGTCACCCGGACCACGCGGCGATCTTCAACGACGCGATGACGGCCCACGCGTCGAACAACCACCGCTCGCTGGTCAAGGCGTACGACTTCTCGCGCTTCAAGACGGTGGTGGACGTGGGCGGTGGGCACGGCGCGCTGATGACGGCGATCCTCACCGCCAACCCGGGCGTACGCGGCGTGGTCTTCGACTTGCCGCAGGCCATCGCCGGCACCACCAAGAAGCTCGAGGCGGCCGGGCTCGGCGGGCGCTGCGAGACCATCGGCGGTGACTTCTTCGAAAGTGTGCCCAGCGGCGGCGACTGCTACCTCATGTCGCACATCATCCACGACTGGGACGACGCGCGGTCGCTCGCCATCTACCGCAACATTCGCAAGGTGATGCCGGCGGGCGGCACGCTGCTCACCGTGGAGATGTTGATCCCCGAAGGCAACGACTTCGCCACCGGCCTGTACCTGGACATGCTGATGCTGGTCATCAGCCCCGGCGGGAAGGAGCGCACGCTGGCGGAGTACCGCGCGCTCTACGAGCAGTCGGGCTTCACGCTCACCCGCGCCGTGCCCACGGCCACGGCGATCAGCGCCGTCGAAGGCGCGCCGCGCTGACCTCATGGTGGACCCGAGCCAAGCGCGCCCGCAGGTCAGCGGGTACGACGTCCAAGGTGAGCTCGGTCGCGGCGCGAACAGCGTCGTCTACCGGGCCACCCGAGGCGGGCGGCGCTTCGCGCTCAAGGTGATGAGCGGCGCGCAGGACTCCGGGGCGCTCCTCCGCTTCCGGCGCGAGGCGGCGGCGCTGGCGCGGCTCCACCACCCGTCGCTGGTCCACGTCGAGGAGGTCGGCGAGCTGGCCGGGCGCGCGTACCTGGTCATGGAGTTGGTCGAAGGCGACGAGGTCGCGCAGCGGCTGGCGGGCGGGCCGCTGGCCGAGAGCTCGGTGCGGAGAATCGCCACGGCGCTCGCGGGCGCGCTCGGCGAGGTCCACCGGCACGGCCTGGTGCACCGCGACCTCAAGCCCCACAACGTCATGGTGGCGGCGAACGACGAGGTGAAGCTCATCGACTTCGGCTTCGTCGCCGCCGCCGATTCGAACCAGGCCGACGGGGTGCTGGGCACGCCGACCTACGCGTCGCCCGAGCAGCTCGGCGTCATCAAGCGCCGCGTCGACGCGCGCTCCGACCTCTACGCCCTGGGCGCCACGCTCTTCCACTGCGCTACCGGGCAGCCGCCGTTCGGCGACCGCTCCGTCAGCGAGCTGCTGCAGCTCCACGCCACCTCGGCGCCGCCCCCCACCAAGAGCCTGGCGCCGGGGCTGTCGCCGGTGCTCGCCGAGCTGATCGACACGCTGCTCGCGAAGGACCCAGACGATCGCTACCAGACCGCCGCCGGCGTCCTCGCGGACCTCGGGCGGCTCGACGAGTTGCAGGCAGAACGCCAGGCCGGCGCTGCGGGCGCGCTCCGAACCAAGGACGCCACGCTCCACGCGGGCGACGTGCCGCTGGTGGGCCGCGGCGCCGAGCTGGGCCGGCTGAAGGACGCCTGGGCGCGCACCGTCGCCGGACAGGGCGGCTGGGTGCAGCTCGACGGTGAGTCCGGCAGCGGCAAGACGCGCCTGGCCCGCGAGCTGAAAGTGGACGCGGACCGCGCCGGCGCGCTGGTGCTCTTCGGCAAGTGCCAGCTGGGCGACACCATTCCGCTCGGGCCTTTCCGCGAGGCGTTCGAAGGCCTCGCCGTCCACGTCGGCGCGCTGCCCGCTCCGGAGAGGCAGGCCTTGCGCACGGCGCTGACGACGGCGGCGGGGCGCGGCGGTGCGGTGCTGGCCCGTCTGTCCAAGGCGCTCGGCGCGCTGGTGGGCGCCACCGCGGACGGCGTCGCCGAGCTCGAGCGTGAGCGCTTCTACGCGTACGTCGTCGACTTCCTCGAAGGCCTCGCCCGGGCCCGCGGGCCGCTGCTGCTGCACCTGGACGACGTGCAGTGGCTCGACGACGGCTCGCTGCAGCTGCTCAAGCAGCTCGCGCAGCGCCTGGACGAGCAGCGGCTGCTGGTGCTCACCACCGCGCGCAACGACGCGCAGAGCGCCCAGGCCGTCGAAGCGCTGGTGGCCGCGCTGCCGACGTCGCTGGTCCGCGTGGAGCTCGAGCCCCTCGCCGCCGACGCGGGGGCGCAGCTGGTGAGCGCGCTGTTGGGAAACCGGCCGGTGGACGCCGCCTTCGTGGACCGCGTGGTGGCGCTGGCCAACGGCAACCCCTTCACCCTGGGCGAGTACGTTCGACAGCTGTTCGACCTGGGTGTGCTCGAGCCGACCGCGGGGCGGTGGTCGGTGGTGGCCGGCGCGCTGGGCGCGGTGTCGCTGCCCAAGGACGTGCTGCAGTTGGTGCTCGGCCGGCTCAAGGCGCTGCCGGGTGGCGTGGCCGAAGTCCTCGCGGCGGCGGCGCTGCAGGGCACCACCTTCGACGCGCGGCTGCTCACCCGCGTGGTGGACGCGAGCGCGGCAGACGTGGCCGACGCGCTCAAGCAGGCCGAGCGGGCGAAGGTCATCGAGGCGCACGGCCCCGGCGGCTGGACGTTCCTCCACGACAAGCTCCTCGAGGGCGCGCTGGCGGCGGTGAGCCCCGACGGCGCTCGGCGCTTGCACGTGGCCTACGCGCAGGCGCTGGACGTGCCGGGGGACAAGGCGCCGGGCGCCGTGCACGCGCTGGCTCGCCACTACGCCGCCGCGGGCGTGACCCACGAGCCAGGGCGCGCGTTC
>JALHOS010000524.1 GCA_022842905.1 Myxococcaceae bacterium | reverse complement strand
GGCGCGGGCGGAACTGCCGGCTCGGGCGGAACTGCTGGCGCGGGCGGAACTGCTGGCTCTGGGGGAACTGCGGGCGCTGGCGGAACTGCGGGCGCTGGCGGAACTGCGGGCGCTGGCGGAACTGCGGGCAGCGGCGGAACTGCGGGCGCGGGCGGAACCGCAGGGAGTGGTGGAACTGCGGGCGCTGGCGGAACGGCAGGGAGTGGTGGAACTGCGGGCGCTGGCGGAACTGCGGGCAGCGGCGGAACTGCGGGCGCGGGCGGAACGGCAGGGAGTGGTGGAACTGCGGGCGCTGGCGGAACGGCAGGGAGTGGTGGAACTGCGGGCGCAGGAGGGACCGCAGGCTCCGGCGCAGACGCTGGCGTCACGACGATTCAGCTGTCCTGTGGCGGGCCCATTCCCCTGGGCGCTGTGAGCCGGACGATCACCGCGACGGTGACGGGTTCGACCAGCGCGATCGTTTGGTCCATCGAAAGCGGGCCCGGGACCCTCTCGAACCAGCAGGCGCTCACCGTCCGCCTGACTACCCAGACCTATCCGGCGTCGCCCGCGCCCATTGTGGTGCGAGGCACCATCGGGACGGTGAGCGCCACGTGCTCCGTGAATGCGTTCGCCGTCCAGTTTGCGGGCGCAGACACCCCCATCGTCGGGGAGGGAACCCAGCACTGGACGCTCACGGTCAACGGGACGAGCGCGCCGAGCGTCGTCTGGAGCCTCACCGGGCCTGGGACGCTCTCGAACCAGACGTCGATCTCCGCTGAGTACACGCCGCCCTCGACGGAGGCGCAGGTGGGCCAGACAGTGCGCGCTTCGGTCACGATCGAAGGGTACGAGTACGTGGTCGTCAACACGGTCGCCGCGCCACGCAGTCGCGGGGTCCCGCTCTTCGCGTGGGCGCGCGTTCCCATCACGACAGTCAACGGCACGACCTTCGTGATCAACAAGTACACCGCCAACGGCGACGTCCCCGTGGTGCGACTGACGCGGGCGGGTGCCGGGCAGTACACGGTGCAGGCGGACGGCATGGTGCTCAGCGCGGGGACGGCGTCCGTCTTCGTCACCGCGGCCTCCGCCAACTCCTGCAGCGTGCAGTCCTTCAGCGGAGACTCGGCCCAGGTGCGCTGCGTCGACGCCGCCGGCGCCGGGGCAGACGCGGCGTTCGACCTGCTCGTCACCGAGACCGGCATCACCAGCAACGGCGCGGTCATCGCCTTCGCGAACACGGGCTCGCTGGGCTCCGCGGTGGGCGCGCTCCCCCTGCCCGACGGCACGTGGTACTCGGCGGTCGGGGCGCTGACCGTGACGGGAACCGCGCTGGGGACGTACCGCGTGTCGCTGCCCACGGGCACCGCCGTCGGCGCGGTGCAGGTCGCCGCCAACGGAGTGGGAGGCCAGCCTCCGACTCGTTGCTTCGTGGCTACCGTGGCCGGCGCCGACGTGTTCGTCAGCTGCCGCGACAGCGCGGGCATGCCTGTCAACGGCCCGTTCTCCATCGTCATCACCGGGCCCAGCCCCACCATGACCGAAGCCAGCATCACCGACGTCGTCGTTCAGGACAGCCTCCTCACCGTCAACAGCAACTGGATGACCCCGCCGCGCAGCGTGTCGTCCAGCGGCACCGCGCCCCGCGTCGCTCGCACCAACTTGGGCGTGTACGGGTTGGGATTCACTCCCGCGGCCAGCCTCCAAGCCGCTCGCACGTTGCTGGTCAGCAAGCTGGAGGGCGACGGGCACTGCATGGGCCGGCTCTTCGGCGCCAGCGAAGCCATGGTGTCGTGCTTCGACCGCCTCGGCGCACCGGTCGAGTCCAAGTTCCAGGCGCTGCTGGTCACACGCGCGCGGCCCACGGTCGCCAACGTGTCCGCGTACGCCTGGGTCACGGCGCCGAACGCCAGCTCGACCCTGTCGGCGACGTCGGGGGACAACTTCAACGCCGCCGGCGGGACCATGACGTTCACGCGCGCGAGCGCCGGCGTGTACACGGTGTCCTTCGGCGGGCTGTCGCTGACCAACTCCAACGTGCACGTCACCGCGTACGGCACGGGTCGCCGCTGCGCGACCGCGGGCTTCGAGAACAGCGACGTCTACGTGCGCTGCTTCAACGCGGCCAACGTTCCGACGGACACGCCGCTCTTCGTCACCGTCAGCAGCTACTTCCGCGCCAGCACCGCGCGGCTGATGGCGTACGCGCGCGTGCCGGCGCAGGGCACGGCGCCGGTGGCCGCCAACGCGTACAACCCGGCGGGCAGCATCGCCACCGCGCGCACCGGGCCCGGCACCTACACCGTCACCTTCAACGGGCTCCAGGCCCAGGACAACGCGAACCTCCAGGCGCAGGCCATGAACTCGAACCGGTCGTGCAGCGTGGCGGGGTGGCAGCGGGCGCTCGCGACCGTCACCGTGGCGTGTGGCGACGGCATTGGGCCCGCGGACAGCGACTTCTCGCTGAGCGTGCACGCGAATCAGCCGACGAGTGTGTACGGCATGCAGGCGCTGTCGCGGGCCGAGGTGCTCGGCTTCGCGTGGCTCGACCAGGCCAGCGCGGCGTCGTACGCCCCGTACGTGCCGCTTGCGTACAACTCGGCGCTCCAACCCATCACCGCCACCCGCAGCGCGGCCGGCACCTACGCCGTGCGCTTCGCCGGGCTGTCGCTGTCGACCGGGTTGGTGCGCGTCACGCCGACCCAGCCTGACAACCGCTGCGCCGTGCTGAGCGCCGCCGACGAGACGGCGGCGGTGCGCTGCTACGGCCCCAGCGGCACGCTCGCGGACACGACTTACGTCATCGACGTCATCCGCTGAGGAATGCGGCGCGCCGGGCGCCGTGCCGCTAACACTACTGCGAGGGAGCCTGGCCGGGCTGATCGAGGTCGCGTTGCGCGTGCCTGAAAATCGGCCTCGCCTGCGCGACTCCTGATCTCGCTCTCCGGCCACTTGCCGGGCGTTCTCGAGGGTGATCGAAAGCGTGCATGCACACGCTCACCGACGCTGGCGAAGCCCGCCTCGACTCGTTCCTGGAAGATGTTGGTGCACTCCTTGGCGACAAGCGCCGCAAGGCCTCCTTCGCCACCTACGCGCTGGGGTTGCTCAGCGAGGGCGAGCGGAAGAGCGCTGAGCCCATCGCCGCCCGCGCCGTGGGAAAGGCGGCGGAGGTCGAGGCTGCCCACCAGCGGCTCCTGCACTTCCTCGCTCGCTCCTCCTGGAATGACCGCGCCGTTCGCCGTCTCGCGGCTCGTTACGCTTTGAAGTTCATGGCTGCCGAGCAACCCATCGAGGCGTGCATCATCGACGACACCGGCTTCCTCAAGCAGGGCACTCACTCGGTGGGCGTGCAACGTCAGTACACCGGCTCCGCCGGGAAAATCGCCAACTGTCAGCTCGGCGTGAGCCTCAGCCTCGCGACTCGCAGCGACCATCTGCCGGTCGACTTCGAGCTCTACCTGCCGACGAGCTGGACCGATGTGCCTGCGCGCCGCGCGGAGGCGCGGATTCCCGAGGACGTCGTCTTCAAGACGAAGCCCGAGCTCGCCCTCTCCATGCTGAAGCGAGCCCACGAGGACAACCTCCCGCTGGGCGTCGTGCTCGCCGACAGCGCGTACGGGAATTCGGCGGAGTTTCGCCTCGGACTCCATCGGCTCGGACTCCAGTACTCGGTTGGCGTCGCGGCAAATTCGAAGGTCTTCGAAGTCCACGACGTCGTCAATCGCGGCGGCCACGGCATCGACCTCCGCAAGCTCGCCTCGAAGCTGGACGCCAAGGGGAAGTTCCAACGCTTCACCTGGCGCACCGGCACCCGTGGCGAGCTTTCCGCTCGCTTTGCGATGCGCCGGGTGACGCCTTGTGCGAAGCAGGACAACGAGCTTCAGGAGCGCTCGACTCTCTGGCTCCTCATCGAGTGGCGCGACGGCGAAGCAGACCCGGCCAACTACTACTTCTCGTCGCTGCCACCCGACTCGACGCTCGACGAGCTCGTCCGCATCACCACCCAACGCTGGCGTACCGAGCGTGCCTACGAAGACCTCAAGGGAGAGCTCGGACTCGACCACTTCGAGGGCCGAAGCTTCCGCGGCTGGCACCATCACATATCCGTCGTCCTCTCCTGCTACGCCTTCGTGGTGGCTGAACGCCATCGCGTTTTCCCCCTCACGAGCAGTCGGCCCCATCGACCTCGTGCGCTCCGAGGAGCGGCCTGAGCGCCACTTCGCGGACTCCTTCATCACCGTCCGTCTCGCCATCGCCCGAGCCACTGCGGGCTGGCTGCCTCGCTGTCCCTTCTGTCACCGCTGCGACTCCCCTCGACGCAGACGCCGCGCCTCACAGCCACCTCGGCACTCGGGAGGCCGCTCGTGAGCGCCCATCGCGTCATCGTCGCGTCCTCCTGCATCGCCGCGATGGGCTTCAGCGCCGAGCGGAACGTCCTGGTGCTCGAGTTCCGCAATGGCCTCTCCTACGAGTACTTCAACGTGCCCGCCTCTCTCTACGCTGACCTGCTGTCAGCTGAGTCCAAGGGCGCATTCGTCACCCGATTCATCCGCGGCCGCTTCGCTTGCCGCAGGCTCGAGCGACCAGTCGTTCTGACGCAGTAGTG
>JALHOS010000523.1 GCA_022842905.1 Myxococcaceae bacterium | reverse complement strand
TGGCTCGGGCGGAGCGACCGACTCAGGCGTCGATGCCGGCACCGGTGGCTCGACGGACTCGGGCGTCGATGCGGGTCCGCCGCTCCACGTTGCGTGCGCGAACCCCATCCTGCTCAGCGGGCCCGGCACGGTCTTCGACGACACGACGGACGCTGGCTTCCTGCTGGGCTTGGTGCGCGGCTCCGTCGCCTCGCGCTGCACGGGGTCCGGGCTGTTCGCGAGCGCGCTGAGCCCGGAGCGCGTCTATGCCATCGACGTTCCGTCGCAGACGCGGCTCTCGGTCGAACTCGACACGGCGGACGGCGGGCTGTGGGACGCGACGCTCAACTTGCTCGCGGGCCCCGAGTTCTGCGGCGTGTACGACGCGGGCTCCGGCTTCACCGAGGGCATGCAGTGCCTGGCGAACTCCAACTTCGGCAACCCCGAGCGCGCGTGGCACGCCAACCTGAGCAGCGCGACGCAGCGCGTGTTGATCGTCGTGAAGGGGTGGTTCTCAGGCCGTGGCCCGTTCTCCCTGCGCACCGAGCTGGGCCCCGTCCCGCAAGGCGACCGCTGTGAAGAGCCCGTGGTGCTGCTCCCGGGCTCTCCGCGGCTGCAGGAGAGCTTCGCCAACATGGCGAACGACTACACCAGCACGTCGTCTTCCTCGTCCCTGTGCGCCTTCAACTTCGGCCGGGACCGGACGTTCGTCTTCACGCTCCCGCCCGGCCAGCGCGCCACGCTCGTCACCCAGCCGGACGCCGGCTTCGACGTCACCGTGTCACTCGCGCGCTCGGCGGCGGCCTGCACGACGCCGGCGTGCGTCTCTTCGGCCAACCAAGTGGGCAACGGCGGCGCCGAGCGGCTGCAGTACAACAACCCCTCCAGCGCGGCGGAGGACGTCATCGCCGTGGTCGAAGGCCAGTCGACCAGCCCGGGCCTCTTCGACATCTCGCTGACGGTGGACTCGACGCCCGCCGGGGACATCTGCGAGGCGGCGCGGCCCATCGACGGAGGCACGGTGCTGGTGGGCGAGTCGCTGGTCGGGCTGAGCAACGACTACACCGCCGTCCAGAGCCTCAACTGCGCCACGTCGACCGGGCTGGACCGTGCGTACGCGCTGCACGTGCCCGCGGGGCATCGCGTGGAGGCGACCGTGCGGCCGGATGCGGGCCTGGCCACGACGCTCACCCTCATGGCGGAGACGCCGGGGGCGTGCGGCGCCTACGACTGCCTGTCGTACGGGAACCAGGGCTTCTCCGCCGCTCAGCCGGACACGCTGACGTGGGCGAACGAGGGGCCGGATCGCACCGTCTACCTCGTCGTCGACTCGACGAGCGCCAGCACCGGCCGGCTCTACGACTTGAGCGTGTCCGTCGCCCCCGCGGCTCTGGGCGAAGGGTGCCTGACGGCGGAGCCGCTCACGCCGAACATGACGGTGCCGGGGACCATCACCGGGTACTCGAACGACCTCATGACGGCCTCGACACTGCTCAACCGGTGTGCGCTGGGCGAGGGGCGCGACCACGTGTACCGCCTGCTCGTTCCGGGTGGGCAGCGGCTGTCGGTGGCGGTGACGCCGCAGACGAGCTTCGACACGCAGCTGACCATCGTCCAGGGGCCGCCGGAGTCGTGCACCACGCTGGACCGCCGCTGCCTGGCGACGTCCTGGGTGCCGTCGTACCTGAACAGTCCGGACCTGGCCGTGTACGTCAACCGCGGCGCGTCCGCCGAGGAGGTCTACATCGTGGTGGAGCCGGCCAACCCCAACCTCGCCGTCGGCGACTACACCATCAGCGCCACGCTCGACGCGCCGGCGCCCGGAGACCTGTGCACCAACATCGAGCCCCCCATCACCCAGGAGCTGACGCTGACGGGGCAGACGCTGGTGGGCTACACGAAGGAGTTCCCGGCGAGCACGCCCAGCTGCGGCGACGGGGAGCACGACAAGCTGCACGCCCTCGAGGTGGGCCCGGGCCAGTCCGTCGTCGCCGAGGTCAACACCATCGGGTTCAACGCGGGCCTCATCGTGCTGGACGGCACGCTCGCCGCCTGCACCACGTCGCCGCTGGTGTGCCGAAAGTGGGTCAACCAGTCCGTGACGCCCGGTGGGCTCGAGCAGCTCTTCGTCACCAACCGAGGTCCCGCGCCGGCCACCTACTACCTGGGCGTTCGCGCGTTGGGGAACGTCAACTCCGCGGGGCTCCAGTATTCGCTCGCCACGCGCTTCGTCACCAGCAACGCGCCCCACCCGGCGGGAGAGACCTGCGCCCAGGCCGAGGCCGTCGACGCGGGGCTGCACCTGGGCACGCTGCAAGGCTACGTCGACGACGTGCGGACGTCGTTGGTGAGCGCGGACGCGGGCTCGACGTGCACGTTCCTCCACGACGGCGCGGACCGCGTGTACCGCCTGACCGTACCCGCGGGCCTGACGCTGCGGGCCGTCGGCGCGCCGATCGACTCGCAGGAGCTCGACCTCTACCTGCTGTCCGCGGCAGGAGGTTGCTCGTCGAACTCCATCTGCCTGGCGGGGGCGAGCGACCGCTACGACGGCTCGACGGAGACGCTGCTGTACACGAACACCAGCGGCAGCTCCCTCGACGTCTTCCTCGTGGTGGACACCAAGTACCCCGTCAGCCGCACCGGCGACTACCGGCTCGACGTCAGCTTCGAGTGAGGCACGCCCAGTCGGCCGCCGACTCGAACGTGCGCCGTCCCCAGTCGGAAGGCCACGTGTGGCGCCGCGGTCGTCGCGCTCGCAGCGTCAGGGCGCGTTGAGCAGCACCACCGGCCCGGCGGAAGACAGGGCGGCCACGTCCAGGCGCCCGTCTTCGTCGAAGTCGCCCAGGTAGAGCCGGCCGTAGGAGCCGGCCGTCACCTCGGCAGCCCCGAAGGTGCCGTCTGGCCGACCGCGGAGCACCGCCAGGCCGGAGCCTCCGCCCGTCACCAGGTCCAGGTTGCCGTCGCCGTCCACGTCGCCCACGGCCAGGCCGAAGGGCGCCGGCGCCGCGTACGCGAGCGTCGCCGAGAACGAGCCGTTCCCGTCGCCGTGCGCGACGTACACGCGGCCCGACGTGTGCGCGGCGACGACCACCGACGGCGGCGTGCCCGCTCGCAGCGCCGCGACGCGGACGTCACCGGAGCCCACCCCGACGCCGATGCCCACCGCCGGGGCGAAGCCGCCCATGGCGTCGGCGAGGTGCACGTAGGTGAAGACGGCGGCGGCGTCTCGAGTGACGAGGTCGACGCGGCCGTCGTTGTTGAGATCGCCAGTCGTCACGAAGGCCCCGCCGCCAGGGCGCGTGGCGTCGCCCAACAACATCGGGTTGACGGGCGCGCCGGTGCCGTCCGAGTAGAAGACCCAGGAGCGGCTGTCGAAGGTGATCCAATACCCGCCGCCGGTGAAGACGTCGTCCCGCGCGTCGCCGTTGAGCCGGGCGGTGACCACCGTGGCGCCGGGCGAGGCCCCTCCGACGTAGTGGTCCAGCGGGGCCGAGAACTGGCGGGCGCCCGTCGCCAAGAAGCGCGTCAGCATGCCGCGGTCGTTGCCGAAGGTCCCCGTGCCGCCGCGGGCGACGACGAGGTCCTTCTGCCCGTCGCCGTTGAGGTCTCCGACGCCGACCGCGTAGGAGTTGCTGCCGCCGGTCGCCGAGATGAGGTCGGTGACGCCCGCGTCGAAGGTGCCGTCGCCGCGGCCCCAGTGAATCGTCACCACGCGCGCGGGCTCGCTGGCCACCGCCACGTCCAGGTGCCCGTCGCCGTCGAGGTCCGCCACGGCCAGGTCTCGTGGTGTCGCCGCCGAGGGCAACGCCACCGTCGGGCGCCGGCCGAAGAGCAGCGGGGTCGCGCAGCGCAGCGCGGTGCACAGGCCGCCTTGGCAGTCGCTCGGGTACAGACAGCTGCGGCCGTCCGAGCAGCGCGGGCAGCCGCCGTCCCCGCCGCAGTCCACGTCGACCTCGCGCCCGTTGATGATGCCGTCGCCGCAGGACGCCGCCTGGCACAGCCCCGCCACGCAGGCGGACGACTGGCAGTCGCGGCCCACCACGCAGCGCCGCCCGGTGGTGCAGGCGCCGCAGACCGTCCCGCCGCAGTCCACGTCCGTCTCCTGGCCGTTGAGCACGACGTCGGTGCAGCTGGGCGCCGCGCAGCGCCGTGTCGGGGCGCAGATCTGCGTGGCGCACTGAGCGCCCGCATCACAGGTGGCGCCGACCCCGCAGGGGGCGCAGCCGCCGCCGCCGCAGTCCACGTCCGCCTCGCTCGGGTCCTTGCGACCGTTGAGGCAGTCGCTCACCACGCAGGCCCCGCCGGCGCACAGCCCCGACGCGCACTGGAAGCCGGCGTCGCAGCCGCTGCCCACCGCGCAGCCTGGACACGGCCCACCGCAGTCGAGGCCGACCTCGCCCTGGTTGAGCACGCCGTCGGCGCAGCTCGGTGACTGGCAGCGCCCACCCGTGCACACCGCGCTGCCGCAGTCGCCGGCGTCGCGGCACGTCAGGCCGGCGGCGCAGCGAGGGCACGCGCCGCCGCAGTCGACGTCGGTCTCGTCCTGGTTTCGCACTCCGTCGGTGCAGGACGCCGTCGCGCAGCGGCCCGCTCGGCAGACGCGGCTGGTGCAGTCGCGCGCCGTGGCGCAGCCCGCGTCGGCCCCGCAGGGCGA
>JALHOS010000522.1 GCA_022842905.1 Myxococcaceae bacterium | reverse complement strand
GCGGCGCCGACGGCCGGTCGACCCCACGCCGGGCGCTCCGGGGCCGCGCTCGGGCTGAGCGGCCGGCCCGCGGGGTGATGTGTCAAAACGAAACAACGAGGCACAAGCTCGGAACGAACGGCGACGCGCCGCGGGTGCGGTCCGACGCGCAGGCAGGGCTGATCCGCGTCCAGCCTCCGGACAGGCTGCGCACGGTGCGCGCGCCACAGGCGAGGCCCTCGAGCGCTCCACGCGCGGCGACGGAGCCGAGCACGCCCAGGCCTGAGCCGTGTCCCGCGACCGGCGGGCTCCCACGGCGCTCACGCGCTGGGACGGCGTCGGACGCTCACTGGACCGCGAGGCCAGCTCGTCCGCGGAGCGGATCGGCATCAGCCTCCGGCAGGCGCCCCGCGGGGCTCACGCCGCGGAACGGGCGGTGAGCGCGCACCTCGCGGCAGTGTCGAGCTTTGGTCGCACCCCAAACCACCGGCCAGCCGCACGCCGACGTCGAATGGAAGGAGAGCGCGCGCGTGGTGGGCCACAGTGACAGGCACGCACGCCCCGGGCTTCGGCGACGAGTGCGACCGCCGCCCCATCGAGCGAAGGGCCAGGTCGCCGTGCGCGTCGTCTCCAAGCAGGGCCTCACGAGGAGGCCCCGCCATTCACCCGCCGTGCAGCCCGCCGCCTGAGCAACCTTCGCGTGGGCCGAGGCGCCCCAGGCCGTCAGTTGGCGGGCACGTACACGCCGAGCAGCTTGGCGCTCGAACTGAGCTTGCCGGCGCTGAAGTCGAAGCCCCGGCCATTTCCGTCCGCGATGGAGATGCGGCCTGGGTTGCCCCCCGGGCGACTCGACTCCTGGACGACGATGGAGCCCTTGGGCGCGTCGGCCGCGGTGACACCTTCGAGCTTTCGCAGCCCCAGCGCCGCGAGGCGATCCGGGTTCTTGTCGAAGTACTCCGCAAACTGGCGGGCCTTCGTGCCATGGCCCCTCGTGTTGAGCTCGTTGACCACCTCCGGGAAGCCTGCCTGCTGGAGCGCTGCCTTCGCCGCCCGGTAGCCTGCGCCGTTTGGAAAATTACCCACCCCCTTCGCCGCGGCGTCGTGGAGCTTGTCCATCTTCGCGGCGGCGTCGGGGCCAACGCCGACCTTGGCGCGCGCCGCGGCGTGGCGGGTGCGGTCCGCGCTGGCGGCCGACGGGCCGTAGGGCTTCTTCGTCGCCTGCGTCGGCTCGCTGGCCGGACTTCGGAGGTTCGTGATCACTTCCTTCCGGGTGCGACTGAGCGCGGCCGCGGTCGCGCGTTACCTGGCCGCAGTCGGGTCTCCAGCTCTCATGTGGCTCATGGGTTCTCCTTGGGTGTGGAGCCGCGCAGCGTAGCCACGCGCCGGTCAGAAGAGCACAGCCGCCCAGACATGCTCGTCGTCGTTACGCCGCTCGCCCCCTTGCGCGGTCGACCCGCCCGAGGCAGGCCCGACTGGCCCCGTCCCCTCAGTCGTCGTTCTCGATGGTCCCGACCCCGCGCGACGCCGGCAGCGCGGGCACCTGCGCGTTGACCGCGTTGGTCGCCGACAGCCACACCGTCTCGTTCCCTTCCTGCGTCACGTCGCCGACGACGAACGCGGTGACGGCCGCCACCGTCTGCCCCGCCGGAATGGTGACTTGGGGCGTGTTGAGCACGACCAGGTAGTCGCTGCCCTGCGTCGCGGTCCCGCCGCCGAAGACGAGAGACACCGTCACCGGCAGCGCCGTGGGGTTGGACAGCGACACGACGAAGGTCAGCGGCGTCACGCCTTGGTTGCCCTCGAGCACGCTCGTGTTCGCCACGCTGACGGTGGGCACCGCGTCGTCGTTGGTGATGGTGCCGGTCGCGGTGGCGACCCCGAGCGTCGCCGCGACGGCGTTGGACAACGTGACGGCGAACGTCTCGTTGAGCTCGAGCAGCGAGTCGCCGTTGACGGACACCGTGAAGGTCCCGCTCGTCTGCCCCGCAGGAATCACCACCGTGCCCGACGTGGCGACGTAGTCGGCGCTGCCCAACCCGACGGCCGACGACGACGCCGTGCCGTCGGCGGTGGCGTAGTTGACGCGCACCACCCGCCCGCTCGCCGCGGACAGCGTCACCGTGAACGTCAGGGTCGTCACGCCCGAGTTCCCTTCCGCCACGGCCTGGCTGGCGATTGACACGATCGGCTGCGCGTCGTTGTCGGCGATCGTCCCCGTGCCCGTGGGCTGGCTGATGAAGGCCCCGACGGCGCCGGACAGCGTCACGGTCAGCTGCTCTTCGAGCTCGTCCAGCGTGTCCTGGGTCGTCGGCACCGTGACGGTGCGCGACGTCTGGCCGGGCATGAACGTCACCTGGCCCATCGTCGTCGGGTAGTCCGCCGGCGCGACCGCGCTCCCGTTGCTCGTCGCGAAGTTCATGGTGACGGTGCTGGTGCTGGCCCGAGACAACGTCACCGTGAACAGCAAGCTCGCCCCTTCGCTCGCGGTGACGCTGTTGATGACAGCCATGGGCAGCGGGGAGTCGTCGTTGCGAATCGTGCCGAGCCCGGCGGCGCGGAAGACGGTCGCGTTGGTGGGGTTCGACAGCGCGAGCGTGAACGTCTCGTTGAGCTCGTCGACGGTGTCGCCCACGATCAACACCTGCACCTGCTGCGTCTGGAGCGCCGGGCCGGGGTTGAAGGTGAGCGTGCCGGTGTTCGCGACGACGTCGCCGCCGAGGCTCGCCTGGCCGGCCCCTCCGTCGGCTTGCACCGCGTAGTCCACCGTTACCGCGCGCGACGCCTGCCCGACGAGCGCCACGGTGAACGTCGCAGTCGTCAGCCCGCTGTTGCCCTCGAAGAGGCTGACGTCGGACACGGTCAGCTGCGGCGCGGCGTCGTCGTTGACGATGGTGCCCGTCCCCTGCGCTCCGGCCGGCGGCAGCGTCGCGTTGGTGACGTTGGACAGCACCACGAAGAACGTCTCGTCCACCTCGAAGGCCTGGTCGCCTTGCACCTGCACCACCACCGGCTGCGAGACGACACCCGCGGCGAAGGTGAGCGTCCCATTGGTGGCCGCGTAGTCCGGCCCGCTGGTCGCGGTGCCCTGCGCCGTGGCGAACTGCACGCTGACGGCCTGCGCCGACGGGTTGCTCAACGACACGGTGAAGCTCGCCGGCGTCAGGCCCGCGGTGCCCTCGGTGACGCTCACCGAGTTGACGGACACAGCCGGCTGCGTGTCGTCGTTGGTGATGGTGCCGAGCGCCGAGCCCGTCGTGATGATGGCGTTGGTCGCCCCGGACAAGTTCACCAGGAACGTCTCGTTGGGCTCGAACACCGTGTCGCCGCGGACCACGACGGTCACGTTCTGCGTCGTCGCGCCGGGCGCGAAGGTGAGCTGGCCGATGTTCGGCAGGTAGTCCGCGCCGCCCGCCCCCGACGCGCCGCCGACGGTGGCCGTGCCGTTCTGCGTGGAGAAGTTCACGGTGACGACGCTCGCGCTCGCCGCGGACAGCGTGACCGTGAACGCGAGCGGCGCGGTGCCGGCGTTGCCTTCGGCGACCGTGGCCGGAGCGATGCTGATGGTGGGCGTCCCTCCCGGCGCGTCGTCGTTGGTGATGGTGCCCGTCGCCTGGGCGTCGGCCACCGTCGCGTTGGTCGGCGCGCTCAACACGACGAGGAAGCGCTCGTCGGCCTCCACCGAGAGGTCGCGGTTGACGGGCACGGTGAAGGGCTGGCTCGTCTGGCCCGGCGTGAAGGTCAGCGTCCCCATGGTCGCGGTGTAGTCGTTGCCCGCGACGGCGCTGGCGGGCGCCAGGTCCTGCGTCGCGTACGCCACGGTGACGGTGCGCCCGCTGGCGGCGGACAGCGTGACGGTGAAGGTGAACGGCGTCGTCCCGGTGCCCGTGCCCTCGGTGGACGTGACGTCGGCGACGGAGAGCGACGGGGTGTCGTCGTCGTCGGTGATGGTGCCGACCGCCGGCCCGCTGGCCAGCGTGGCGTTGACGGGCGAGGACAAGACGAGCTCGAACGTCTCGTCGGCCTCGTCGAGCGCGTCGTTGGTGATGGCGACGACGACGGGCTTCGTCGTTTCACCTGGAGCGAAGGTGACGGTGCCACTCGTCGACGCGAAGTCCGCCCCGGACGTGGCGCTGGGTGTGGGGCTCAGCTCGGCCGTCGCGTAGCTGACGACGACGGACTGCCCTGAGGGCGCCGACAGCGACACCGTGAACGTCGCCCCGGGCACGCCTTCACCCACCGTCACCGCGCCGACGGAAGCTGCGGGCGCTGCGTCGTCGTCGGTGATGGTGACGGTCGCGCTGGCGGCGCTCAGCGTGGCGCCCTGCGCGTTGGACAGCGTCACCGTCAGCTGCTCGTCGGCCTCGTCGAGCGCGTCGTTGGCCACCGTGACGAGCACGCTCTTCGTCGTCTCGCCCGGCGCGAAGCTCAAGGACCCGGCGGCGCTCGCGTAGTCCGCGGGGGCCGTGGCCGTCGCGTCGCCTGTCTGGAAGTCGACCGTGACGGCCTGGCTCGCCGCGGGGCTCAACGTCACGACGAGCGACGCGGTGCCGGCGTTCTCGGCCACCATCACCGAGCTGATGCTGAGCGAGGGGCCCGCTGCACCGCCACCACCGCCTGCCGCGCCGCCACCACCGCCGGCTGCGCCACCACCGCCGGCTGCACCGCCACCACCGGCTGC
>JALHOS010000521.1 GCA_022842905.1 Myxococcaceae bacterium | reverse complement strand
CCTTCCGCGGCGCGAAGCAGCGGCGCCGCGGGAAAAGGCGCGGTCGCGTCGTGCAGGTTCAACGTCACCGCGTCACGTGGCGCGGCCGCGCGGAGCAGCGCCAGCTCGTCAGCCTGACCGGCGTGCAGCACCAGCGGCACGCGCTCGGTCCGCGCGCCGAGCCCCAGCGCCTGCAGGGCCTCGCGCTCGGGCAGCAGCTCGTCGGGGTTGGTCGACACGACGGGCGACAGCCGCTCGTGCGGCACGGGCAGCTCCCACGGCTCGATGGAGAACACCCGCGCGTACTGCTCTCGACGGAAGGGCAGCGACGTGGGCCCGCGGAACCACTGCGCCGGCACACTACGCACGAGCAGCCACGCCGGCACGCCCAGCAGCGGCAGCACGTGCGCCACCGGCGCCCAGAAGAGGTCCACCACGACGAGGTCCGGCTCGAACGCGACCAGCGCTTGGGCCAGCGCGGAGGCTTCGGCGCCAGCGGGCGTCATCAGCTGCGCCGGGTCCAACGGCACCGCGTGCACGAAGGGCAGCCGCATGGCCGGTGCGAACGTCAGCGGCGGCGTGAACACGCGGAAGTCGACGTGCCGGGCGGACGCACGTGCCAGCGCCCGGCTCAGCGCGACGCCGCGCACCACGTGCCCCGCGCCCACCGTCCCCGCCGTCACGTAGGCCAGCCGCACGTCGCGCCCTCGGCGTCGTGCCCTTCAGCTCCCGCAGAAGAAGTCGACGTCGCCCAGGCTCTGGCAGCTCGTCGCGCCGCCACAAACCCCGGCGTCGGTCGGCGCGGCGCCCAACGAGACGCTGCAGGACTGCTGCGGGTCGTACAGCTCCGCCGACACGAGGCCGAAGGGCACCGCCGCGCAGAAGTTCCCGTCACCGTCGGTCTGCAGCGCTCCGAGCCGAACGGTGCCGCACTGGCGGCCGCGGCGTACGGGCGGCTCGCCCTCCACGTTGAAGCGGCCGGCGCGGCCGGGGAAACCGCCGTCCGGCAGTGGATCCTGCCCGCGATCGACCACGCGGCCGGTGACACAGGCCGCCACGGGCTCCACCAGAACGAGGTCCCCGACGTCCACGCAGGCCGTGGGGTCGATTCCGCAGCGCTGGCCGCCAGGGCCGGAGCGGACTTGCCGCTGCGCCTGCGCGTCGAAGACCGGCAGCAGCCCCGCCGTCGAGCGGCGCGCGACCACCCAGAGGTCTTGATCGACCTTCGTGTCCATGCAGAACGTGCCGTCGCTGCGCACGTCTTCACGCACCGAGAACGCGCTGCGCACGCCGTAGCCCGTGACGTCGACGCCGGGCTGCGGCTGCCCAAACTGCGTCACGCGGCCGCGCACGCAGGAGATGGCGCTCAGCGGGACGTCCGGGTTCCACCACGACAGGTGGTCCACGCGCATGGACCACGCGGGCAGGCCGCCGAGCGTGGAGAGCGTCGCCGTGCCCTGTTGCACCCAGCGCCCATCGTCCGGGACGAAGCGGAACGCCGGGACGGACGCGCCGCCGTCCGTCGGCGCGGCGCTCATCCACACGCCCACCGTGCGGCCAGGGGCCACCTGCAGCCGCTCGGCCGTGGCGACGGACACCAGGCGGATCTCCGCGGGGCCGAAGCTCTCGAGCAGCGCCCCGGCGTCGGTCGCCAGCCGAGCCTGCATGGCCCCCGGCATCACCTGCAGGCTGCTCAAGTCCATGCCCCCGTCGTCCAGCGTCAAGAACGGGGGCGCCGCGAAGGTCGCTCGCACCAGGCCGACGAAGCGCCCGCCGTCCGGCAGCACCAGGTCCCCCGACGTGAGCTCCACCGCGACGCGCGTCCCGGACCAGCACGACGTCTCGAGGCGAATCGCCCCGCCGTCCGCCACCAGGTCGTCCGCCACGGTGCACGCGGGCGCGAGCACGAACGAAAGCTCGGAGCGCTGCGCTGGGAAGACGGTCACCGGGAGCTGGTGCGACGCGGTTGGGCTCTGCTCGTCGTCATTGCCCTGCACCGCCACCTGAAAGCGGCCGGCGTCGACGCCGAGGAAGGTGAAGCGCCCGGTCTCGTCGGTGCGCGTCAAAACGCGCCGTCCGCCCGGCACGAGCAGCTCGACGCCGGCGTCGCCCACCGGCGTCAGCTCACAGCCTCCCCACTCCACCACCCGGCCCGCCAACGAGCCCGGGCCCATGGGCCCCGCGTCGAGAGTGCCGGCGTCGAAGCCCGCGTCGAGCGGGCCGGCGTCGAAGCCCGCGTCGAGCTGACCGGCGTCGAAGCCAGCGTCGAGCTGGCCGGCATCGAAGCCCGCGTCGAGCGTTCCGGCATCCACACCAGCGTCGACACCAGCGTCCAGCGGGCCCGCGTCGACACCGGCGTCGACGAACCCCGCATCGACCCCAGCGTCCCGACCGGCGTCGACCGGCCCGGGCCCGGCGTCTTCAGGCCCGGCGTCGTTGCCGGAGTCGACGGTGCAGCGACAGCCCGTCACGGAGAGCGAGAGGGCGAGCAGGACAGAGGCGAGGCGAGCGTGGGCCATGAGGCGACCACTTCTGCCAGCACCCGGGCTCGCGAGCCACCGAACGGTTCCGCGTGGAATCCTTCCCGCCCGACGACTTGCGGCTACACTGGTCCACCGTGGACCCGGCGACCGTCAAGACGACCTGCGCGACGTGCGAGAAGGAAGGCCAGCTCGAGGTCTGGCAGGAGCTCGTCCAGGGCCGCGTGGTGTGGCGCGAGAACTTCCGCTGTGAGTGCGGGCACGCGTACGACGCGGGCGACGAAGGCCCTCCCCCGCCGGCCGTGCGCCAGGCGATTCTCGAGAAGCAGGGCACCTACGAGACGTGGCTCGACGACCTCAGCGGCCGACAAGCGGCGGTGAAGGTGATGACGAGCATGCTGCAGGTCAAAGAGGCCGAGGCCGCGTTCCGTGTGGTGAAGCTCCCGGCGCGCGTCTTCTCGGGCACGCAGGTCGAAGCGCAGTTCATCGCCGACACGCTCAAGCGCCTGGGGGCCAAGCAGGGCGTGCGCGTCGAGCAGCGGCCCGCGCAGCCCAAGAAGAAGTAGCCGCCGCCCGGCCCCAGCCGCTCAGTTCACCTTCACGTAGTCGCCCGGCTTGTTCGGGTTGGGAACGAACCAGCTCGGGTTGCCTTGCTGGTCTCGCCCCAGCCGCGCGCCGGGCACCGGAGGCTTGCTCGAGTCGAACGTCGCCACGGTCGCCTTCGGCGTGCCGGGCAGGAAGCCGGCGTGCTGCATTTCGGTGACGCTGTCCTTCACCGCCTTGACGATGGTGGCCAGGTCCTGGTCCGTGTGCGCCGTCGTCACGAAGCACGGGAACCCGTCCCAAATGTGAATGCCGCGGTCGCGCAGGAAGCAGAACAGCAGGTCACCGTGCTGCTGGTCTTCGGTGAAGATGAGCTTCCAGAGCGAGCCGAAGTGCTTCATCTTCAGCGGCACGCCCACCTCCTGCGCGAAGGCGTTGAGCTGCGCCGCCATGGCCTCCGTCTTCGCGTTGAGCGACTCCTGCAGCGCCGGCCCCTTCGCCTGCATTTCGTCGATGACGGCCTTCGCCGCCGCCAGCGCGATGGGGTGCCGCACGAAGGTGCCCGCGAAGTAGGTGACGCCCACCGTCGGCACCGACGCGTCGCCGTACTGCCAGTGGCCGCCGTCGAGCGCGTCCATCCACTCCTTCTTGCCGGCCATGACGCCGATGGGCTGGCCCCCGCCGATGACCTTGCCGTAGCTGCACAGGTCCGCCTTCACGCCGAAGTGCTGCTGCGCCCCGCCCTGCGCCAGCCGGAACCCGGTGATGACCTCGTCGAAGATGAGCGCGCACCCGCCGCCGGTGGCGATGGTCCGCAGCTCCTTGATGAAGTCCTTGGGCTGGAAGTCGGGCCGCCGGCTCTGAATCGGCTCGATCATGATGGCCGCCAGCTCGTGGGCGCGGGCCTTGAGAATGGCCAGCGTCTCGTCGGTGCCGTAGTCGAGCACGAGCACGCCCTGCACCGCGCTGGGCAGAATGCCGGGCGCCGCCGGCACCGACTTGAGCGTCTTCGTCCCGCGGACGATCACCTCGTCGAAGATGCCGTGGTACGAGCCGGACATGATGGCCACCAGGCTGCGCCCCGTCACCGTGCGCGCCATGCGCAGGCAGCCCATGACCGCTTCACTGCCGGTGTTGCACAAGGCCGCGCGCTCGTGCCCCGTCAGCTCACAGATGCCCTTGGCCACGACGCCGGCCAGCGGGTGCTGAGGCCCCAGCTCGTACCCGTGCTCGAGCTGCTCCTTGATGGCCTTCATCACGAAGTCCGGCGAGTGGCCGAACATGTTGCTGCCGAAGCCGTTGAGCGCGTCGATGTACTCGTTGCCGTCCACGTCCCACAGCCGGCTGCCCTTCGAGCGGTCGATGACGACTTGGTAGATGAGCTCCTTCACCAGCGGGCGGAAGCCGGTGACGACACGCGGGTCCGCCAGGTGCGCGCGGTGCTCCTGGGTGTAGTCCTTCGACTTCTTCGTCTTCGCGTTGTACCGCCGCGTCAGCTCGTCCAGCTTGCTGCGCTGTGAGGGCGTCAGCTCGCCCGTCTTCGCGGTGGTGATGCGGGCCATGGCCCCGAAGGCCTTCTTCACGTCGTACTTCGTGTGCGCCAGCGAGTCGGCTTCGTCGGCCTTCGGCGCGGCGGGCGCGGCTGCGGCGACTGGCGC
>JALHOS010000520.1 GCA_022842905.1 Myxococcaceae bacterium | reverse complement strand
GGTGGCGGCTCGGCCGGCAGTGGCGGTTCCGCCGGCAGCGGTGGCTCGGCAGGCAGCGGCGGCTCGGCCGGCAGTGGTGGCTCAGCAGGCAGCGGTGGCTCGGCCGGTAGTGGCGGCTCCGCAGGCAGCGGTGGCACTGGCCTGATCAACCTCACGGGCACCGTGCGCGGCGTCGCGGCGGGCGACGCGATCACGCTCACGAACGGCACCCACCAGCAGATGCTGACCTCGGTCGACGGAGGCGTGCTGAGCTTCTCTGTCGCCGCGGCCAGTACAGGGGCGTACAGCCTCGTCGTGTCCACGCCGCCGCCGAACCAGCGGTGCGTGGTCTATGGCGGGCAGGGCATGGCGGCAGGCTCGGACGTGAGCGGTCTGTTCGTGGGCTGCGCGACGAGCGCCGGGCTCATCTCACAGTTCCCCTTCGACGGCACGGTGCACGCCGCCGTCGGCCGAGACTGGAACGCGATCGCCGACGCCGGGCTGACCTACACGGTGGACCGCCTCGGCCGACCTGACCGCGCGCTCGGTGGCTCCGTCGGCACCGGGCTGGACCTGCGGCTCAACCAGAGCATCAACGGCTACACCATGGGGATGACGACGGGCTACGCGGTGGGGCTGTGGCTCCGCGTCCCGTCCATTCCTTCGCCGGCTGCGCGTGTGGACGTACTGGCCAGCGCTGACTTCGGCGCGAGCGCCGTGCCGGTCAGCCTGACCACCTCGGCGCAGGTCACCAGCAGCAGCTTCTTCTGGAACCACTACGTGTATTGGGACGGCGCGCCGAACCAGGTCGACACCAGCTCCGCGGTGCCCAGCGCGGTCGGCGACTGGGTGCACGTGGTGATCTCCGGCGCTGGCCCCGGGACCGGGCCGACGGGGCTCATCCGCAGCATCTACGTGAACGGCGCGCTGCAGGGCCGGACAGACACGTGCTGCAGGTGGCAGTTCGCCCCGAACCTGTTTTGGCTGCTCGGGCCGACGCCGGCCGAGCGGGACGAGCTCACGATCTTCGATCGCCCGCTGACCGACGCGGAGGTCGCGCAGCTCTACGCCGCGCAGACGCCGCCGGTGCCCGCAGCGCCCACGCTCAACGCGCTGGGGTACGGCTTCAAGACGCTGCGCTTCTCGTGGCCGGCGGCGTCGGGCGCCGCGTTCTATCGGCTCTACGAAGAGGTCGGCGGCGCGGTGACTCAGCTCGGCGGCGATTGGACCGGCACGAGCGCCGACGTGTCGATCTCAGTTCACCCGCGAGACTGGCTCAACACGCGCTACTCGCTTCGCGCCTGCGTCGCCGCTGGCTGCTCCCCGCCGTCGACCCGCGTCGCGCCGCAGGCCAACGGCGTGCCCGCCATCGGCTACGTGAAGGCTTCGAATGCGGGCCTGGACGATCTCTTCGGTGAGCACGTCGCCGTCAGCGCCGACGGGTTGACGCTGGCGGTCGGGGCGCCGCTCGAGAACAGCGCCGCCACTGGCGTGAACGGCAACCAGGCCGACGACAGCGTCAACGACAGCGGCGCGGTCTACGTCTTCGTCAAGACGCCCGCGGGCTGGGTGCAGCAGGCCTACCTCAAGGGCGTCACCTCGGTCGCCGCGGCGCAGCTGGGCTGGACGGTCGCGCTGAGCGATGACGGGAACACGCTGGTCGCAGGCGTCCCCAGCGACGCGGGCGGCGTCGGCACGGCCGTCGTGTACACCCGCAGCGGGACGACCTGGAGCGCTCCGGTCGCGCTGTCGCCCGGCGGCATCGGCGTGGGCCAGACCTACGGCTGGGCGGTGGACGTCAGCGGCGACGGCAGCACCGCAGCCGTCGGCGCCCAGCGCGCCGCCCAGAGTGGAGCGGTGTGGATCTTCGTGCGCAGCGGCTCGTCCTGGAACGTGCAGGCCGGCCCGCTGGTCTCCAGCACGCCCAGCACGGGTGACCTCTTCGCGACCTCGCTGGCCCTCAGCGCCACCGGCGACCGCCTGGCCGTCGGCTCGTACGGCGACAACGGCGCGGCGGGCACTGAGAACGACCGCGGCGCGGTGTTCGTCTTCTCCCGCACGGGGACCTCCTGGAGCTCGGCCGTGGCGCTGCGAGCGCCGGACGGCGTGGCGGCGGACGATCTCGGCTACTCGGTGGACCTGGCCGCCTCGGGGAACCTCCTCGTGGCTGGCGCGTGGGGTCGCAACGGTCAGCGCGGCGGTGTGTACACGTTCACCTTCGACGGCATGGTGTGGACGGCCGAAGGCTCGGCGCTGTCGGCGCCCAACGCCGACGCCGGCGATCAGTTCGGCTTCTCGGTCGCCCTGAGCGCCGACGGTCGCTGGTTGGCAGTCGGAGCGCCCGACGAGGACAGCAGCGCCCAGGGCGTGAACGGCTCGCAAGCCGACAACGGCGCGGCCGGTGCGGGTGCCGTCTACCTGTACCGCCGGACCGCGAGCGGCTGGACGTTCCGCTCGTACGTGAAGGCGATCGCCGCGGACGCAAACGACGCATTCGGTCGGCGCGCGGTGAGCCTGTCGGGCGACGGCTCCACGCTGGCCGTGGGCGCCATGGGAGACGCGAGCAACGCCGTCGGCGTCGGCGGAAATCCGTTGGACAACTCGCTGCGCGCCGCTGGCGGCGTCTGCGTGTACTGAGTCGGCTCGGGCAGCGCTGCGCTTCGGAATCTCCGCAGCCTGCCTCTTCGCAGGAGCCACTTCGTGCGTCACCCGCCGCCCACCGTCTGGTCAACTCGACGATCCCGGCGTGCACCGCGCGCATTCGCGCGAGCTCCTGGGGCCTGTGCAATGGCCAGGGCGTGTACGACGTGACGGCGCCGCTCACCGTGACGCGCTGAAGTTCGCGCTTCGTCGGCTGCGACGGCTTTCGGTGGCGGGTGTCCTTCTCTTGAACGCTGAGAGCAAGGGAAACACGCCATGACGATTCGAGCCGCCTCGCCGCAACCCCGCACCGCTGTTCGAGCACCTCCGACGGCGTCGAAGCCCGCGACCCCCGTCGCGACGGCGCCCGCCGCACCCGCCGCGTCACGGCCGCAAGGCACACCCAGCAAGTTCGAAGGCGGCACACCGCAGCGCACCAGCCCGGCCGACTCAGGGACGAACTCGACGTTGAATGCCTTGGCGAGCCAGCGGTTGAACCGAGGTTTGACCGGCACCAACTCCAGCGGCGTGCGCAACGACGCCACCGGCGCGGCGCTGTCGGGACAGACTCCGGCGGCGCCAGTCACGCCTGCGTTGGGTACGGGGAGCGCGGCGCTGAGCGGGCAGCAGACCCTGGGCCCCGCGGGGAGCAGCAGCGGGGCGACTCGCAGCTGACGAAGAGCTCCGTCGGCATGAGTGTCGCTGTTCTCCTTGCGTTGCCCCGTTCCACGGTGAGCACACAGACAACGCGCACGGTGCTGCCGGGCTTCACCGGACTCTTCACAACACGACGGCGGCTTGCCGTTTGTCAATGCGGCTCTCTGGGGGCTGTCGTGGCCGCCGCGTCAATCCACGTCGACTTCGTTTCGTTGCAGCAGGCCCACGGCGGTGTCGTGACGCAACAGTCGATCGGCTTCGACGCAGTCCGCGGACGGAAGCTGATGCGCGCCCATTGCTCCGAAGCACGCTCGGCGTCAGGGCGCAGCTCGCGTCAATTCAGCCGCAGCAGGTGCACCGCCCAGAGCGCACGGTCGGTCGACAGCTGCTCACCCCACGCCATCCACACGGCGTCCTCGGTGTACACGAGCTCGACGCGGTCGACGTCGCGCTGGCTGTCCACGTTGAAGTAGTTCGTCCCCGTCGCGGAAGGCACGCTGCGGGTCAAGCACCCATCGACGGTCTTCAGGAACAGCCGCTGCGTCGACGCGGCCGGCTCGACGTAGGCGACCAGCAAGCCATCGGGCGTGCTGACCGCGTCGAACGCGCTGATGGGAATCGCGGCGCTGGCCCCGAAGTTCCCGCCGCAGCCGTTCCAGCTCGTCGTGGTCTCGAACGCGGCGACGACGCCGCGGTTGAAGGGCGCCGTGGTGTTGCGCGGGTTGGTGGCGAACCACGCCTTGCCGTACACGTCGAACCCGGCGCGCACGTCGAGCCATGGATCCGCCAGCGGCGTCATCACGTCACCGCTGCTCAGCAGGCTGGCAGACGGGGAGCCCCAGGCCTGGCCCGGCTCGAGGAGGATGCCGCGCACGGCCCGCTGCTCACTGCTGGGCACCTGCCACTGCGTCGCGAGCAGCGCCCGGCCGCCCGCCGAGAGCGCGCCGACCGGCGCCGGGTCGAAGTGGTTGATGAAATTGGCGGTGCTGGCCCAGCCGCCGTCGGGCAGGTACGCGAAGTGCACCAGGTAGAACTGATGGTGCGCGCCCACCAGGGCTGAGCCGCCGTTGATGGTGAACGTGTCGGCGTTCGTCGGCGTCACGACCGGGTTCAGGCCGCCGTCGACGAAGCGCGCCAGCGTGACGCCCGACGGCGTGGGGCCATTCACCACGAAGTACGCGTCCGAGCCGACGGTGACGCCCCGACGGCCGCGCGGCGCGACGGTCTGCGGGACGGTCACTTCGGCGGCGACCGTCAGGTCGGCGCCCGCGAGGTTCGGCACATAGACGCGCACGCCCGCGTCGGCCCCGGCGTCGGCCGCGAACGCGACGATGGCGGGCTGCCCGTCAGCCAAGGCGAGCCCAGCGAGCGGCCTCACGGCGCTGGCGGAGCCGACCGGCGTGCTCCACCGGCGGAAGTTGGGATCTCGCGGCGTGAACGTG
>JALHOS010000519.1 GCA_022842905.1 Myxococcaceae bacterium | reverse complement strand
GCTCTTCCGATCTCCGTCGATCCTCCGCCGTCGCTGGTGCCCGCGCCCAAGCCGGTGGAGCCAGTCGTGGTCAGCCCCGAGCCCACCCGCGCCAGCTCCGCGCGGCTGATCGCTCCGCTCATCTTCGGTGGGCTCGCGGTCGCCGCCGCCATCACCGCCAGCATTCTGGGTGCCTCGGCGCTGGGGACCGCCGCCAAGGTGAACACCGACCAGGGGTTTCAGGACGACAAGCTCAAGCTGATTCAGCAGGCGCGGGGCGAGGCGCTGGGCACCAACGTCGCGTGGATCACCGCCGGCGGCGCGGCGGCCGTCGGGCTCGTGCTCTTCCTCGTCCTCAAGTAGCGACTCACTCCATCAAGTCGACGCGCAGCATCGACGTCTGGCCGGGCTGAACGCGCACGGTCACCTTGCGCGTCAGCTGGAGCTCGTCGTTCTTGAGCGTGAGCACGTGGCTACCCGCGGGCAGCTTGATGGGTGGCATCGGCGTGACCCCGAGGCGCTTGGCGCCCAGGAACACCTCGGCGTACGGGTTGACGCGGAGCTGCACGCTGCCCGGAGCGAGCTCCACGGGCTTGGCGTCTGCGGGCTTCGCCGCGAGGCCAGCGTCGATCAGCGGCAGCGGCTCGACGGCTGCGTCCAGCGCTGCCACCTCCGTTGGCTGAATGGGCTCGACCTGTCGCACCGCCACCGCCGCGTCGAGTGGCGCGACCGTCGGAGGCACCACACCGGGACCGCCGGTGGCCCCGGTCGTGCCCACCGGACCCGTCGTGGCGGGTGGCGGCTTGGGCTGCAGGACGAGCACCGCGCCGATGATCGCCACGACCCCCAAGGCCACGCCCACGGCGATCGCCGCGACCGGCGTCCGCCGCTGCTTGGGGCCAGGGACCTTGGGCAGCGCTGCGCGCGCCGCAGGCTCGTCCTTCGGCGTGGGCTCGCCGCGCGGCTCCGCGACGGGCGTGACGGTAGGCGTCGGCGCCGGCCGAGACATGGTGCTGGTGGCGTTGCTCGGCGTCGCCTGGGTGAACACGACGTCGACGCCGCCGTCGATCAACGGCACGTCGCGCTCGTGGGTCGGAGTGAGGCCCGGCGGGCGCTCCTTCTGATCCTTGAACAGCTCACCCCAGAACTGGATGACGCTGGAATTCGTCACCGCGCCCGAGCTCGCCGCGAAGCTCTCGAGCGCCTGCGCCATTTCCTGTGCGGAGCCGAAGCGCGCGGTCCGATCTTTGGACAACGCGCGCTCGACGATGGCGACGAGCGGCTGCGGAACGTCCGGCGCCAGCTCCCGCATCGACGGGACCGGCGTGTTGAGGATCTTGTTCACCAGCGCTGGATCCGTCGGCGCGCTGAACGGCTTGTGCATGGTGAGCAGCTCGAAGAGCACCACGCCCATGGCGTAGAGGTCCGCCCGGCAGTCGAGCGGCTCACCGAGCAGCTGCTCCGGCGGCATGTACGCGAACTTGCCCTTCACCGCGCCGCTGCGCGTCGTGCTCGACGCCGACACCGCCTTGGCGATGCCGAAGTCGAGCACCTTCACCTGCCCGTTGAAGCCCACCATCACGTTGTCGGGGCTCAGGTCCCGGTGAATGACGTCGAGCTGCTCTCCTTCGGGACCGACCAGCGTGTGCGCGTACTGGAGCCCGTGGAGCGCCTGCGCGGCGACGTGGGCGAGCAGGTGCGGCGGGAAGATCCGCGACTGTTCCTTCAGCGCGCGCTTGGCGGCCCGCAGCGTCTGCCCGTGGATGTACTCCATGGCGATGAACCAGGTGCCGTCGGCCTCACCCAGCTCGAAGATCTGCACGACGTTGGGGTGGCTGAGCAGCGCCGCCATGCGCGCTTCGTTGAGGAACATCTCCACGAAGGCTTGCTCTTTGGCCAGGTGCGGGAGGATCCGCTTGATGACGGCCGGCTTCGAAAAGCCCGCGGGCCCCTCCTGGCGCGCCAGGTACACCTCGCCCATGCCCCCGACCGCGAGCTGGCGGATCAGCCGGTATTTGCCCAACCTGACCGCTTCCATGGAGCCCTTAGACGGTGGCACGCGCCGGGCAGGGTCGCAACGTTCTGGGCGCCTTCAGCTCAGGCCGAGCAGCCTGGGGACTTTCTCTTCGAGCAGGTCGATCTCTTCTTTCGACTCGCCCAGGTAGGACAGCAGCTGCAGATCCTCGCGCTCGACCGCGCCGCCGTGGACGATCCACGCGCGGGTGCGCAAGAGCCGGTACAGCTTGATCAGCTTGCGATCGCTGACGAACACTTCGTCCTCGCGCTGCAGCGTGCGGATCACCCGCCGGAACTCCCGCATGACCTCGTCGCGGAAGAACAGCTCGCGGTCCTTCGGCTCCTTGCGCGCCATGAGCAGCGACAGGTAGCGGTGCGCCTTGAGCAGGTCCTCGAGCGACGCCTGGCCTTCGGCCCAGGGCTTCAAGTTCAGGTCGCGGTTGGTCTGCGATTCGACCCCCGCGTCGATGAGCTCGACGAAGTGGGTCTCCTGCACCGAGCGGCAGGCGGCCTTCAGGCAGAAGCGGTCCTTGAGCGCGAGCAGCTCCGCCGCGTCGGGGATCTCGTTGGTGGCGGCGAACAGCACCTTGAGCCGCACCGGCACCGGCACGCCGTCTTGGTAGAACTTGCGCTCGTTGATGACGGTCAGCAGCGCGTTGAGGATCGCGCTCGACGCCTTGAAGATTTCGTCGAGGAACACCAGCCGCGCCGTCGGCAGCTTCCCGCGCTCGCGGCGCACGTAGCGCCCTTCGCGCAGCTCGTTGATGTCGATCGGCCCGAGCACCTCGCTGGGCTCGGTGAAGCGCGTCAGCAGGTATTCGAAGTAGTCGGTGCTGCCCAAGCTCAGCGCGTCTTTGAACTTGAGGACGAGGTCACTCTTGGCGGTGCCCGGCGGGCCGACCAAGAGCAGCGGCTCCTGCGCCACGGCGGCCACCGTCATCAGATCGACCAGCGGCTGCTTGTCGACGAAGTGGCGGCCCAGGCTGACTCGGAAGCGGTTGAGGCGCTCGCGCAGCCCCTGCGCGTCGGCCTGCAGCTGCTCGAGCGTGAGCTCGCCGACTGCGTCCAAGGCGTCGGGGGGTGAGGACGGCCGCGTCATGGGAAGACAGGACCGGACGCTACGCGGCGGCGCCGCGCAAAGCGAAGTGAATTCTCGCTGGCGGCCCGCTTCACGCGCCCACGTCGCGGTGGACTCGCTGGCGCACCACGAACTCGTCTTCTTCCAGGAAGTGCCGCGTCGCCTCGTTGAGCGTCAGATCGTCGCCCACGTGGCCCAGGATCAGCGCGTCGGCGAAGTCGACCAGGTACAGGCAGAAGTAGGAGTTGGTGCTGAAGTGATCGGTGATCCACGGCAGCTGTTGCGCCAGCCGCGCCAGCCAGGGCAGGGCGGTGTCCGCCGGGCCGCTGCCGATCGCCCGCGCCGCGGCGCGCGTCAGCCGCATGCGCTCTTCGGACTTGATGCCGGACTCGCGGGACAACAGGGCCAGCGCTTCGTCGACGATCGGCTGCGCCTGCAGCGCGCTGCCCAGCGACGCGAAGCCCGCCGCCAAGGACAGCCGGGTGATGAGGCTCGGCACGTCGGTGCCGCGGACCACGCTCGACGCCCGCGCGAGCAGCTCCGACGCTTCGGTGCGCAGGCCGACCCGGCGCAGCGAGCGCATGCCCGCCGCCAGCGCCCCGCCGATCTCCAGCACCCCCTCGGCCCCCAGCTCGGACAACAGCCCGCTGAACGTCAGCACCAGCTGCTTGACCAACGGCGTGCGCCCGAAGTGCCCGGCGATCTTCATCGCGTCTTCGATGACGAGCACCCGCTGCCGCGCAGGCAGGTCCGCCGCGGTGCCCACCAGCTCCTGGAGCCGGGGGAGCGCCGCCGACTCGGGCAGCGACGGCAGGAAGTCGAGCAGCCCGTCGATCAGCCGCGCGCGCTCCTCGGCGCCCAGCTTCGGATCCGCGGCGGCCTGCTTGCGCGCGTCGATCGCCCGGGCCAGCTCGGCGGCGTCGGACAGGCCGCGCAGCGCGGCGAGCTCTTCCCCGCGGCGCTGGTCCTGCTGCCAGTAGTTGACGATCGCGTTGAGCCGTTCCTGCGGCTCGAGCACCACCGACAGCCCGCGCAGGCGGTCCACGGCGTAGCGCAGGTTCGACTCCAGCCCCGTCAGGAGCGCGCCGATCTCCGCCGGCAGCGGGGTGTCGGGTGACGCCCCCTCGAGCGCTTGCTCGATGCGGGCCGCGTACGCCCGGGTGAGGTACTGGTGCACCGGGCGCGTCGGGTCCGCTGAATTGCTGACGTGCGGCTCGAGCGCCGCCAGCGCCGCCACGCGCAGCGCCCGCGCGCGATCGCCCTGGCCCAGCCGCGCGAAGCCCCAGGCGAACTCGAAGCTGACGTAGGCCTTCGTCAAGTACGGCTGCGCTTCGATCGGCGATCGCTTGCGCGGCGTCTCGTCGAAGGCCTTGAGCAGGCTCTCGAGCTGCGAGGCGACCCGCAGCGCGCGCTCCGTCCCATGGCCGCCGGCGGCTTGGCCCGCGACGCGCATGAGCCGGGGCACGTCGCGGTCCAGGTTGAGGCCGCGCTGGAGGTGGTTGAGCACCCGGTCTCTGGCGCGCGCCAGGCCCAGCTTGTCGCCGAAGGACAGCTGCGCGACCGCCCAGCGCCCCAGCCACAGGCTGCGCACGTCGAGCGCGGCGTCGTGTTTGTCGAGGAAGGCGACCCAGTCCGGGAGCTGCGCGACGGG
>JALHOS010000518.1 GCA_022842905.1 Myxococcaceae bacterium | reverse complement strand
CCGGGCAGGGGCACTGCGGTGTCGGGGCGCTTCGGGGCGGTTGTGCCGGGGAGCGGGACGGCGCCCTGGGGTGCGGCGAAGCCGGTCGACGAAGGGCTGCTGGCGAGCGCGGCGATGCTGGGCGGGACTTCTCCGACGCGGGTGGCCTGATCGTCTCCCCACTCGTCGTTGGGCACCATGCTTGGGAGCGCGCTGGCGCCGGGCAGCGGCACGGCGGCGCTCGCGGAGGCTCGCGGCGGGGGAATGTTCGACGGAGGAGCCGCGGCCGCCGTGGCCCCGGGAATCGACTGGAGCATGCCGACCGGCATGGCCCGGGTCGGCACGTCGTCCCAGTCGGAGTCGTCGCCGGGCGGCGCGTAAGACGCCCCGGGAAGCGGGACCGCTGCGGCCGGAGGCGGCACGACGGGCTTGGGCGCCGGCATCGCTTGTGCGGCCTTGACGGGGAAGATGGTCTGGCAACTCGGGCACTTGATGCGCGCGCCCCCCGCCGGGATCTTCTTGTCGTCGATGTTGAGCGTCGCGGCGCAGCTTGGGCACGAGACCTTCATGAGCGTCCTTGGAGTGCGTTCAGGACACCGGCGTTCGCCAGAGGCGAGCGTTCACTGCCTGAACCGAGATCGTTGGCGGGCAAATCGGCGGGCGCACGTTACAGCACTTCTCGCTGGTGACGGTCGCAAATGTCCGTGTTAGGTGCCCGCCGCTCGTATGGCAGAGGCGCTCCAGCTGTCCGTCGTCATCCCCGTCTACAACGAAGAGCAGATCCTCCCGACGGCGGCCCGCGAGCTGGTGGCGGGCCTCGACCAGCGCGGCTGGAACTACGAGGTGATCTTCGCGGAGAACGGGAGCCGCGACGCGACCCCGAAGATCCTCGAAGAGCTGTGCGCCGGCAGCAAGCGGTTGCGCTGGTTTCACAGCGAGACGCCCAACTACGGCGCGGCGCTCAAGGCCGGCATTCAGCTGGCGCGCGGCGAGGTCGTCGTCTGTGACGAGATCGATCTGTGCGACATGGTCTTCTACGACCAGGCGGTGCCCCGGCTGCTCTTGGGCGAGGCCGATCTGATCGTCGGGTCCAAGGCCGCCAAGGGCGCGTCGGACCAGCGGCCGTTGGTCCGGAGAGCCGCGACCCGGGTGCACAACGGCCTGCTCCGCGTGACGCTCGGCTTCCAAGGCACCGACACCCACGGCCTCAAGGCGTTTCGGCGCGAGCGGCTCAAGTCGGTGATCGACCGCTGCGTCGTGGACATGGACGTGTTCGCCAGCGAGTTCGTGGTGCGCGCCTGGCGGGAGCGGCTGTCGGTGTTCGAGATCCCCATTCAGCTTCAAGAGAAGCGGCAGCCGTCGATTCACCTGTTTCGGCGCGTGCCCAACGTGCTCAAGAACGTCGCCAAGCTGGTGTACGTCATTCGCGTCCGCGGCCAGTGAGCCGGCTCTCCGCCATCTCCGTCGATCTCGACTCGCTGGGGCACTACTGCCGAATCCAGGGCCTTCCTGAGAGCGTGCTCGACGAGCCGGCGCGCTCACTCGTCTGGCGTGTCGCCCTGCCGCGGCTGCTCGAGCTGTGCGCGGACGCAGGGGCGCCGGTCACGCTGTTCGTCATCGGCCAGGACGTGGCGGACCTGGGGCTGAGCAGCGCGCTCAAGGCCGCGGCCAAGGGCAACGTCGAGCTGGCCAGCCACTCGTTCTCGCACGCGTACGAGCTGTCGCGGTGGCCCGCGCAGCAGATCGCCGCCGACCTCACTCGGGCGCACGGCGTCATCGCCGAGCTCGGCGCGGCGCCGAAGGGCTTTCGCGCGCCGGGCTACACGCTGTCGGCGGCGCTGCTCCAGACCGTCGCGAGGTTGGGCTACCGCTACGACTCGTCGACGTACCCGGCGGCGCCCTATTACGTCGCCAAGGCTGCGGTCATGGGGGCGCTGGCCGCCGTCGGGCGACCGTCGCGGGCGATCCTCGACACGCCGCGGGTCCTCGGCGCCCCGCGGGTGCCCTACCGCCCGGCCCTCGACGCGCCGTACCGCCGGGGTGACGCGCCGCTGTGGGAGCTGCCGGTCACCGTCACGCCGACGCTGCGTGTCCCGTTCATCGGCACCTTCGCGACGAGCGCACCGTGGCGGCTCGTGAACGCGGCGCGGCGCTCGCTGGAGCCGGAGCCCTTCGTCAACTTCGAGCTCCACGCGATCGACTTCGTGGACGTGACCGACGGCGTCCCCGCAGCGCTGGCCCGTCAGCAGCGCGATCTGCTGGTGCCCTTCGCCGAGAAGCGCCGGCGTCTGGCGGAGCTCTTCTCGTGGCTGGCCGGGTCCTTCGAAGCGAGCACGCTCAGCCAGGTCGCGGAGCGGCTGGGACCTCCCGGCGGCGGGTGAATCGCGGCGCGGCCTTCGAAAACCGAGTAAGGCGCAGCGCGGACGACAATGGCCGCGGTACGACTGGGGCGCTATCGGCTGGTGCGACTGCTGGCGACCGGCGGCATGGGCGAAGTGTTTCTGGCCTGCCTGGCCGACGAGCCGCACCCGACGCCGCTGGTCATCAAGCGGGTGCTGCGCCACCTGGCCAAGGACCAGTCCTTCGTCGACCGCTTCGTCGCCGAAGCCGAGCTCGCCCGCCGGGTGGTGCACCCGAACGTCGCGCGGGTGCACGGCCTGCAACGAGAGGCGGACGAGCTCTTCATCGTCCAGGAGTACGTGCACGGCGTGACGTTGGGCACCCTCCAGCGCGCGGCGGCCCAGGTCGGCCGCGTGGTGCCACCGGCGGTCGCCGTGCAGATCGTCGTGCAGCTGCTCGAGGGGCTCGAGGCCGTGCACGGCCTGACCGACGAGCACGGGCGGCCGGGCGGCTACGTTCACGGCGACATCAGCCCCGAGAACGTGCTCGTCGGCTTCGACGGCGTGGTCAAGCTGCTCGACTTCGGCGTGGCCCGGCCGGTGTCCGCGGCGCCGGTGCCGACGGAAGGGAAGATCGCGTACCTGCCGCCGGAGGCCCGCGCCGGGCGGTCCCGCGTGGATCGCCGCGGTGACGTGTACGCCGTCGGCGTCGTGCTGCGCGAGCTCACCGCGGGCTTCACCTTGCCTGCGCCGCTGGCCCACTTGGTGTCCCGGGCCACGGAGGTGGAAGCCGGGGCGCGCTGGTCGAGCGCCTTGTCCTTCGCGGACGCGCTGCGAGCCTGGCTCGAGGCGACGGAGGGCGGCGAGGGGATCGACGGGTTCTTGGTCAACGTCTTCGGCGAGCAGCAGCTGCGTTCCCGCCCGGATCTGTCGGAAGGCGCGGAGCCCGTGGGCACGGTCCGCCTGACGACGGAGCCGCTGCCTCAGTCGAGCGCGGCGGGCGCGGTCGAGCGCGTCGTCACCGAGCCCCACGCGCTGCCGGCCGGCGTTCCGGTGGGGGGCCCCAGGGCTTCCTCCGTCGTCGCCCTCAGCCCGGCCGAGACGCCGTCGCCTTCGCCGCTGCGGCTGGGGCTTGTCGTGGCGCTGTTGCTCCTCGCCGTCGGCGTGGGCGCGCTGTGGCTGCGCTCGTCGACGGGCCGACCGGTCGTCACCGTCCTGCCGGTCGACGCGGGTGTGGCCCACGACGGCCCGAGGTCGGCGGCTCAGGCCGTGCCGTCGCCGGGTCACGGCCTGCTCGTGTTGCAGGTGGACCCGGGAGTGGAAGTGTCCGTCGGAGGTCGGCGGGTCGGAACGGCGCCCCTCGCGCCGCTGGAGCTGCTGCCGGGTCGCGTGGTGGTGTCGCTGCGCGATCCACGCACTGGCGCGTCGAAGGCGAGCACCGTCGACGTGGTGACGGGCACCCGCGCGGTGTTGACCTGGGCGCCGGGCCGGTGACACGAGGGCTCCTGGCATGTCGCGCTTCACCGTCATCGCGCTGACTCCGACGCGGGTCTTCCCGGTCGAGCTGTCGGGCAGCCGCGCGACGATCGTGGGGCGTGGGCGCGGCGTCACCTTGGACGTGGGCGATCCCGCGTGCGCGGAGCGTCACGTGGCGCTGGTGCCTCGGGAAGGGGCGCTCTGGCTCGAGCCGCTGCGCGGCGCGCCCCCGCCGTCGCTGAACGACGTGCAGATCGAAGCGCCGGTTCGCCTCAAGCAGGGAGACGAGGTGCGGCTGGGCCAGTCGCGGCTGGTGCTGCTCGGGCGGACGGCGCCGGAGCCGCGGCGGCTGCGGCTGGCCAGCGAAGACGAGCTGACGGCGCGCCTGGAAGAAGAGCTGGGGCGCGCTCGGGGCCAGCGGCGCGTGGGCGTGGTCTTCGTGCTGCTCCAGCCGCTCAACGCGCCGGCGCGCCAGGCGCTGACACGCCGGGTGGTCGACGAAGCCGCGAAGCTGGGGGTCACCGCCTGCTGGGCGGAGTACGCGCCGGACGTGCTGGTCGCGCTGGTCCCGGAGGTGACGAGCAGCGGCTTTGCGAGTCTGGCCGCGGCAGTCGAGCGGGCCGCGGGGCCGCGCGCCACGACACGCTGGGCCTGCGCTCCGGACGACGGCGTGGACGCCCACGGGCTCATCGAGCGGTGCATGGGCGCGCTCATGGACTCGGCTTCGCCTCCGGACGAGCCGCAGTGGCACGACCCCGCGACCGTGCGGCTGCGCGACGTCGTCGAGGCCTGCATTCAACGCGGTGGGGCGATCTTGGTGAGCGGGCCTGCCGGAGCGGGGAAGGCGACGCTGCTGCGCGCGGCGGCGGCGGTGGTCGGGCGGCCCGTGACGTCTGCGCGGGTCGAAGACGAGCCGGTCGCCGAAGGCTGCGGGCTGCTC
>JALHOS010000517.1 GCA_022842905.1 Myxococcaceae bacterium | reverse complement strand
GTGGTGGCCGTCGTCGGCGCGGGCGTGGCGGGCTGCGCAGCCGCGCGGGCGCTCCAGGACGCGGGCCACTCGGTCGTCGCGTTCGACAAGGGCCGCGGCCCCGGCGGGCGTCTGTCGAGCCGCAAGGACGGCCCGTTCGACTACGGCGCGCCGAGCTTCACCGTCTCCGACTGGCGCTTCGCGCGGCTCGCGCGGAGCCTCTGGTACGAGAAGCTGCTGGCCGAGTGGAAGCCCAAGCGGCACGGCGAGCTGGGCGGGAGCGCGCCGCCTGCGCAGATCCTCGCGGTGCCACGCATGAGCGCGCTCGTTGATCGGCTGCTGCGCGATGTCGACGTGCGCTTCGGCGTGCGCGTCGACGCGCTGGTGCGAGAGGGCGGGCGGTGGCGCCTGTACGACGAAGCGCACGTGTCGTTGGGCGTGTTCGACGCGGTGGTCGTCGCGTGCCCCGCACCGCAGGCGGCGGCGCTCGTGGACCCGACGCACTTCGCGCTGGCGGCGAGGCTGCGAGAAGTCGCCATGGACGGGTGTGTCGTCGTCCGGGCGAGGTTCTCGGAGCCGCTGGATTTGAGCGTGGACGACGGGCTCATCTCCGTCGGCCCGCTGGCGCGCTTCGTCCGCGAGGCGAGCAAGCCCGAGCGCCCGCCGTCCGAGTGCTGGACGCTGTACGGCTCCGCGGCGCACGCGGCGCGCACGGAGGACGGCTCGCTGGACGAGCAGAGCGAGGTGCTGGTCGACGCGTTCTTCACGGCGACCGGGGCCAAGCGGGTGGCGCTTCAGTCGTCGGAGGTGCACCGCTGGCGGTACGCGCGGGCCCAGCGGCCGCTGGGAGAGCCCTGCGCCTTCGTCGCCGAGTCGCTGCTCGCCGTGTGCGGTGACTGGTGTTTGGGCGATTCCGTCGAGGCGGCGTACCTGTCGGGCTGCGCCGCCGCGGCGGTGCTGCACGCGTCGACGCCGGAAAAGCCGCCCTTGCCGCGGGTGGGGCCTCAGCTGCCGCTGCTTTGAGGGGAGTGGGGACTTCCTTCGGGGCCGGCGCGATGGGGCACGGCGTTCGCGCCGCCGTCGCAGATCGAGAAGCCGTTCGCCGAGGGGCGGGCGTGGACCCGGGATTCGGTAGACGAGGGGGGCTCCGCCGTCGTCGAGCTCTGCGCGGGCATCCAAGGAACGAATCACCTGCTGGCGTCCGTCCCAGTCGAGCGTGTCGAGCCCCGCGCGGATCTGCCCCGCCAACGCGCTCAGCTTGCTGGGCACGAGCCGGTTCGATCACGCTAGCTGGTGCTCACGATCAGATGCACACTCGGCTCCAGTCCTCCCGCGGGCGTTCGCGCCTTGCTCCTGCTCTCCGCTCATTGCACCGAGAGCGTGTAGGCTGTCACCTCGTTGTAGGACGCACTGGGCACGACGGTCAGAAGATAGGGTCCCGTTTCCGTCGGCGAGAACGTCTCGGCGAAGTTGCTGTAAACGAGCGCTTCCAATCGCCCGGTCGGTGACGTCACCCGGAGCCGGCCTCCCGCCGAGATGTTCAGCGTCACCGCCATGCCCTGGGTGGCCGCGAAGCTGAAGACGTCGGTATCGCCCACGTAGTTGATAGAGCCATTGATCCGCGTTCCCCGGGAGAGCGGGGTCGGGGCGGTGAAGTCGTCGCTGGTTCTAACCGCCCGCACCCGGTACGTGGCCGCGGTCGTCGCGGAGGTGATGTCTCGCAACTCCAGCAGATAGACACCCGCAGTGGCGGCGAGGAAGCCAGTGGATCGCGACGCGTACGAGGGCGAGCTCACGATCTCGCCACCCTGCGGGTTGAAGATTTTGATCGAGCAGGGCGAGCCCGTGACCGCCGTGCAGCTCACGTTGATGATGTCGCCCGCATTCGCGCTGATGAGGAAGGCGTCGACGTCGGTGGCGATCCCCAACACTCCGCTCGTCGCAGCCGCGTCGACCACGAGCGAGGCCCCGTCAGCCTTGGTGTCTCCGAAGTCGTCTGCGCCGAGATCGACCGTGAGGATCGAGTACCGCGCGCTTTCACTGGTCGAGGAGACCCTCACGAAGACCGCGGTCGCACCTACGGGCGTCTGGAACGAGGTGGTGCCGTTGCCGTAGGCGGCATTGAGCAGCGTGCCCACCGCGTCGAGCACCACCACGACGCAGGGTTCGGTGGTCCCGGTACACTTCGCGCGGTGGTGATGCCCGGCTACTGGGGTCACCGAGAACACGTCGAGATCGTCTTGGTACTGAATGTCGCCCGAGAGCGAGCTGCCAAGCGCCAACGCCGTCGCCCCCGTGACGGTGTTGGCGTGATCGTCGACGCCGCGATCGGTCACCGCCACCGTGTAGGCCAGCGTGTTGCTCGAATAGTCGCCGCTCGCCGCGATGGAGAAAGTACCGCTCGAGCTGGCGAGGAAGGAGGTGACGCTTGAGCGGCTCGAAGTCACGAGCCTGTTCGACGCGTCCCGAATCTCGACGCGGACCGAAGAGTTGGTGAGCGACACCGCATAGATTTGCCCCGCCACTGCGCTGAAGGTGAAGACGTCCACGTCATGCAGGTAGCCCACGACGGCGCTCACTGACGTTCCCAGGGGCAGGGGCGTTCCGCTCGCGGCGGTGTCTCCATGATCTTCGGCGCCTAGGTCGCGCACCGTCACTGTGTACCGCTGCAGATCGTTGAGCGCGAAGTAGCTCTGTTGCAGCACCTGGGCGTTGTAGGTGCCGTTCGCGATGCTCAGCGCGCCCGCCACCCTGGCTTCTTCGCTAAGCACGGTGCCTACCGAGTCGAGCAGCCGCACCCGCAAGCTCGGAGTTCCAATGCCCGTGGTGGTCGGCGCGGCGGAGACCTGGAAGACGTGATTCGCCACACCGGTGAACGCGAAGGTGTCGACGTCGGTCAGGAGCTCCAGCCGGCCGGCAACCGGCATGTTCACGGTGACGGGCGTCGCGGCCGTCACCGTGTCGCTGTGGTCGTCGAATCCGAGGTCTTCGACCGCGATCGAATACGCGTTCGACATTCGCACCGTCGCGGGCAGTGACTGATCGGCCTGCCACACCAAGCCCGTCGCGCCGTGGCTGTTGTAACTCTCTGCGCCGCCGGGGAGCAGCACCGAGACGTACAGCCACGGCCACGTGCTGCGCGGGGCTGGCCACCGCGCGCGGTAGATGCGCCCCACGAGTTGTTCGACCCTGAAGCTGTCGATGTCGTTCGCACGATCCATCGTTCCTGAGACGGGTACGTTGTCGCTCGCCAGCGGTGTGCCGAACACCGGCTCGTCGGAGTGATCGTCGGGCCCGAGCGACTTCAGATTGAGCTGGTAATCGCCCCGTGAGCGCGAAGTGCGGCCGCGAGCGGTCAGCGAGAGCCGCTCCGTGGTCGGGGTCGTCACCACGATCGATTCGCCCGGGTTGAGCACCCGAGTCCCACCATCGACGCGCGCCACCTCAAGCTGCACATCGGGAGAGCCACCCTCGAGGAACGACAGGCGCATGGCTGTGAGGCGCGGCGTCTCGAGCCATACCACGTCGACATCGCCCGCGTACTGAACCGAGCCCGCGAACGCCGCGGCGCCGGCCACCAGCGTGATCGCGTCGGCGGTGGTGTTGACGTAGTCGTCGATGCCGACCTCGCGGTAGCGCACCTGGTAGTTGCCGAACGCGCTGCCCCGAACGCTCCGCACCCGCACCATCACGTGCTGACCGGCGGGCGCCACGAAGGTGACCTCAGCATGCAGCAGCCCGCGATTATCGGAGGCGAGCAGCGTGAGGCCCGCGCGATCGAACACCTCCAACAGCAGAGGAATCGAGGTGGCGTTGGCCGTCACGGTGAAGGCGTGGCGGGGCGTGATTCGGAGCTCGAGCCAGTCGTGGTCGCCCGCGGGCAAGATCGTTCGTGCCTCGTCGGAGTCGATGGGGAGCGGCTTCGCCAGCACTGGGCACTCGTCGGGCTCGGCGGAATCGCCGTCGACGTGCTGGGCGGCGCAGTTCCACACGGGCACCGCCGCGCAGCCATCACTCTCGGGCGCGTAGCCCGGGTCGCAACGGCAGTTGGCGGCCGCGCCCACGACCTCGCAGGTGGTCCGCCGGGGTTGCGTGCAGGGGTTTGGCAGACACGCTGTGCGCACCACGCACGAGCCGTTCACCTCGACCCGCGTGCTCGGGCAGACGCAGCTCACACTGCCTGAGCGCACCTGGCACAGCGAGTTCGACAGGCTCGCGCATGGGTTCGACGCGCAGGGATCCTCCCGGGGAATCGCGACGCATGTGAGGCCCTGGGCGGAGAATCCGCTCGCGCAGAGGCACGCGGGACTACCATCGACCGGCACGCATCGCCCGTCACCGCACGTCACCCCTTTGCAGGGGTCCGTGGGCATCTGAGCGCTGCAGCCAATGAGCACGACCACAACGACCACCAACCATCGGTTCACCCGGTGAGCGTTTCAGCTGCGCGCTAGGGACTCAATGAGCGAGGTCAACGTTGTCGAGATGGTCTGATGGGGCGGAGAAGAGGAACAAAGCGCGAACGCCCGCGGGGGCGGACAAGAGGTTCGCGCGCCGCCGTCGGGCAAGTTGTTCATCGCACCCGGCGTCCAGCATTCCCGTTGGCTGCGGCCCAGGGCGCCGCACATGGCTTGGCTCGTGGCGGCGGCGCTCGTGGACCCGACGCACTTCGCGCTGGCGGCGAGGCTGCGAGAAGTCGCCATGGACGGGTGTGTCGTCGTCCGGGCGAGGTTCTCGGAGCCGCTGGATTTGAGCGTGG
>JALHOS010000516.1 GCA_022842905.1 Myxococcaceae bacterium | reverse complement strand
GCTCGGCGGGCGCGGGTGGCACCGCAGGCGCTGGCGGCACGGCAGGCAGCGGCGGCCTCGGCGGAGCGGGGACGACGCTCGGCACGCCTCCCCCGTACGCGGCGTACTCGCGAGGCACGTGTCCGGTCATTCCGCTGTCCGGGCCGTCCACGCAGACGACGGACGCGGGCATCACCGTGCAGCGCATCGAGCAGGACGGCGGCACGAAGTACATCGTGTCCAACTTCCCGAGCTTCGACGCGACGACGCGCCGCACCTACTACTTGACCGTTCCGCGCACCTACAACCCCAGCCGCGCGTACCCGCTCGTGGTTGGGTACCACTGGCTCGGCGCGTCGGCGAACTCCATCACCGACAAGGGCGACTACTCGGTCGCCAGCGAGCAAATGGACTTCATCGCCGTCGCGCCGGACAGCCACCCGGACATGAAGAACGCGCAGACGACGCTGCGCTTCGACTGGCCGTTCGTGCAGCAGGCCAGCCCGCTCCCGGACGCCATGCGCGTCAACCGCGACTTGGTCTTCTTCGACGACCTGCTCACCTGCACCAGCCAGCAGTTCAACATCGACCAGCGGCGGATCAGCCTCATGGGCGTCAGCGCCGGCGCGCTGTGGCTGTCGACGCTCATGAGCATGCCGCAGGCGGAGCGCGTGGCGAGCTGGCTGGTCATGTCCGGCGGGCTCGGCGGCGATACGAGCTTCGGCCTGTGGCAGATGCGCTTCACCGGAACCCGGAACAAGGCCCCCGCCGTCGTGCTGTGGGGTGGCCCGTCGGACAACCTCATCGCCGTCGACTTCCAGGACGCCTCGCTCAAGCTGCGCGCGGGGCTGATCGACGGCGGGCACTTCGTCGTCAGCTGCACCCACGACGCGGGCCACGGCGAGCCGCCGGTACAGTACCCGGGCGACGGCGGCACCAAGTACGTGGGCCTCTACCAGTTCATGATGGACCACCCCTACGCGACGCAGCCGCGCTACTCGACGTGGCAGGACGCGGGCATGCCTTCGACGATGCCGAGCTGGTGCCACATCGCCACGCCGAACCCGTGACGCTCGGCACGCTGACCGTCGAGCCGCACCCGCTGCTCGACGCGCAGGCCTTCGTCACGACGTGGCCCGCTTCGCTCGGGGAGCTGCCCAGTCCGCCGTGGCTGATCGAGCAGCTCACGCTGGCCTTCCAGGCTCCGCTGCGCTCCGACGACGGGGTGCGCGAGGCGGTGCGCGCGCTGCTGCGGCACGGCGGCTACAAGCCGACCGGTCGAGGCAAGCCCGCATCCGAGTACCTGCTGCGCGCCCAAGGTGAAGGCAAGCTCGGCAGCATCAACGCGGCGGTCGACGTCTGCAACGCGGTGTCGCTGCACAGCGGCCTTCCCATCTCCGTCGTGGACTTGGACCGCGCGGCGCCGCCGTTTCGAGTCGGCGTGGCCGCGGCAAGCGCGTCGTACGTGTTCAACGCGTCGGGCCAGTCGATCGACCTCGGCGGCTTGCTCTGTCTGTTCGACGCCCAAGGCCCCTGCGCCAACGCGGTGAAGGACGCCCAGCGCACGAAGACGTCGAGCGGCAGCACGCGCACGCTGAGTGTCATCTGGGGCACGCGGACGCTGGCCGGCCGCACCGCACAGACCACCGAGTGGTACCGCGCGCTGACCGAGCGGGTCGGCGGGACGACGCAGTCGATCGACCTGCGCTAACCCGCGCCGCGCAGCGTGGCGGGCGAGGGAGCGCGCGGGCGCTTGCCGGCTCACCGCGCAGACCAACGAGTGATACCGCGCGTTGACCGAGCGCGTCGGCGTGACGACGCAGCCGATAAGCCGACCTCGTCCACTCCGCGCCGCGTGACTGGGTCGACTTCACATGAGGCTCGAGCCTTGGGCTGCGAAGAAGCGCGTCCTTGGGCCAACCCAAAGGGCCTTCGCGCGCCGCCTGCTGCACGGCGCTGGCTCAGCCGACCTTCGGCAGGCCGGCCAAGCTCTCCTGCGTCCGCGCCACGCGGCTCTCGTCGATGAAGCGGAGCAGCGCGCCGACCAGGCTCAGCAGCAGCGGCCCGACGAAGAGCCCCGCGAAGCCGAACGCGCCGACGCCGCCGAGCACGCCGATGAAGACCAACAGCGTCGACGCGCTCGAGCGCCCGGAGATGATCAGCGGCCGCACCACGTTGTCGGACCCAGCGACGAGCACCACGCTCCACACCAACAGGAACGCCGCCCACCCGAGCTGCCCGGCCGCGAGCAAGCTCAGCGCCGCCGGGGCCCACACCAGCGTCGTGCCGACGACGGGCACGAGCGACGCCAACGCTCCCACGGCGCCGAACACCAAGGGCGACGGCAGCCCGGCGATCGCGAAACCAACGCCCAGCAGCGTTCCCTGGACCGCGGCCGTCACCAACGTGCCGAGCACCACGGCCTTGGTGACGCCGCCCATCTCCGCGAGGAGCCGTTCCTTGCGCTGCGTCGGCATGGGGACCAGGCGCACCGCGAGTGAGAGCATGCGCTGCCCGTCGCGCACGAAGAAGAAGAGCAGGAACACCGTCAGCAGGAACTTGGACACCACCGAGAAGGCGCCCAGGACGACGGAGCCGCCGAGCGACGCCAGCTGCTGCAAGGCCGCCTGCGCCGCGTCCGCCGCGTGCGCGAGCAGCTGCTCCTTCGACAGCGACGTGAACTCGCCGAGCAGCGCGACGAGCCGCTGAATCGGCCCCCACTCGAGCACCAGCTGCAGCGCCGGCAGCTTGCGATCGTGCGCTTCGGCCTGGAACCGCGCGTACAAGTCCGACGCCTGACGAAAGAACGCCACGGCGAACACGGAGACCGGCCCAGCGATGACGAGCGCCACCAGCGCGGTCACCACGCCCGCGGCCAGGTTCGGCCGCTTCCACCGCGCGAGCAGGCGCTGCTGGAGCGGCACGGCCATGAACGCCAGCAGCGACGCCCACAGCAGCGGAGCGCTGAACGGCGAGAGTACCTGCCAGAGCAACACGGCCAGCCCGGCCGCCGCGGCGATGAAGAACGCGCGCGCGTAGAAGCGCGGCAGGGGACTCTCAGGCAGCGGGCTCACGAGTTCACCTTCACGTCAGGCGCGCTCAGCTCGAGCTCCGCCAAGTGGTCCACGGGCCCGACACCGAGCCCCACGGCGGGGGGCGTGCGCAGCGCGCGGCTGAGCCAGGCCTTGGCGCCTTCGACGGCCGTCGGCAGGGACAGCCCCTGCGCCAGCCGCGCGGTGATGGCGGCGGACAACGTGCAACCGGTGCCGTGGGTGTGCGGCGTGTCGAGCCGGTCGCCGGGTAACTCGTGGAGCTGCCCCGCGTGCCACAGCACGTCGATCGCCGGGCCTTCGAGGTGGCCGCCCTTGACGAGCACGGCCGCAGGTCCGCGATCGCCCAGCCGCCGCGCCGCGTCCCTGGCCTGAGCGAGCGACTGAACGGGGACCCCGAGCAGCGCGGCGGCTTCATGTGCGTTGGGCGTCACCAACGCCGCGAGGGAAAACAGCCGCTCGACCAGCACGCGCTGCGCCGAGCTCTCGAGCAGCGCGTGGCCGTGTTTGCTGACCATGACGGGGTCCACCACGAGCGGCACCTGGCTTCCGGCCAGCCGCGTGGCCACGACGTCGATCGCCGCGGCCGAGCCGAGCGCCCCGGTCTTGATGGCACCCGGCGGCACGTCGGCCAGCACTTCGGTCAGCTGCGCGTCGAGCAGCGCGGGGTCGACCAGCTGCACCTGGCGCACCGCGCGCGTGGACTGCACCGTCAGCAACGACACGACGGCCATGCCGTACACGCGGTGCTGGTGAAACGTCTTCAGATCCGCCTGGAGCCCCGCCCCGCCGGACGGATCCGACCCGGCGATGGTGAGCGCGATGGGGACCGGCCGACGGACGAGCGACATCAGGGTTGGACCTCCGCGGGTGCGCTGGGTGGTGGCGGCGACGGCGCGGCCTCCGGTGGCTGGCGCGCCTCTTCTTCGGCTTCTTCCTTGGTGCCTCCGACGGCTTCGGCCGACGTCTTCGCGGGCGGCGGGAGCTTCTGCGGCAACGCGCCGGGCACGTTCCAGTCGAAGGCCGACACCGCGTCGCCGACGTTGGTGGGCGTCGTCGCGTGCAGCCGCTTGCGGACCCGAGTGATGTTCGCCTGGAGCATGCCCGGGCTGGGGTGCTGCGCGAGGGCCTGCACCCACGCCTCGATGGCGCGCTCGGCGTGACCTTGCTCTTCGAGGAGCCGACCCAGCTCGGTGAGCGCGTGCGGCCGCAGCGACGAGTCGGGGAAGCGGTCAGCCAGCTCCAGGAAGACCCGCTCGGCGTCGGGGCGGCGACCGTCGAGCAGCGCGAGCGCTTGCCCACGCAGGTAGAGCGCGTCGTCCACGAAGGCCGACGCTTCGTACTTCTGCACGACCTTGGCGGCCTCGAGCTCGGCCTGCGAGTAGTCCTGGAGTTCGAAGTAGAGCGTGGCCACCTCGTAGGCGAGCTCCGCGCTCTGCGGCGGGTTGCGGGCCAAGGCTTCGGTCAGCTCGGCGATCGCCCCGCGGGTGTCCCTGAGGCGGTGGTGGAGCAGCGAGGCCAGCCGAACCCGCCCCTCGAGGGTGTCCGGCGCCTCGGGACAGCGACGAATGAGCTCCCGGTACACGTCGACGGCGCGGCGGGCGTCACCCAACTCCAGCGCGTAGACATCGGCCGCGCCGCGCAGCGCTCGCGCACGGTAGACGGACGCGGCGGGCGACTCGTCTCGCTCCAGCGCGTCGAGGGCGGCGCGGT
>JALHOS010000515.1 GCA_022842905.1 Myxococcaceae bacterium | reverse complement strand
CACTGATGAGCGCGTTGGTTGTGTTTGTGGTTTCGGTCGGCTGCGGTGACATGCCGGCGAACATGGACGGCGGCACGGCGGGCACGGGCGGGTCGGCGGGCACCGGTGGCACGGCGGGCACGGGCGGCACGGCGGGCACGGGCGGCACCGCTGGCACGGGCGGCACCGCTGGCACGGGCGGCGCGACCAACAACTTCGACACGGTCGCGAAGATCCAGACGTTCCTCACCGGCAAGACGCTGGTGATGGCCGGCGCCGACATTCCGGCGTTCCCGAACGGCTACTACGAAGGCTCGAACTTCGGCGCGGCCTCGCAGTGCTACAACGAGACCCGCATCGCAGCGACGGGCGGCGCGACGCTGGCGTTCGGCGTGACCACGAAGACGGGCACGATCAAGGCCCTGGACGGCGGCATGCTGACCAACCCGGACGGCGGCAGCACGATCGGCCTCACCGGCATGTGTGACCGCTCGATGGTGAACATGACCCTGCCGACCATCAACACCACGTCGGTCTCCATCACCAACGTGCAGGGCAACGGCACCTGCTTCGACCTCGACCTGGCGTACAACGGCTACTCGCAGCAGGGCCGTGGCTCGATCGTCGACGGCGGCAGCCACGTGAAGATGGAGCTGTTCCTGAACATGCAGGCGACCAACAACCGCTGCAGCAACGGCGTGCCCGGCACGACGGGCGTCATGCTGCAGCCGGCTGGCGTGCCCGCGCCCTACGCGCTGCCCGGCAACGCGGTGCAGACGTACGCCGTGCAGTAAGCACGTCGCGTCAAAGGCTGAACACGGCTGGTCACGCGCGCTCGTGGCCAGCCGTTCTTCTTCTTCCCCCTCGCCGCCGCCTCGACTCCCATGCGCTCACCTTCCCGCGGACCGTTGGTCGCCCTCTTCCTGTACGCCGCCGCCGCGCTTGCGGGCACCGGCCCCATGGCGCCGGTCGACCCGCTGACCGACTGGAAGGACCGCCGCGATCGCAGCAAGGACGCGCCGCTCTCGGAGTTCAGGCTCATCAGCTACTTCTTCGCCCGCGGCACGCTGACCAACCAGGTCGCCGATCCGATCGGCCTGCGCGGCGTGTCCCTGGGCCCCATCGGCATGTCGGGCGGGAGCACGACGCTCATCTCCGCGGACAAGCCGTCGTACTTCGTCGAGACGCGGTGGATCCCCGTCATCGAGTACGCGCCGCTGTTCGTCGACAACTACGCCGTGCTCCGCGCGCAGTTCGAGATCGACTTCATGTGGGGCCGTGGCTCCAACGTGACGCAGCAGAACGAAGGCGGCGCCTTCAACGTCGATCAGGTCAACCTGCAGACGAAGAACCTGAACGTCGCGCTGTACCCGACGCGAAACCCAGCGCAGCTCGGCATCTTCATCGGCGCGCAGTCCGTCTACGACTCGGTGTTCGACCCCACGCGGACACCGGTGAACGACCTGGTCAAGACCGGCTACAAGCTCATGTACCTGGCCAGCGACGCGGTGGGCTTGTCCGCGTACTTCGGCTGGAAGGGGCTGGGGAAAGTCCAATTCCTGCCACTCTTCTCCGGCCAGCCGGATCGCGCCATGGCGGACAGCCGGCTCAAGTTCGCGTTCCTGGCGACGGCGGACTACTCGTACGAGTTGTTGCCCGGCACGCTGCTGGGCCTGTCTGCCTGGTACCTGCGGGACGACACCAAGGGCACCGGCGATCTCTTCAACGGCCTCGTCGTGCCCGGTCCCAGCTCGCTGCCGCTGCCCGCGTACACCGGCGCGGCGCGCTTCAACATCGACAACGCGTTCGGCGGCGTGGCGTGGTTCGGCTTCAACTTCCAGCACAACCTGAGCTTCAACACCGGCCCGTTCGCGGCGTCGGGCTTTGCCATGGTGAACGCAGGGCGGTACGTGACCGGGAACCCCACGTCTCGACTGAACTCAATCATTGACATCCTTGGGCTCGGGCTCAACGCGGAGGCGGTGTACAACTGGGGTCGCACGACGAATGACGTCGTGTCGCTCGAAGGCCTGTACACGACCGGCGACGAGAACCTGGGCGACGGGCGCTACACCGGCGCCTTCACGATGAACCAGTACGGTCTGCCCGGCGCGGTCTGGTTCAACCACAAGATGATGCTGCTCTTCCCCATGACGCAGACGGTGAGCAACTACACCGGCGCGGTCACCGACATCTCCAACCAAGGCTACGGCGTGACGGCGGGCATCCTCTCGGGCTCCTGGGACGTCGTTCCGCACAAGCTCAACCTCAAGCTCGCCGCCGGCGCCGCCATGTCGAACGTGGACCCGCCTGGAGAGACCGCCGGGGTGACGCCGGGCCGCTTCATGGGGCTCGAGGTGAACGCCGAGGTGAAGTGGCACATTCGCTACCTCATGACCGTCGGCCTGCACGGCGGGTACATGTTCAAGGGCAGCTTCTACGACGGCAACCCACGCGTCGCCGCGAACCCCTGGGCGGCCTTCACCACCTTCACCTGGTACGGGTTCTAAGCCATGCGCTCACTCTTCTTCCTGCTGGTCGCCATGGTTGGGTTGAGCTGTGTTCGCAGCTATTCGGCGCTGCCCGCGCTCCAGTTCGCGGAGTTGCCGTACGAAGGCCTGGACGGCAAAGCGTGGCCGCAGAGGTCCTTCACCGTGCAGCGCGCGGCGACGTTCGACCAGAAGCAGCCGCTGACGGTGCGCTACGTCGAGCTGAACCCGGCGGGCACGCGGACGTTGCTGTTCGTGCACGGGCTGGGCAGCCACCTCAAGTTCTGGCGCTACCAGCTCGACACGTTCGCCGCGCAGGGCTTCCGCGTGCTGGCCGTGGACCTGCCTGGCTTCGGCAAGTCGGACAAGCCGGCGAGCTTCCCGTACACCACCGAGTCGTTCAGCGACGTGCTGCTCGCGCTGCTCGACGAGCTGAAGCTGCCGCGGGTGGTGCTGCTGGGCCACAGCATGGGCGGTCAGACCAGCATGGCCTTCGCCATTCGCCACCCCGAGCGGGTCGACGCGCTGGTGCTGACGTCGCCTGCGGGCATGGAGCAGTTCAACCCACGCGAGCAGCAGTGGTTCATCAACGTCTTCTCGTCGACGTTCGTGAAGTCCGCGCCGGAGTACGCGATCTGGGGCAGCGTGCGCAGCGGCAACTTCCGGCGCTGGCGAGACGAGCTCAACTGGCTGGTCGAAGAGCGCGTGCGCATGGCGAAGGCCGACGAGTTCGACGCGTACGCGTACGCCCAGGTGCGCGTGGTCGACGGGCTGACGAAGAACGACTTCGTGCGTGAACAGCAGAAGGACATCACCGCGCCGACGTTGATCGTCTTCGGCGAGGACGATCGCCTCATTCCCAACCCGTTCCTGCACGGCGGCTTCGCCCGAGACGTGTTCCAGAAGGGCCACGAGCGCATCAAGGGCAGCCAGCTGGTCGGCCTGCCGCGCTGCGGCCACACGGTGCAAATGGACTGCCCCGCCGAATACAACGAGCAGGTGGGCAAGTTCCTCGCGAGCCTCCCGCCGAGCAAGCCGGCCCCCGCGCCTGCGGAGCCGACGGCGCAGCGCTGAACGGCCCTCACGGCCCCGGGCCGCCGGTTACGGCACGTCGACCCAGGCGTTCTGGGCCTTGAAGTCGAAGGACAGCGTCACCTTCTCCAGCGCGCTCACGCCGAGCACGCCGTCGTAGATGAGCTTCTCGTCGACGGCGGCCTTCAGCGTGACGGCCACGCCCTGGGAGAACGCCAACGTCACGTCGCCTTCCGGGGCGCTCAGGCCGAGCACCTCGGCGGCGTGTTTGGCGAGCAGCACGGGCCCAGTCGACGCCGAGTCCACCAGGAACCACAGCGGCCCCTTCTTCCCGGTCACCGCGACGAAGACGTCGACGCCCACGCCGGAGCCGGACCGCGCCACCCGCATCGGGACGATCGCCTTGGCCGCGCGCTGCGACAACGTGTCCGCGGTCTCGAGCACGACCTTGTCCGCGCGCCAGTCGAGCGTGGCGGTCTTGGGGGCGATGGCGGACAGCGCGACGACGCCGTCCACCTTGGGCCAGTCGGCAGGCAAGAAGCTCATCACGTCGAGCACGCCGACTTCGGGGAGCTCGCGCATGTACGTGTCGATGCCGGCGACGACGCGATCGCAGCGCTTGAGCTCGACCTGCTCGCCGTGCATGCGCTGCCCGACGATGGAGCCCCACGGCTCGCAGCCGATGGCCTTGGCGACTTCGCGGGAGATGACGGTCACCCCGGCGCCGGTGTCGAAGAGAAACGTGTAGGCCTTGGACGCCAGGCCCACGCGCATGGTCTTCAGGCCTTCACGGTAGGGCTCGAGCGTGAGGGTCATCGGCAGCTCTTTGGGAAGGGGCTTGCGGTGCGCGCAGCCGGCGGCGAGCAGCGCCAACGCGACGAGTCGGAGTCTCATTGGCGCGCGCGTAGCACAGCCGCCCTGCCCCGCTGCGGCCGAAGTCTCTGAAGTCGGCCCAGCGCTGAGCGATCACGTCAATCAGGCGGCTGCACGATCGTCGCCACACGACAGGCATGAGCGACGAGCATTGAACCCACGCGAATGAACGCCCCGTGAGCAATTCCCTGCACACCCGTGCCCGAGCCTGCACAACGGACGCCCTCGGTGCGCGGCGGCCTCGAAGCGACCGAGCCAGGCATGAATCCTGTATCGGCGGCGCGCATGACGATCCCGCTTGCGCTTCTCATTCTCAGTCAGCTCGACGGCGGCTGGCCGGCGCTCACAGCGACGTCCGCGCGCGCGCCGGGT
>JALHOS010000514.1 GCA_022842905.1 Myxococcaceae bacterium | reverse complement strand
TTCACGTTCGCCCGGCAGTTCTTCCCGAGCAGCTCGTTGAAGTGCACCGCCTTGATCTCCCCGGTGCCCGGCCGCTTCACCCACACGTTCTTCTCGGTGAACGGCTCACCTTCCTTGATGTCTTCGATCGCCACGACACACGCGTAGGCGAAGTCGATCGTCGGCTGCTCTTCCTTGAGGATCTCCTTCGACCCGCCCAGCGACTGGTGGATCGCCCGGCTCCCCTCGATGAGGTCCTTCAGGTCCTTCGGGTCCATCGACACCATGATGTCCGGGCCCGGCCACGACTTGTCCGACGTGAAGTGCCGCTCGAGGACACACGCGCCCAGCGCCACCGCGCCCAGGCACGGGTAGTTCGTCAGCGAGTGGTCCGACAGCCCGAGGAGCGCGTCGGGGAACGCCGCCCGCATCTCCGCCAGCGCGTTGAGCCGCACCTTCTCGTACGGCGTCGGGTACATGCTCGTGCAGTGCAGCAGCGCGTAGGGCACCTGGTACTTGCGGAAGATCTCCACCGCCTTCCCCACGCTCGCCAGGTTGTTCATGCCCGTGCTGAGGATGATCGGCTTGCCGTACTTCGCGATGTGCTCGATCAGCGGGTAATTGTTGCACTCACCCGAGCCAATCTTGTACCCGGCGACGCCCAGCTTCTCGAGCTGCACGGCGGCCGCGCGCGAGAAGGGCGTGGACAGGAAGATCATCCCCTTCGACTCGACGTAGCGCTTGAGCTGCGCCTCTTCGTCCGCCGACAGCGCACAGCGCTTCATGATGTCCCAGATCGACTCCTTGGCGTTCGCCGGGACCACCTGGTTGGGGATCATCTCGTCTTCGATGACGTGCGTCTGGAACTTCACGACCTCGCAGCCAGCCTTGGCCGCGTCGTCCACCATGCGCTTGGCCTTCTCCAGCGAGCCCTCATGGTTGATGCCCACCTCGGCGATGACGAGCGGCGGGTGCTGCGGGCCGACCTTCCGGCCGGCGAGGACGAAGTCTTTCATTGTGCGTTCTCCGGTGCGTGCGGCTTCTTGCTGCGTTCAAGACACCTGGTGCTTCAGCTTCCACTCCCCGTTCACCCGCTCCCAGAGGTGCGGCGAGCGGGCCTTGTCGATGACCTCCCAGAACCGCTCCTCGGTGATACCCATGTACTCGAGGATCTCCGGGAAGAACTTCTTGGGGAACTCGTGGTCGAACCGCTTCACCAGCGCCACGCCTTCCTCGCGGGTGATCTTGTTGTTCCGGATCTCCTGCGCGCTGTCGTAGGTGGCGCGGCCAATCCCGAACTTGATGTACGTGGTGTAGTAGTGCAGCGGGTCAATCTTGTCGTCGATGCTGCTGTATTTGGAATACGAACCCTCGGTGCGCTCGGGGTTCGTCTGGAAGCCGGTGTTCTCGGCTGCGTAATAGAAACACTCCTGCGGATCCCACTTCACGTAGTAGCTCAGGTAGTGCACCTCGGTGCCGAGCGCGCGCAGCCGCTCACCCTCGACCGGCAGGTACGGGTTCAGGTCCCGCTTGTCGATGCCGTGCTGCTTCATCAACTCGGCCACCGACAGCCCGCCGAGGGTCAGCGTCTCGAGGTCCGGCTTCTCCACGTAGAACGACGGGTCCATGGTCGGCCGGTCGTTGTCGGCGATGTTGTTGCCGTACTCCGCCTGGTTCTCTCCGTAGAAGACGAGCGGCACGCCGTACATGGCCGAGAAGCGCGGGCCGATCAGCCGCTGGCCGATGATGAAGGGCTGGAACGGGTGCACCAGGTTCTCGAACGCCAGCCGCGTGAGGAGTCGGTGCAGCTTGCCGTTCGGCGTGTACAACATGTTGTCCAGGCCGGCGTGGATCCAGCTCTGCAAGTTCCGAAAGCCGATGTCGGTGTACTTGTGCGGCGCCCACGTCACCGTGAGCGGGTTCATGCCGTACTTGTACTTGAGCAGGTGTGAGGTGAACGCGCTGTCCTTGCCGCCCGACCCGGGAATGATGCAGTCGTAGCGCCCGTCTTTGCTGCGGTGCTTGGCGCACAGCTCGAGCAGCTTTTCCTCGCGCGCCTTCCAGTCCACCTTCTCCTTGATGTCGGCGAAGCGGCAGGCGCTGCACACGCCGTCCGCGTCGAACTCGATGGTCGGCTTCTTGTCCGACGGGCGGTTCTTGAACTCCACCACCGAGCTGGGCCGCTGGTTGGAGATGGTGCAGCGTCGGCAGAACTTCACCTCCGCGGGGAGGCCGTAGAACGCTTCTGGGGTCGACGTCATGGAAGAGGGGGCTCCGTAGCGAAGGGGCTGGCGTGAGGCAAACGGCTCAGACGGCGTAGACGCCGGGTCGGTACTTGCCCAGGTTGGCCTCGAGCCAATCGCCGGTGCGCTTGAGGCCTTCCTCGAGCCCGACCTTCGCTTCCCAGCCCAGCACGCGCTTGGCCTTGGCCGGGTCCGACTGGAGCACCATGACCTCACTCTTGCCGGGGCGCAGGCGCTCGGCGGCCTGCTTCACCGTCGCCTTCACGCCCAGCGCGCGGCACGCGGCGTCGAACACGTCCTTCACCGAGTCGGTGCGGCCGGTGCCCAGGTGCACGGTGTCACCTTCGACGCCCTTGGCCAGGCCCGCGAGCAGGTAGCCCTCGACGGTGTCGGACACGTAGGTGAGGTCCCGCTTGGGGTCGAGCGCGCCCAGGGTGATCTCCGTCTGGCCGGCGAGCAGCTGGCTCAAGATGGTGGGGATCACCGCGCGCGCGGACTGCCTGGGCCCGAAGGTGTTGAACGGACGCAGCGTCAGCACCGGCACGTCGAAGCTCGAGAAGTACGCCTCGCACAGCTTGTCCGCGGCGATCTTCGTGGCCGAGTAGGGCGACTGGCCTTGCAGCGGGTGCGTCTCGCGAATGGGCACCGTGTCCGGCGTGCCGTACACCTCGCTCGTCGACGTCTGAATGACCCGGCGCGTCTTGTGGCGGCGCGCGGCCTCGAGCACGTGGAGCGTGCCGGTGACGTTCGTGTCCACGAAGGACTGGGGCGCCTGGTAGCTGTACGGAATGGCGATGAGGGCCGCCAGGTGGAACACCACGTCGATACCCGCCATCGACTCTTCGACGAAGCGGCCGTCGCGCACGTCACCCAAGCGGAAGTCGATGCGGCGCTCGGCCTCGGCGTCGAGCCCGTCCAGCCAGCCGCGGGAGCCGAAGCTGTTGTACAGGCAGAACGCGCGCACGTTGGCGCCTTCGCGGACCAGCGCTTCGGTCAAGTGGCTGCCGATGAAGCCGTCTGCTCCCGTCACCAACACCTTCACGCCGTCGTAGCGCTTCGTCATGTCGTCTCCTCGGTTCTTCAGTGCCCGCGGGCCTGCTTCAAGGTTTCGTGGCGGCCCACGTCGATCCACTCGCCGGACAGCTGGAAGGCGCCCACCTTCCAGCGCTTCATCGCCGCCTCGATGAGCTCGGGCATGGTGAACTCGCGGTCCTTCGGCACCAGGCTCAGGGCTGCGGGCTCGATGAGGTAGATGCCGGCGTTCACCAGGTGCTGCTCGCGCGGCTTCTCACGCATGCCGACGAGCTCGTCGCCGTTGACGTCGGCCACGCCGAACGGCACTTCGGACTGGAAGGGCTTGAGCGCGCAGGTCAGCCCGAAGCCGCCTTGGGCATGGAAGCGGAGCAGCGCCGACACGTCGAACTCGGTGACGATGTCGCCGTTGGTCACGAGCACCGCGTGCTTCTTCGCGTCCTTCGGCAGGAGCGAGAGCGCGCCCGCCGTGCCCAGGGCCTTCTTTTCGCGCAGGTAGCGAATGGAACAGCCGAAGCGCCGCCCGTCGCCGAAGTGCTCTTCGATGACGTCGCCCAGGTAGTTGATGGCCAGGAAGATGTCGCGCACGCCGGAGCCGACGAGCTGCAGCACCAGCCGCTCGAGAATGGGCCGGCCCGCGACCGGGAGCATGGGCTTGGGAATGTCGTAGGTCAGCGGGCGCAGCCGCGTGCCCTTGCCGCCGCACATGATGACGGCGGCGTTGGGCTTCGGGGCCGCGCCGATGAGCTCGTAGAGCAGGTGCAGGCCGATGAGCTGCTTGTCGCTGTCGAGCACGGGAATGACGGAGATGCCCAGCGAGCGCATGAGGTCCAGCGCTTCGGCGCGGCCAGCCTTCGGGCCCAGCGACGTGAACTTGGGGTTCATCGCCTTGCCGACTGCGGGCGCGTCGAGCGGCGTTCCGCGGAGGATCGCCCGGCGCACGTCTCCGTCGGACAGGGTGCCCACCACGCGGCCCTTCGCGTCGGCGGCGAAGGCGAGCTCGATGCCCTCGCGATCGATGACGCGCATGGCGTCCAGCAGCGAGGCGTCGGTGCGCAGCAGGAGCTGGCGAAGATCGCGCTCAGGCGCGGCGAGGGGAGCGGCGGGGGGCTTTCGGGCGCGGGCCATGGGGGTCGTCGAGGCTCAGGAAGGGAGAGGGTGAAGCGCCGCGAAAGCCGCGAGGTGTTCCACGCCCACGAGCGGGGCGCCGGCGCTGGGAAGTACGAAGGTGTCGACGCCGCGCGCGGCGAGCCACTGCGCCTCGAGCGACGAAAGGCCGGCCGTCTCGAGCGCAGCCGTCACGGGCCAGCTCCGGTGCGCCAGCTCCACGGTCGCGGCGTCGCTGGACGACAGCAGCACGCCGCCGCGCTCCGCTGCACCGAGCAGCTCCACCGCACACCACAACCGCAGGCGCTCCACGGAGCCGCCGAGCAGCAGCACCGGCGTCGCGCGGCCCGCCAGCGACGCGAGCAGCCGCGGCGTCGCGCTCGGCACGTCC
>JALHOS010000513.1 GCA_022842905.1 Myxococcaceae bacterium | reverse complement strand
GGCAGGTGCGGCTGGCGTTGGTGGCTCCGCGGGCGCTGGCGGCGACGGAGGCGACGGCATGGCGCAATGCGGCTGCAGCTCTCCCGGCGGCTCTTGGGCGCTTGCGCTGGGCATTTGGGCTTCGCTGCGTCGCCGGAGGCGTAGCGCCAAGGGCTGAGCTCGCCGGCACGCTGTCCGGGGGCGGCCGTCGCGCAACCGCTGCCGTGTTCGGCGGTCGTCGCGCTGGCTTCGGGCACGCGCGGCCTCGCCAACGGCCGCGTTGAGTCCACTCCGTGGTCGCCCCAGCCTTGCTGGTCGTCCACGTGTCCCTGCTCGGGGAGTCCACGTTCGAGGCCGGTGGACGTGTTCCAGGACGGCGCGAAGCAGCTGGGGAACGGCGTGAAGGGCACGCTGGACGGCGTGAGGACGTGTTCGTCCCGTGGAGGCGCACGCGCACGCGGCGCTCCACCTCTTTCCACGTTCGAAGTGCGACGCTCCAGCGCCGGAGCCGCGCTGCGCGCTCGCCGCGAGCTACTGCAGGTTCGAAGTCCGAAGCAGCTCCGTGAGCACCTCGACGAAGTCTCTGCGCGGCGTGGGCGCAGGATCCGCGCGGTAGAACGCAGCAGCGCGAGCCAGCGCGTCGAGCTTGGCGATCTGCTCCCGCAACACTGGAAGGCTCACGGATGCGCGCGCGCCTCCAGGCTCACTCACTCGGCCGAGCTCCTTGGCGCGGCTCAGCCGACGGTGGCACCGACAGCTGTTTCCCTCGGCCACGACGCCGCAGGTCGACTCGAGCGCCGTGCGTACGCGGTCTCGCGCTCGGCTCAGCCGTTTGCGAAAGGTCGCCGGCGGCACTTCGAGCACCTGCGCGGCCTCCTCGCCTTCCAGCTCCAAGATCTCCCCCAGGATGTACGAGAGGCGATGGTCTGCATCGAGCACCCCGAGCAGTGCCATGCCGCACCCCAGCTTGACCTGTTCGAGAAGGACCGCGTCGTCGGCGCGTTCAGGTGCGATCGGCTCCAGGCCCAGCATGAGGTCCTCGTGGAACTGCTCGAGCGACAGCATGGGGTTTCGATAGCGCTGGCCGCGAAAGTCCAGGAAGGCATTGGCCGCGACCCGAAAGGCCCAGGTCGAGAACTGGGCGTCGCCACGGTACTGCGCGAGGCGCGTGAGGACGCGCAGGAGTGCCTCCTGCGTGGCGTCTTCGGCGTCGGTTGGGTCGAGCATCATCCGACGGGCCAGTCCGAAGAACGGGCCCTGCAGCCCCCGCACGAGCTCTGCGACGGCGCCCGCCTCACCCGTGAGCGCCCGTTCGATCGTCTCGCGGCTGACTTCAATGCGCGTTCGCATGGGTCGAGTTGGTTCGGGGCATCGTGACCCACGAGAGGACGACCGCGCCAGCCACCACCGCGAGCGAGTCGAAGAGCCCCGAGACGGCCATGGTGCCAGCCGGCATGACCGACCAGCCCGAGGTGATGAGGTGGTCTCCGAGAAACACCGCGAGGCCCAAGCACAGCCCCAGCAGCGCACTGGGCCCTAGCTCCTTCGAGGCGGATCGGCCGTGCAGGACCGTCAGCGCCATCGCGACGACCGCGTAGCCACAGAGGAGCGCGGGAAAGTTCAGGCCGGCGCCGGCCGGGTCCCGAAGCAAGGTCCCGAACTGCGGACCGACGAATGGCCCCATCACCATCGCGATGCCGGTGCCGACCACGTTCATCGCCACGAACGCAGCGGCACAGCCCAAAATCCGGCGTTGGATCGAGGGCGTGTCCGTCATGGGGGCGCTCACGGGGCACCTCGCGGCTCGAGGCGCTGGCGGGGCGTGTGGAGCTCGTCGCTCCGTGTGGGTCTGGTCGAGCTCGTCTTCGCGAAGGGGGTCGGGGGTGCTGTCGTCATGGAGTCTCCGGGGTTTGATCGCTTAGACGGTTCTTCGCTGCTCGTTGTGACCGGCTTCTCGGAACACGGCCACAGCGCGGTACAGCGCTTCGGCAACCGCGTCAGAGCCCGAGAAACCGCGCCACGTCATCGAGCTCAGCCTCGAGGCTGGCCGCAAACCCCGACGCCCGGCGCGCCTTCCCAGCGACGAAGCCCAGCTCCGACCGCAGCTTCCCGTCGACGACGCTCAGGTTCGCCCAGCCAATGACCTGGTCTTCGAACAACAGCGGCAGCGCATAGTGCCCGCGCTGCCGGCGCGCCGCCGGGGTGTACGCCTCGAAGCGGTACGCCCAGCCCCAGAACAGCTCGAAGCGGCGCCGGTCCCACACGACGGGGTCGAAGGGGGCCAAGAGCCGCACCGAAGCAGGCACTTCCCAGCGCGCGGACGCCGGGTCTTCGCCCACAGGCCAGTACCAAGTGACGCCGTCGAGCTGCGCGTGTGGCAGTCGCGCCTTGGCGTCGGCGAGCGCGCGCTTGCGGTCGTCCGCCCACTGCGGCGCCGCGGCCCGAAGCCGGCTGACGAGGTGCGTGAGCGACGACGCAGGCAGCGGCGCGTACAGCCCGACGACGACGTCGACGAGCCCGTCGAGCCGGGCCTGGGCCTCAGCGCGCGGGAGTCGCGGTGGTGGCGGCCCGTCGTCGCCCAGCTCGGCCGGCGCGTAGGTGCGCACGCCATTCTCTCGCCGCTGCACCCGCAGCAGCCCCCGGTAGTGGAGCGCGTCGAGCAGCCCCGTCGTCACGCGCGACGAGCCGCCGAACCAGTTGCGGGCCGTGCCGGAGCCCAACGCGGCGTCGACCTCGTCGGGGTGCGCCGCTCCGCGCTCCTGGACGAACCGTCGAACCTGACGCGCTCGCCGCCAGTCGGCCTTCGACCAGCCAGGGTGCCGCGGTCGGGGGTGCAACGTTCGCTGCACGTCCCTCGTGAGGAAGCCGTAGTTGATGAAGAAGTCCTCTTCGACCGCCAGGCGCGGGTAGCGCCGCTCGAGGTCGCCCGCGCGGTAGCCACGCACCCGCGGTCGCAAGGTCAGGTCCTGCGCTCGAGCCGGGGCGCGCAGCGGGTCCGCTTGGACGAAGCGCAGCCGTGAGAGCGCCGCGCCGAGCGTCGTCGGCGGGAACAGGCTGCGGGCGATGGCGTAGCGGCGCAGCGCGGCGAGGGTGAGCATGCGCCGTGGGCCCATAGCGCAGGTCCTCTCGTGCGGGAGCGGCGTCACCTGCGCATCGAAGCCCGCGTGGCGCGACCTCGCCTGACACTTGACCCGTGCGCTCCAAGCCACCAGAAACCAGCGCCCGGGTGTCCACTCCTCCTGACGACAGCGAGCTGGCCCAGCGCGCCCAGGCCGGCGAACTGAGCGCGTTCGAAGCGCTCGTCGAGCGGCACCGCGACGCCGTCTATCGCCTCGGGGTGCGCCTGCTGGGCAGCCAAGCCGACGCCGCCGAGGTGGCCCAGGACACGTTCCTCACCGCCTACCGCAAGCTGGCGGACTACCGCGCAGAGGCGAGCTTCAGCACCTGGCTGCACCGCATCGCCGCCAACTTCGCTCTCATGCGCCTGCGGCAACGCAAGGTGGCCAATGAGGTGGGTGAGGGTGAGGAAGTCGAGGACGGGGAAGGGGAGCCCAGCTTCAACTCCCGCGGCTCCTTGCTGGACGACGTCGCCGACTGGAGCCGCTCGGCGCTCGACCTGACCTTGGACCACGAGCTGCGGGACGCCATCGACAGCGCGGTGGCGAAGCTGCCCAAAGACTTGAAGGAAGTGTTCGTGCTGCGCGACCTCGAAGGCCTGTCCTACGAGGACGTGGCGCTGGCGACGGGGCTGTCGATGCCGGCCATGAAGAGCCGGCTCCACCGCGCCCGCCTGGCGCTGAGGGCCGCGATCGACACCTTCTACGCAGAGCGTGATGACGGCGCTGGGGGGCGTGGGTGATGATCCACTTGCGAACGGAACGCCTGGGTTGCAGTCAACGGGGCGGCATCACATGACGACGTGCAAGGACGCCATCACCCTGTTGCTCGACTACGTCGACGGCGCGCTGCCCCCGGACGTCCGCGGCCGCCTCGAGGCGCACTTCGGCGACTGCTCGCCGTGTGAGGAGTTCCTCCAGTCGTACAAGGCCACGCCGGGGCTCTGTCGCAAGGCGCTCGAGCACTCCATGCCCGACTCGGTGGCGAACAAGCTGTCCGACTTTCTGAAGAAGGAACTGGGCAAGGCCAAGCCGGGCTGAGCTGGGGCTGCACCTGGGCTCCGTTCATCGGTGTCCACCACCACCGACCGCATCATGAAGGGCGGTGCTTCTCGAAGAACCCTCTGTCGGCACGGCCCGGCTGGCGTCAGCGCTTTCCCGTCGACAGCGGCGATGCGAGCCTGGGTTTCCGCCCCGTTCGCACGAAGTGACGATTAGCGCTGTGCCGGGGAAGTTCTCAATGCCCGAGATTCGGACGGCGCTCGCGCTCCTTTGCAGCGATGCGGTGAACCATGGGGCGCAGTGGCCGCGAGAACTTCTTCGCAGCCTCTTCTTCTACCGCCAGCAGGGAGCCTCCCCATGTCAGTCCTCGATTCGACCCGTGTGTCCGGGTGTGCCTGTCCACGTCATCGCGCCGACGTTCGCGCGAGCGAAAGACCGCGGAGCCGACCAACAGCGCCGACGGTCGCCCGCCGCACCAGCGCCAGGCCACCGGACTCCTTCGAGTCCGGGGCTCCACGGCCGACGGAGCGCGCGACCCCTGTGCTCAACGCTGAGCTTCGGCAGCCCACGCCCTTCGTCGCTCAGCGTCAGGCGCTGGGCAGCACCGGGGCGCCGCACTCGTGCGCAGGGGGCTGCTGCTGCCCGTCGACGCCCAGCGCGCCCGCGCCAACGCCGGC
>JALHOS010000512.1 GCA_022842905.1 Myxococcaceae bacterium | reverse complement strand
GCGCCTCGGGAGGCAGCACCCGCTCGAGGACCCGGAGCTTCGGCACTCGACCCCACCCGTCCAGGAAGGCGCGGAGGCTCGCGGCGCGCCATGCGACCTCGGCCAGCGCCAACGCCCGGTGCCAGGCGCTGCCGCGCCGGGCCTGCTCGACCTGCGCCTCGATGACCTCTGCGGTGCTGCCCACGATCGCCCGGTGAACACCGGCGCGCTGGACGCCATAGGCCGACTTCAGCCGCGCGAAGTGGCCGCGCGGATCGGCGAGCACCCAGAGCTCGTCGACGTCCCACAGGCAGAAGTTATCGAAGGTGCTCGCCTCCGCGGGGCGCTGCCAGAGGTGAGAGACCCACAGGGCGCCGCGCCGGTAATGCTCCCACGCGCTCTTGGCGCCCAGGACCCAGAGGTCCAGGTCGGACTGCGAGCTCGCCCGGCCACGCGCCACGCTCCCGCTGACCGCGACCCCGACGGCCCCGCCTGCGAGGAGCGCCGCCGCCTCGCGCAGCGCCAACCGCTGTCGGGCAATCGTCGCCGCCGCCGCGTCGGCTGCCGCGGCCCTCACGGCGCCACCGCCTACAGGAAGCTGGGGCGCGAGGAGCTGGAGCTGGAGCGCGACGAGCCGCCGGATGGGCGACTGCCGCCGCTGCTGTTGCGCCCCCCCGAGCTCGGGCCCGTCAGGCCGCTGCCGTCGCCGATCGCCTTCCGCGCGCGTGGGGAGTCGCTGACGCCGCCGCCAGCCGACGCGCGCCAGGGAGCGCCCTGCGCTGCGTGCGCCTTGAGGAAGTCCTGGAGGACAGTCTTCGCGCCCGGGGTGAGCTCGCCCGCCTCGAGCAGCTTCCTGACGGCCGCGAGGTGCGTCTTGCCGGGCTTGACGCCGGGCCCGACCAGGCGCGTCAGTGCTCGCGCCGCCTCGGCCTTACTCAGCTTCTTTCCTTCATCGCTCCCTGCCCTCTGAAACGCCCGGACGGCGGTGTTGAACGCGACGACGCTGGCCATGGTGACCTCGTTGAGAGAGTCGGTTGAGGGGCGCACCCTAGCAGCGTCGAGGCACGTGAGGACCGAAGTGCTCGCGGGCCCCTGCGGACGAGCGCCGGCCTTCGTCCACACCGCCTCAAGGCACCAGCGCGTGCCGTCACATGGATGGATGCTGGAGCCTAAGCACTCAGGTGAAGACGACGGCGCCCCCGCGCAGCGCTCACTCGACGGGCAAGGGCTTGGACCACCGAGAGTGCGCCGCGACTCCGGCGCCCCGCTCTTCGACGATCATCTTCGACGGGTCGCTCTTGAGGACGTAGGCCACGTGCGCAGTGCGGCTGCCCTCGTTCATGCGCGGCAATTGAAACGTGCGCAGCACGTCGGCGTCGGCCGGCTTGGTGCCGCCGAAGTCGACGGCCGCCGCCTTGTTCTCCCGTCGGAACGCGTCGCCCGCGGTGAGGCGCTCCTGCTCGGCGATGGGCCCCGCGAGCAGCTTCTCGAGGAACGCCTTCTGCTGGGGCAGCTCGCCGCGCGGATCCGCAGCGCCGCTGGCGATGGCCTGGCTCTTCGCGTGGATCAGCGCTTCGACTTCACCCCGCGTCACGAAGCCGTTGGGCGTTCCGCTCTTGTCGGCCTCTTCCGCGACCGACTGCATGGCGGCGCGCTCCATGAACTGCTCGGTCAGCCCCTTGATGTCCGTCTGGTCGAGCAGCTGCTGGGCCTGCGCCTTCCACTCGTCGGGCACGTTGAGCTTGCCGGCGACCATCTCCTCGAGGAGTGAGTACATGGTCGCGGCTTCGCCAAAGCCCACCTTGCCGTCGTCTGCCTTGGAGTCGGCCAGTCCGAGGAGTGATGCCTCTCCGAGGTGGTGCGGCGCGTGTCGCTCGGCGATGGACTGCACCTGCTTGTCCGCGACGCGGCCGAAGTCTTGGTTCGCGCGAGGCAGCTGGGCGCGGGGAATCGCGGTGAGGTCGGTGACGCGAACGCCCTTGGGCTGCGCGGGTGTCGTCGAGAAGTCGCTGCTCGCGGACGGCGGTCTGGCCGGCTGCGCGTTCGGGGTGAACTTGCCGGCGGGCGGCGCGCTCGGACCCGTCGCGGCCCCGTCGGGCTTGGTGGCCGTGTTGCCCTTGGTGTCTGCGCTCTGCGTGTGCGTCGGAGGGAAGAACTGCTGCTCGGTTCGGCGAATGGACACGGGCGCCTCAGGGTGACTGGGTTCGAGCGCACCGTAGCCTTCCGCGCGGTGGTGCGGAGTCGACGCGTCGCCGTGTAGGGCCGTGGAGCACGTTCCACCGAGTTGCATTTCTGGCAGGTGGCGTGTCGGTAGCTCAGCGGGCCAGGCGCCGCGCGGCCGCCGACAGCGAGTCGAGCGTCTTGGGAACGCCGACGCCGTTCACCTGGTTGACGAGGAAGCTCGGCACGTCGCCGCCCGGCGCCGAGAACAGCGTGTACACGACGAACGTGCGCGCGCCGCCGTCGCGCGGCTCGAGTCGCCACTGGCCTTCGTTCTTCCGCACCCGCACCACGTTGGGCGTGGGTGGCTGCAGCGCGTCCTTCACGTCGGTGGCGCGCCACGAGAGCACCCGCGCAACGGACGGGTCCTGGGTCTGGTCTTCGAGCCGGACGATGGTGTCCCGTGGGGAGATGAAGGGTACGTCGTAGCGCGTGTAGACGTAGCTGACGCGCTCACCGTCGCGGCCGAGCACCTTCACTTCGGCGGTGCTGGGCATGGTGCGGACGTAGCTCTCGTAGTCGAGCAGCACCGCCCAGACCTGCGCCGTGGGCGCGTCGAGGAGCGCGGTGGCCTTCAGCTCGTGCACCGCTTCGCCCGCGCGCGCTCGGGTGTACCAGCGCACCCCGCCCGCGGCTTCACCCGCAAGCCGCCAGGCGGGCTCTGCGGACAGCAGGCTCAAGAGGACGAGGACGGAGTGCATGGGCTGGCCACGCCTTCAGATGCACGGCGGTGGCCGGGAGGTTCTCGCGCCGAGGTCAGCGGACACGAAGAGGTTGGCGCGGGGGCGTCAACCGACCGCTGGCGTCGACCACGCTCAGCCGGGTTTGGCCCAAGGCTCCACTTCGCGTCGTGTGAAGGTCGTCAGTCGCACAGAAACGCGTCGCCGAACGCCCCGGGTCCGGCCGAGCAGCTCGTCCCCGCGAGGGGGTACGGGGAGTGCCAGATCGGCCCGGCGCCCGCGTCGGCGCACACGGTCGCGCCAGAGCCTTCGTCGTTGGGCAAGGTCAACGACGCGTCGTTGCACCGCCGGATCTGCCCCGCGCCCGCGTCGCGTGCGGGCACTTCGTAGAGCGAGCCAGTCGGACAGAGACCCATCGTGTCCACGACGCGCAGGTAGGCGAGCTGCGCGCCGGTTCCGGCGTCGCCCTTGAAGACAATGCGATCGTCGCCGCGGGCGCCGCACGGAGTTCCCGCGCCCGGCGCGGCGCCGAACTGCCAACTCGTTCCAGGGAAGAACCAGTTCGTCCCGTACTGGCGCCACCTGTACGCCGCCGTGCCTTGGACCTGCCGTGAGGCCATGCCTCCGTTGGCGGCCGTGGCGGTGACCGAGATGGTGTGCGTGCCGGCGTCCGTCCGGTCGACGGTCGGCAGGAACACCACGTCGAGCGTGCAGGAGCCGTTCGGGGCCAGGGCGATGCCCGGCGAGCAGGTCCCTCCGTCGAAGCGCAGCGCCCACGTCGGGCTCGCGGGCGACAGACCGAAGGTGATGCCGCTCGTCGGGCCGGAGCTTGGGTTCTCCAAAGTCAGCCGACGGGCCACGTCGAGGCGGGTCGCGGCAATCGTCTCCGGGTCGGCGCCTTGGAACCGGAGGCTGCCGGCCTGAAAGCCCTGCGCCGTGAACGAGCGCACCGCGACGCCGCCCAGCCCGGCGTCGGCTACGAGGACGCCGGTGAACGTGCCGTTGCCGGTCGGTGTGAGGGTGACGGCGCCCGCGCAGGACGCGCTCGCGCCCAGCGACGTGCAGCCGGCGTCGGCCAGCGTGAAGCCCGCACCGCTCAACGTCACGCTGATGGGGCCGATGGGCGCGACGCTGGAGTTGTTGAGCGTGAAGGGACGCGTCACGGCTCCTCCGGCATCCCAGCTGCGCCCGGCACCGGCGTCGAAGTCCGGCGGCGTCAGGCGCAGAGCTCCCTGCGGCACGCCGATGCCGCTGAGCGCCACGGGGGGCGTGGTGAAGGACCCGAGCTGCGCAGTCAGGCTCGCCGCCGCCGTGCCGGCGTCTGTGGGGGCGAAGGTCAGCTGCAGCTGGCAGGTGCTGCGCGGTCCGATCAGCGTACAGCCGGAGGCCTGGTAGGTGCCTGACGGCGTCACGAAGTAGTTCGGCATGACGTTGGCGCTGGTGTGGTTCGTCACCGTCACGGACCGCAGGGCGTTCGCGCCGACGTTGACGCTCATGAAGTCGACGGGGGCCGGCGCCAGCGCGAGTGGCCCGCTCGCCTCGCCGCTGACGGACACCAGCACCGGCGCGCCCGGGCTCGGCTGCAGCCGGAGGGTCGTCGACTTGGTGCCGGGGGAGGTCGGCGCGAACGTGACATTGGTCGTGCACACGTCGGTGGGCTGCAGCGCGCCACACTGCGTGGAAGACAGGGAGAAGTTCGGGCTGTCCGCGCCGATCAACTGAATCCCCAGCGACGACAAGGCCGCGCCGGCGTTGGTGATGACGACCTGGGTGACCGGAGACGGAAGCTCGCCGACGACGGTGGTGCCGAAGGTCAACGGGTCTGGCGCGACGGTGAACGCCACGCCGCCATCCCCCGCGTTGCCACCGGTCCCGGCGCCTCCGCCGGCGCCTGCGCTGCCCCCGGC
>JALHOS010000511.1 GCA_022842905.1 Myxococcaceae bacterium | reverse complement strand
GAGCGGGAGGCGGAGGCGTCGCGGGGAGCGGCGGCACGGGGGCCGGCGGGGCCGATGGCGGGACGGGCGGCGGCGGGCAGGACGCCGGGTTGGTGGACGCCGGCTGCCCGAACACCGTGTGTGCCGGGACGTGCTGCGCCGCCGGCCAGCTGTGCCGCTACGCGACGTGTCTGCCGGAGCTGGGTCGCTGTGGCGTCGACGGCGGCTTGGTCGACGGCGGGGGCGCGTGCCCGAGCGACACGTACTGCGACAGCCAAGGCTTCTGCACTCCGTACGGCGTGCCTCCGGGGACGGAAGCGGACGCGCGGTGCACCGGCCGCGTCTTGCCCGCGCCGCTGGTGCCCGCGACGCAGTGCGTGTGGACGCTGGCGGGCATCAACGGCACACCGGTGGTCGCGGAGCTGGGCCGCCGCAAGCCGGACGGCGGCGCGGGCCCGACCGTCGTCGTCGCCGTGAACGCTGCGGCGGGGAGCCCGTACACGACCGGCGGCTACCTCGCCCTGTTCGACGGCGCGGACTGCTCGCTGCTGCAGCGGCTGGACGACGCGAGCCAAGTCGTCACCAGCGCCGGCACCGCCGCCATCGGCGATTTGGATCTGGACGGCCTGCCGGAGCTGGTCGCCGCGTCCGGGAACGGCGGCGTCATCGCGTTCCGCTACGACGGGGTGCAGGGGCGCTGGGTGACGGCGTGGATCAGCGCGAGCCGCCCCGGCCCCTTCACCGGCTCGGCGATCGCCCTGGCAGACGTGCACGGCGACCCGCACCCCGAGGTGGTGCTTGCGGGCTACGTGTTCGACGCCACCGGCCAGTTGCTCGACGGCGCGCTGGGGCAGCTGCCGTACCAGGGCTACTCGACGCCGGTGGTGCTCGCGGACGTCGACCTCGACGGGGTGACCGAGCTCGTCGGCAACAACGGCGTGTACCAGCTCAGCGACGCTGGCAGCTGGGTGCGCGAGGCGTACGACACGGCGACGGTGCAAGCCGGCTTCATGGCGGTGGCCGACTTCGGCGAGTTCCCGGGCCGCCCGGGGGACGCGCCGGGGCGCCCGGAGCTGGTGCTCTACTCGACGCCGACGCTGACCGTCCGCACCGTGGGCGGCGCCACGGTCTTCACGGCGAACGGCTCGGCGCTGCAGGGCGGCGGCGCGCCCGCGGTGGCCGATCTCGACGGCGACGGGCACCCGGAGATCGTCGTCGCCGGCAGAGCGATGATGGCGTTCGACCCGGACTGCGCTCCGGACGGCGGGCCCCGTGGCGGGCAGTGCGCCGCGGCGCGCACCGACGGCGTGCTGTGGGTGCAGAGCGGCCTGCAGGACGGCTCGTCGGCGATCAACGGCGTGACGGTGTTCGACTTCGACGGCGACGGGCGCGTGGAGGTGGTGGAGGCAGACGAGTGCTTCGTGCGCATCTTCGACGGCACCACCGGCCGCCCGCGGTGGAGCGCGCCGCGGACGAGCTGCACGTTCGTCGAAATGCCGATCGTCGCCGACACCGACGGCGATCTGTCCGCGGAGATCGTCGTGCCTGCCAACCAGTTCTGCCCCGGGCAGTGCGGGCTGGCGGTGGGCGCGGCAGATCCGATCCTCCCGGGCTTCGCCTGCTCGAGCGACGGCGGTTGTCCGGTCGGGAGCCCCTGCCGCGGCGGCTTCTGTCGCTGCACCGGCCCTGGCGACTGCGGCTCGGGCAACACCTGCACGGCGCCGCTGACGCCGGACGGGCTGGGGAACGTGTGCCGCAGCGCGTACAGCGCCCTGCCTGGCCTGAAGATCTACGGCGACGTGCGCAACCGCTGGGTGCCGTCGCGCACGGTCTGGAACCAGTACGCGTACGCCATCACCAACGTGCTCGACGACGGGACGATCCCCGCTGCGGCGCAGGCGAGAAACAACTGGCGCGTGCCAGGCCTCAACAACTTCCGGCAGAACGTGCAGGGCGCGCTGGGCGACCGCATGGCGCCGAACCTCACCATCGCCCCGGCCCCACAAGGCTGCGTGCCGCAGATGAACGGCACGGTGCGGCTGCAGGCGCGCTTCTGCAACCGCGGGATTGGGGTGGCGCAGGCGAACAGCTCCATCCACTTCATGGCCGTGGCCAGCGGGGGCGCGCGCACCGAGCTGTGCACGGTGACCGCGGGCATGTCGATCGCCCCTGGGACCTGCGTGAACGTGGGCTGCGACACGCCCGGCGCGCTGCCGCCGTCGAGCCGGATCGAAGGGGTGGCCGACGCGAATGATCAGGTGCAGGAGTGCCGCGAGGACGACAACGTGCGGATCATCTACGTGCCGGACGAGTGTCGCTGAGCTGAGGCGCTCGAGCGGCAGGTGCTCCGGCCCACAGGCCGATCCTTCGACGCAGTGCGCTTCGCGCTGGATCCGCGCGTCCACGTGTTTCAATTCGCAGCCCAGCGGCCATGGTCGAGCCCTGCTCGTCGAGGGCTCCCGGTTGTGCGGGGCGCTGCACAGCCGCGTACGGTCCGGTGCTACGCCGCGGCGCGGTTGGTCTGCGACGCGAAGGCGCTGACCGCGGCGACGAGGTGCGGAACCTCCTCGCGCGCAATTCCGAGTCGGCCCCACACGTGGTGGACCGCCTCGTCCACCGACTTCACGATCTTCTGCTTGCCGATCGATGGAACCACGAGCGCCATGGTCGCCATGAAGCCGCGGAAGAGCACTGCACCCAGGCCGGTCGCCGTGACGACGAGGATCGACCCTTCGTTGAGTTGCGGTTCTTCGCGCGCCAGCGCGGCAGCGCGCGTACGGACGTCGGGATCCACTGGGCGGCGCAGCGAAGGGATGATCGTCATCATCACGTGCGAGCCGTCTTCGGCGATGACCTTCTTCTGGAGCGCCACGCGCGCGTCGAGCTCGGCGACCGAACCGCTGTCGTGGAAGACCGCGACGACCAACCGCCCACAGCGGCCAAGTCGGAACGACTGGGTCCGGTGGACCTCTTCGATGGTGACGGGCATCGGCCGACGATGCCAGCCCGGAACACCTGGCGCCAAGCCCCGTCTGCCGCGTCACGATTTTGACGCGCGTGCGCAGCGCCGCTGGATCGCGCAGCCGCGCCAGCGCTGGCCGCTTCGGATCGGTTCGAGGAAGCGCTGAAGCTACTCGGCTGGTTGGTTCAGCTCGACGGCCGCGCGGAACAACGCCTTGAGCGCCTTCTCGTCGATCGTCTCGCCTTCGCGCAGATCGATCGCGCGGCGCGTGTTGCCCTCGAGGCTCGCGTTGAAGAGCTTCTTCGGGTCCTTCAGCTTGGCCCCCTTCGCGAACGTCAGCTTCACGGTCGCCTTGTACGTCTCCCCGGTGCAGATCAGCCCGCCGTGCTTCCACACAGGGGTGTTCCACTTCCACTCCTCGACGACGGCAGGGTCCGCCGCCTTGATGACCGCGCGCAGCCTGCTCAACAGCTTCCCGCGCCAGTCGCCGAGCTCCGCGACGCGGGCCTCGAAGAGCTCGTCGAACGTGTCACCGGTTGTGGGGCTGTGGTTCATGGCGCCGCACTCTGCCACGCGCGGCGTCGGCCGCATCTCGTGCGTGAGGCTGAGCGAGGACGGTCGTCGTCGCGTGCTGCGGAAGCCAGACTCTCCCTGGCGCGGACCGCATGCAGATGCCAGCTCCGCTCGCCCTTCGGCTCGGCCGCGCCTGTCGAAGGACCAGCTCTGCCTGGACACGCCGCTCCGACCGCGCGCTTGGACCCAAGACGCGCCGTTCCGTCCTGTCCTTCGCGCGGAGATGAAACTAAGGCGGGGCGCGCGTCATTTGAGCCGCCGCACACGTTTCACCTTCTCAGAGGGGTCCACACGCCATGCCGTTCCCGAAGCTCGCGCTCATCGCCTGTCTCTCGTCCTTCGCCGCGCTCGCGCAGCCGGCCCTGCAGCTGCCCGCCAAGAGCCCGGGGGCCAAGGTCACCCAGACCGCTGGGCTCACCGACATCACCGTCGAGTACAGCAGCCCCGCCGTGAACGGCCGGAAGGTCTGGGGCGCGCTGGTGCCCTACGGCGAGGTGTGGCGCGCCGGCGCGAACGCGGCCACCCGCATCACCTTCAGCAAGGACGTCGTCATCGAGAACACCGAGGTGCCCGCGGGCACGTACGCCTTCTTCGCCCTGCCGACGCAGACCACCTGGACGCTCATCCTCGGGAAGAACGCCAACCAGTTCGGCTCCTTCGCGTACAAGAAGGAAGAGGACTTCCTGCGCGTGACGGTGAAGCCCACCGCCATTCCCCTGCGGGAGCGCCTGGCGTACCTGGTGAGCAACTTCACCGACGACGCGGCGTCCATCGACCTCGAGTGGGAGAAGGTGAAGGTCTCGCTCCCCGTGAAGCTGAAGACGAAGGACCAGGCACTGGCCGCCATCAAGGCCGCGGCCGACGCGTCGTGGCAGCCCATGAACTCCGCGGCGCGCTACTTCCTGGACCAGAAGAACTTCGCCGAAGCGCTGGCCAAGGCCGACGCGTCCATCGCCGCGCGGCAGACCTGGCTCAACAGCTGGGTGAAGGCGCAGGCGCTGGCCGGCCTGGGCAAGTTCAAGGACGCGTACCCGCTCGTCGAGAAGGCCAAGGAGCTGGGCGACAAGGAGCCCAACGGCTACTTCGCCAAGGACGACATCGCCAAGGCGCTGGTGGACTGGAAGAACAAGGGCTGAGCCGTCGTGGGTGTGCCCTTCGCGCCGGCGTTCCTCGCGGGTGAGCCTCGGACGGCGCCGTTCCTGTCCGGCGGCTTCCGCGACGCGGACGCCCGGCGCCGGCAGGTGGCGCAGGCCCAGGCGCGGCGGGTCCACCCCGCGCTGCACCAGGCGCTCGTGC
>JALHOS010000510.1 GCA_022842905.1 Myxococcaceae bacterium | reverse complement strand
CACGGCTGGCGGTGGCGGCACGGCGGGGAGCGGCGGCACGGTGGGCGACGGCGGCTTCCGCCTCGTCACGGTCGAGCAGGCGAAGAACGCCACCTTCTGCTCCGACAAGGTTCGCATCGAAGGTGCGGTCGTCGTGGCGGTGGATCGCACCGACGTCTCCACCGACGGCGGCGTTCGCACCTGGTTCTGGGTCGCGGACCCGAGCGCGCCGCAGCACGGCATGTACGTGAAGAAGTGGTACGACGACTTCCCGTACGACTACCAGGCCGCGGTCGGCGATCGCGTGAACCTCGAAGGCGTGATCTTCCAGGAAGCCGTGCGTCCCACGACGGGCCCGCTGCAGGCTGCGCGGCGTCGGTACATGGGCAACCAGTTCCGCTGCAGCGGCATCACCGGGAGCGGCCAGAACTTGGTCGTCACCAAGACGGGCACCGCGACGGTCCCCGTGCCGTACGAGGTCACCGCGCCGTTCGGCGTGCAGGACGACGGCGGCTGGGCGCCCAACCGCGAGCTGCAGCACGCCCGCATCCGCATTCCCGGCCCCTTGAGCCTGACGGATCCGCGGCCCGTGCAGCTGATCAACCAGATCAACGGCGTGCCCGCCGGCTACCGCGTGGCGCACATGAGCAACGGCACGACGCTGATGATCAACGACAACAAGCCCAACATTCGCGACGGCGGCTGCGCCTACGGCCCGCTGGCCGACGCGGGCTCGACGGTCACGTTCCCCAACGGCGTGATCGGCATGTGGGACACCTTCGCGTGGACGGGCAACGACGGCGGCTTCCTGCCGGGCACCGACGCGCTGTGGGGCTTCGTGCTGTACCCGCAGGGCTGCGACGATCTGCAGGGCATGGTGCAGTGAGCCTCGTCCGCGCGGCGATCGACGCCGGCGTCGGGCACCTCGAGCTCAATCGACCCGAAGCGCGCAACGCGCTCAGCCGGGAGCTGGGTGAAGCGGTGTCCGCCACGCTCGACGCCTGGGCCGAGCGCGACGATCTGTCGGTGGTGATCCTGTCCGGCGCGGGCGGCAAGGCCTTCGCCGCGGGCGCCGACATCGCCGAGCTGCGCGCGCGCACGCACAAGGACTCGTTTCATTCGTACAACCAGCGGCTCTTCCAGCGGCTCGAAGACTTCCCCCGCCCCACGATCGCCGCGATCGACGGCTACGCGCTGGGCGGCGGGCTCGAGCTGGCGCTCGCGTGTGATCTGCGCGTCGCATCCAAGTCCGCCAAGGTCGGCCTGCCCGAGGTGTCGCTCGGCATCTTCCCTGGGGCGGGCGGCGCCTGGCGGCTCCCGCGGATCGTGGGCCTGGGCCGCGCCAAGGAGCTGATGTTCACCGGGCGGATCGTCGACGCCGACGAAGCGTTCGCGCTGGGCCTGTTCGAGCAGTTGGTCGACGTCGACGCCGTGGCCGCCGCGCGCCAGCTCGCCGCGCAGATCGCGAAGAACTCCCCGTTCGCCGTGCAGGTGGCCAAGGTCGCCCTCAACGCGCAGGCGAAGAGCCAAGCCGGCAACGCGCTCGAGTGGCTGGGGCAGGGGCTGCTCTTGGACTCGCAGGACAAGCAGGAGCGCATGACGGCGTTCCTCGAGAAGCGGAACAAGCCATGACTGACTTCACGACGGTGGGTGTCATCGGCGCCGGCACCATGGGCCACGGCATCGCGCACGTGTCGGCGCTGGCCGGCTACGCGGTGGTGCTGCAAGACGTGACCGTCGCGGCCGCGCAGGCCGGGCTCGAGAAGATCCGCGCCAACCTGAGCGTGGGGGTCGAGAAGGGCAAGCTGACCCAAGCGCAGCGGGACGAAGCGCTCGCGCGCGTTCGCGTGACACAGCAGCTCGAAGAGCTCGCGGGCTGTCAGCTGGTGATCGAGGCAATCCCCGAGAAGCTCGCCCTCAAGCAGGAGCTGTTCGGCAAGCTGTCGACGATCTGCGCGGCGGACGCGGTGCTGGCTTCGAACACCAGCAGCCTGTCGCTGACGGAGATCGCCGCGGCGGCCAAGGCGCCGGAGCGCGTCGTCGGCCTGCACTTCTTCAACCCCGTGCACCTGATGAAGCTGCTCGAGGTGGTGCGGGCGCTGCAGACGTCGGACGCGACGGTGGCGCGGGTGCAGGCGTACGGCGAGCGCATCGGCAAGCAGCTGATCCTCGTGAAGGACAGCCCTGGCTTTGCGTCGTCGCGGCTCGGCGTGGCGCTGGGGCTCGAGGCCCTGCGCATGCTGGAAGAGGGCGTCGCGTCGGCGGAGGACATCGATCGCGCGATGAAGCTCGGCTACGGCCACCCCATGGGGCCGCTGGAGCTGGGCGATCTGGTCGGCCTCGACGTGCGCCTGGCGATCGCCGAGTACCTCTTCGCGGAGACCGGCAGCGCCACCTTCCGTCCGCCGCTCTTGCTCAAGAAACTCGTCCGCGCGGGGAAGGTCGGCAAGAAGGTCGGCCAGGGCATCTTCAGCTACCCGCGGCCTTCCTGACCGTGGGCGTCAAAAACCGCACGGCAAGACGGGGCGCAAGCCCGTAAGCTGCGTGGCGCTTCGTCTGGAGCGACCGGCCTGCAAATTCCCAAGACACAGAACGCCGTGCCGTTCGGCCCGTTCCTGCTCCTCAAGCGGCTGGCGGTCGGCGGCATGGCGGAGCTCTTCCTCGCCAAGGACACGCGCACTGATCAGGTGGTGGTGCTCAAGCGGATCCTCCCGTACCTGGCCGAAGAGGACGAGTTCGTGAAGATGTTCCTCGACGAAGCGAGGATCGTCTCCCAGCTGCACCACCCCAACATCGTCGAGCTCAAGGAGCTCGGCGAGCGCGAGGGCACGCTCTACATCGTCATGGAGTGGGTCGAGGGCATCGACCTGCGGCGCGTCGCCAACGAGTACGTGGCGCGGCACAAGGCTCCGATCCCCTGGCGCTACGTCACCTACGTGGCCACGAAGCTGTGCGACGGGCTCAACTACGCGCACAACCGCGTCGGGCCTGACGGCAGCCCGCTGCAGATCGTCCACCGCGACATCAGCCCGCAGAACTTGATGCTCGGCTACCGCGGCGAAGTGAAGCTGGTGGACTTCGGGATCGCCAAGGCCAGCGCGTGGATGTCGCGCAGCAAGCCGGGGATCATCAAGGGCAAGTTCCTCTACCTCGCGCCCGAGCAGATCCAGGGCGACACGGTCGACTACCGGACCGACATCTTCGCGACGGGCAGCCTGATCTACGAGCTGACGTCGGGCAAGGCGCCGTTCTACCGGCCCACGTCCGAAGCGGTGATCTACGCGATCCGCCGAGAGGCCGCCGTCCCGCCGACCGACGTGCTGCCCGGCTACCCGCAGGCGCTGTCCGACGTCGTCATGCGCTGCCTCGAGAAGGAGCCCAGCAAGCGCTTCCAATCTTGCGAGGAGCTCCGCGTGGCCCTCGAGCGGGTGCTCCAGGCCCACGCCCCCACCACGCGCATGCACCTGGCGCAGTTCATGGACGAGCTGTACGGCGACGCGGAAGAGCGCACGGCGCTCAACGTGCCCGAGAGCCTGCGCGAGCTGCCGAAGGTCGGCGCCGACGCTCCGCTGGAAGCCCGTCGGCCGTCGAGGCCAGGCGCCAGCGTGCCCAGGGACTCGAAGAGCAAGGACGAGGTGCCGGAGCCCAAGAGCCGGCCGTCGCGACCGGGCAGCGGCGGCACCGACGACGACCCGACCGACGAGCGCCGCGCGGTCCCCCCGCGGTCCCGCTCCGACGACGCCACCGACCAGCGCCGCGCCCTCGAGCCGTCGGGCGGCGTCATGACCGAGCCTCACGGCATCGCGCTGCCCGTGCCGCCTCCAACAGCCGCCAGCGGCCCCGGAGAGACGCTCGACGAAGACGCGGACGAGGACGACGAGCTCACGGCGCGTACCATGCCGGTGCTCGCGCCGGTCTCGAGCCGGCTGCGTGACGCCGCCCGGCTGAACCTGTCGCTCGAAGACCCCGTCGACCCGTCGAGCCGCAAGACGCAGGCCGAGCCCGTGGCCCGCGTGGCCCCGGTCGTTCCGCCGTTCACCAAAGCACCGCCGAACCCGCCCCCGAAGCCGAGCCCGCCCCCGCCGCCGACGCCACCTCCGCCGGATCCCTCGCCGCCCCCTCGGGAGCGGAACGACCGCACGAGCATGGATCTGGGGGTGGCGATCGCCGACGCCATTGGCCCCGACGCGCCGTCTGCGCTCTCGCTGCCCTTCATCGAGAAGGTGGCCGACAAGCAAGGCGCCGCCAAGCGCCGGCCTTCGCTGCGGACCAGCGCGCCGCCGTCGCCGCCGCCCGCCACGCATTCGCAGGAGACGCCCGTCGGCCCGCTGGACGGCGACGACGCGGTGCTCAAGGCGATCCCCAGCAGCCAGCGCGTCAGCAACCGCGCAGCGCCAGCGCTCGGCCCGCCGGAGCTGCCCTGGGACTCGACGGAGTCGCCGCCGCGGCGCGCGGAGCGGCTGGAGAAGGGCCCCCCGCTCGCGCCGCCGGTCGAGGACGAGCCCGCGCTCATCGACGATCCCGAGGAGCCCGCTTCGTCGCGGAACGGGAGCCTGATGGACGCCAGCGGCCCGCTCACCGCGGACTCCGGGCTCGATCTGCTGCGCAACCTCGACGGTGAAGAACGCTCGTCGAAGCAGCGGGCCGACGCGCAGGATCTGGTCGAGACCTCCGACGTCCGAGCGCAGCCCCACGCGGCGCCGGAGCCGTTCAGCCGGCGAGGAGAACAGACGTCGGCCAGCGGGCCCCGCCGCCAGCGACCGGCCGACAAGCGCCCCGAGCCAGCTGCACGCGCGAGCTTCCAGGAGCCCGACGACGCTTCGGGGCCCGTGGACGATCGCGAAGG
>JALHOS010000509.1 GCA_022842905.1 Myxococcaceae bacterium | reverse complement strand
CGGCCGGTGCGGGTGGAACGGCCGGTGCGGGTGGAACGGCTGGCGCGGGCGGAACGGCGGGCGCGGGCGGAGCGGCCGGTGCGGGTGGAACGGCGGGCGCGGGTGGAACGGCCGGCACCGACGGCGGCACCGATGCGGGCGTGCTGTGCTCTGCACCGCTCTCCGTCTGCTCGGGCGTCTGCTTCGATCTCAGGAACGACCCTGGCCACTGCGGCAGCTGCACGACGATGTGTGCGATGGGCACGGAGTACTGCCGCAACGGCAGCTGCACGGCGCTCACCCAGGACGCCGGCCCTCCGGCCTGCCCAGCGACCACGCGCACCTGCGACGGCGGCTGCTTCGACGACCAGAACGACCCAGCCAACTGCGGCGCCTGCGGCCGCGCGTGCTCCATGGGTAGCTACTGCCGGCTGGGCACCTGCACGCCCTTCCCTCCGACGCTCGACGCGGGCACGTGCCTGTCGACCAACAACCCCTGCGAGGTGACGACGTTCGAAGACGGCGGCTGCGTGACGCGGCCGCGCGTGTGCCCTGCCGCTGGCCAGTGCCAGGACGCGGGCGTGTGCAACCCGTCGACGGGCGCGTGTGAGTACGCCAACCGCGCGGGCACCTGCGACGACGACAACGCCTGCACGCTGTCCGACGTGTGTCTGGCGGGCCGCTGCGTGGGCACGTCGCCGAAGACCTGCACCACGCCGACCTGCTTCACGGCCACCTGCCAGCCGCAGGACGGCGGCTGCACGCCCACCGCGCCGGCGGCGGAAGGGGCGCTCTGTGACGACGGCGACGGCTGCAATGGTGTGGACCGCTGCAGCCAGGGCCGCTGTGAGCCCGCCACGCGACCGGCGACGTTCGACGACTTCTCGTCGGGGCTGAGCACGCTGCGCTGGACGGTGCTCTCGCTGGACGCCGGCAGCCTGCCCGTGGAGAACGGCATGCTGCGCCTCAACCGCGGCTCGGTGCTGCTGAGCGCCGCGCCGTACGTCGCCAGCGGCGGCCCCGTGCGCGTGTCGGGGCAGTTCGTCTTCGCGTCCGCGGGGGACTGGCTCCACGTGTGGACCCGCGCGGCCACGACGCTCAGCGGCGGCAAGCCGGCGAGCGGCCTCGAGTTCATCGTGAAGAGCACGCAGCTGGAGATCCGCCTCGACGGCATGTCGCTGGGCACCACGGCCTTCGACGGCAGCGCGGCCATGGCGAGCCCGGTGGTCTTCGACGCCTTCGACGACGGGCAGCGCGCCATCCTCTCGGCGCGGACGGCCGGCACCACCACCCACACCGTGTTGGCCGTGTCCGTCGCACAGTCGTCGGCGGGGGCACACGTCGCGGTGCACAACGGCAACGACTCGCTGACCGACGCCATGGTCTCCTACCTGGCCACCCTGCGGACGGAACACGGCCTGTCGGTGCTCCCGTCCCGCGAGTGGACGTTCGACGAGATCAGCCGCGCGAGCTCATCGACCGCCACCGGCGGCTTCGGCTACCTGGCGGACGCCGGCAGCACCGGCGCGCTCAACGCGCGCTTCGTCGCCGCGTCGGGGTCGGCGACCACGTCGCTGCTCACCAGCGGCCCCTTCGGCACGGCGGTCGGCGTGTCGCCTTCGAGCGGGGGCCGTTTCGTGGAGTTCCCCAACAACACCATCACCTCCACCGGCGGCGACTTCACGGCGTCCTTCTGGGTCAACGTCCCCTCAGGCGGCACGCTGGGCGAGGTGTTCGGCAACCGCAACGAGTGCAGCAACGGCACCTTCGTGAGCCTGCGCGGCTACACTCAGTCGTTTGGCGTCGAGTTCGACCAGAACAGCGGCGCTGCGTACTCGGGCTTCACCGCCACGCTGCCGGGGCCCCTCGCGGACGGCCAGTGGCACCACGTCGCGGTCACGCGGCAGGGCCGAGTAGGCAGAATGTACTGGGACGGCACCGAAGTCGGGTCCGTCGACGCCGGCACGGTGGCCAACTTCGCCAAGTCGTCGCCCTTCTGGTTCGGCCGGGGCTGCAGCGCCACGGGAGCCGGGTCCTTCGACGAGCTGCGCGTGTACGACGACCGCGCGCTGACCGCGTGTGAAGCCAAGCACCTGGCACGGCGCGCCCAGAGCTTCTCGGCCTGCCCGACGAGCCAGTCGCTCTGTGCCACGGGCCCGACGACGTCGCCCACCTGCGCCGACGTGACGAACGACCCGAACAACTGCGGCGGCTGTGGCGTCGTCTGCCCGTCGCTGGGCCCTGGCGGCGGCGTGTGCACGTCAGGCAGCTGCCGCGCGGCGTGCCCGGCCGGCTTCCTGGACTGCAACGGAAACCCCGTTGACGGCTGCGAGACGGAAGGTGCGTGCCTGGTGTCGGTGTCCATGGACGGCGGCCTGGGCGACGCGCCGAGCTACGGAGGCTGGGTGGACAACAGCGGCACGCTGGTGGTCTTCCAGTCCGACGCGACCAACCTGGTGCCCAACGACACCAACGGGCAGTCCGACATCTTCCTGCGCAACCTGCGCACGCGGACGACGACGCGCCTGTCGGTGGGCCCCGGCGGCGCGCAGCTGTCCGCGCCGTCCTTCGCGCCGAGCATCTCGGCGGACGGGCGCTTCGTGTCCTACGTCACGCAGGGCGGTGCGGTGCTGCCGGACACCAACGGGGCGGGGAACAACGTCATCGTGGTGGAACTGGCCACCGGCGTGCAAACGAACGGCATGGTGTCGGCGACCGGCGTGCAGCCCGCGGGCAACACCGAGGGAAGCGGGTCCATCATCTCGGGCGACGGCCGCCACGTGCTGTGGTCGACGCGGGCCACGCAGCTGCTGCCAGGGGACAACGTCCAGGGCGAGTTCGACGGGCTGCTCTTCGACCGCCTGCGCGGCTTCCCGCGGCTGGTGACCGGCACTTCGACTGGCGCCTTCGTCACGAACGGCTCCAACGGCTTCAACGCGGGCCCCGGCTTCATGTCCGGCAACGCCCGCTACACCGGCTACAACACCTTCGGCTTCCCGCTGGGCTCGCCCGGCGACACGTGCAGCCACGTGTACCTGGTGGACATGGGGCAGGTGCCGCCCAGCGTGGCGCGGCTCAACAGCGACACGGGGACGAAGCTGAACTGTCCCTTCCAGGGCGCGTCGGCCAGCGACCCCATGCTCAGCAACGACGGGCAGGCGCTCTTCTTCTCGACCACGGCGCAGCTGCCGGGCAACAGCCTCGGCAGCATCAGCCAGGTGTACCGACGCTCCGGCATCGGCAACGGGCAGGGCGCGTCGACGCGCATCACCAACGGCAACGGGCACAGCTTCCCCACCTTCCTCAGCGACGACGGCACGGTGATGACCCTGGTGTCCGACGCGTCGAACTTGGTGGCCGGCGACACGGACACGGTGCGCGACTGCCTGCTCTACCGCGAGGGCGTGGGGCTGAGCTTGCTCACGCCGCCCGCGCCCAACGCCCACCCGACGCCTGGCGCGCGAAAGTGCAACATCGCGCGGCTGTCGCGTGACGGGCGCTGGGTGGCCCTGCAGATGGGTGACGGCCTCGTCGGCGACACCAACGGACACGTCGACGTGTACTGGCGGCCGACGCCCTGACGCGGGCCACGGCCGTTCGCCCTGCGGGCCGCCGCCGCAAGCACCCTCCGGCGGCCCACCAAGAACTGCTGGCGCTGCTGGCCGCCACGCGGCAGGTGCGTGGGCATGCGCACGAAGCGGAGGTGGGCCGGACGAGTCGCGGCGGGGCTGGGCGTCGTGGTGGTGCTGGGCGTCCTGTCGACGCTGCGTGACGCGGGCGCGTTCCGCACGCTCGCGCCGCACGACTTCGATCGCTGCCAGCGGCTCGAGGCCACGGGCTCCGAGGACGCGGTGTTCGACGCGACGACGGGGCTGGTGCTCTTTACGAGCCAGGACTTCCGTGCGCTCGCGCCGCCCAAGCCTGGCGCAATCTGGGCCGTCGCGGCGGACGGCGCGAGCGCGCCGTTTCGCCTGCCCAACGACCTGGCCGGTCCCTTTCACCCGCATGGGCTGGGCTTGTTCCGCGCGCCCGACGGCGAGCGAAGGCTCTTCGTCGTCAACCACGTCGACCGCGCGTCGAGCCGCGTCGACGTGTTCGCGCTGGTCGACGGCCCGGCGCTGCGCCACCTGCGGACGATCGAAGCGCCGGAGTTCATCAGCCTGAACGACGTGGAGCCAGTGGGGCCCGAGCAGTTCTACGCGTCGCTGGACATGGGCACGCGGGCGGACACGGCCGCGCGCGTGGCGGAGACGTTCCTGCGGCTGCCGTGGGCCGGCGTCGTGTACTTCGACGGCGCGGCGGCACGGGTGGTCGCCAGCGGCCTGCGCTATTCGAACGGCGTCGCGATGTCGGCGGACGCCGGAGTCGTCTTCGTGTCGGAGTCCACCGGCCGGCGGCTGCTGGCGTACCGGCGTGACGCCGCGACGGGCGCGCTCACGCTGGAAGCGGAGCACGGCTGCGAGACGGCGCTGGACAACGTCTCGGTGGCTCCGGACGGCGCGCTCTGGGTGGGCGCGCACCCGAAGATGCTGGCGTTCCTGGCGCACGCGAGTGACGCGACGAAGCGCTCACCTTCGCAGGTGCTCCGGGCGACCTACGACGCGGCGAGCCGCAGCTTCACGGTGCGCGAAGTGGCCCTCGACGACGGCGCCGCGCTGTCCGGCTCGAGCGTCGCGCTGCCGCTGCCGACGGGGTCGGTGTTCGTCGGCAGCGTCTTCGAACACGCGCTGCTGTGCGTGTTCCCGGGGAAGTGAGTCCGAGCCCACGTCACCGACGCGGCGGGGTGCGGCTGGGCGCGCCGCTCGGCAACACCGTTCGATCGTGAACCCCGCGCCGCCGAAGAAGCGCCGC
>JALHOS010000508.1 GCA_022842905.1 Myxococcaceae bacterium | reverse complement strand
GGCGTTCACGCCGCGAGCCTCGCCGCCGCCCTGGGCGTGCTGGCGCTGGCGGCGCTCGCGGCGACGATCAGCCCCCTCGTCGTGGTGCCTTCGCTGGCGGCGACACACGCGCTGCTCGTCTCCACCGTGGCGACGAGCCCGGTGCGGCTGGCGATCATCGCGGCGACGGCCGGCGCCGTCCTCCTGCCGGTCGCGCTCGCGCCGTCTCACTACGCCCTCGTCGAGCACGGGGCTTTGCTGCTCCGCTCACCGGCGCTCGAGCTCACCGCGCCGCACGCGCCGCTGCTGCTGGTCGCGCTCGCGGTGCTGCCGGTCGTCACGCCAGCGCTGCTCGCCGGCCGCCTCCGAGACGCCTTCGTCGACTCCGAGCGCCGCGTCATCGTCCAGCGCAGCGGGCTGCGAGCGCTGCTGCCTTCGTGAAGCACTTGGGGCCGAGGGAGGGACAGCCAGCCCGGAGCTTCTTGAGGCCAAGGATCGCGCAGCACTTCGGGGTTCGCTGCGCCGCGTCGGCGCCCTGCGCACGCCGCGCCGCGGTCGCATGGCAGGGGCCGGCGTGTCGGCCTCGCCTCGTCTGGAGCGAGTGAGCCTCGAGCTTCGGTCTGTGCATGGGCGACCGGCGCTGGGCGGGGCTCGTGCGCGACTTCGGCCGTCCCAACGGTCACGGCACACCTCACCGGCCCCGGATCGCGCGCGCAGAGCAAGTCCCGCGCGACTCCGGCGCGCTTGGCGTCGCGGTGGAGAAGCTCGAATCGGCCGCAGCGGCCGAACCTGGTGAGGAGCGCGGGAGGCGCACGCGTTGGGAGGTGCGCCCTGGCGGCCGGCGCGAGGGCGGGACCGAGCCGGGACTCCCGACACGCTGGGGTACAGGCCGCCTCGGCGCGTTCGCAGCCATCAACCCTCGCGCTGGACGTCGCGGGGCCGCGCCTGCGCTTCGCCTCTTGGGTGGGGTCACGCTGGGTCGGCACCGCCCCCGGGTCTTCACCGCGCACCTGGCCACCGCCGATTGACCCTGGCGCGACGGCGCGAACCATCCGACTTCGTGCGCTTTGGGCCGAGGGCCCCCGGCTTGCTCTGTTGGACGCTCGCCATGACTGCCCTGCCCCCGCTCAAGACTTCGGTGCTCGTCATCGACGACGACGACATTTTCCTGCGTGTCTGCACGACGGTGCTCAAGCGCGCCGGGCACGACGTGCAGGGAGTCCAGTCCGCGCGCGCCGCGCTGGACGCGCTGGGCCAGCGGCACTTCGACGCCGTGGTGTCCGACGTGCGCATGCCGGGCACGGACGGCATCGACCTGCTCAAGGCGGTGCGCCAGCGCAGCCCCAGGCTCCCCTTCGTCCTCATGTCCGGAGAGCCCACGGTGGACAGCGCGCTGACGGCGATCGAGCACCGCGCCATGCGCTACCTGCGCAAGCCCTTCGACGTCGACGCGCTCGCCCAGGTCGTCGCCGAAGCGGTCGCGGCCCCGCCGGCCGAGCCAGGACCGACGGCCGCCGAGCACGACCGGCTCACCCGGGCGCTCGCGGCGACGTTCATGGCGTACCAGCCGATCGTCAAGCTCAGCTCCCAGGCCGTCTGGGCCCACGAAGCGCTGCTCCGGTGTGAGGCGCCGGACTGCGCGTCTCCGCTCGAGCTGCTCGACCTGGCCGAGCGCACCGAGCGAATCCACGAGCTGGGGCGGCTGGTGCGCCGCAAGGTGGCGGCCGACGTCGCCCGCGCGCCTTCCAACACCAGCCTCTTCGTCAACCTGCACCCCAGCGAGCTGCTCGACTCGGACCTCTACGACCCGGACGCGCCGCTCACCCGCGTCGCGCCGCGGGTGGTGCTGGAGATCACCGAGCGCGCCAGCGTGGCGCACCTCGCCGAGCTCCCCGGCCTCATCGCCCGGCTGCGCCGCTTGGGCTTCCGCGTGGCGCTCGACGATCTCGGCGCTGGCTACTCGGGGTTGACGCTGCTGGCGCGCCTGGTGCCCGAGGTCGTCAAGCTCGACGCCGCGCTCGTGCGGGGCCTCGAGACGTCACCCGCGCAGCGAGTCATCATCGCGTCGGTGGTGGACCTGGCCAAACACCTCCATACGATCGTCGTGGCCGAGGCCATCGAAACGCACGGCGAGCAGCGCGCCCTCGAGCGGCTGGGCATCGACTGGATGCAGGGCTACCGCTTCGGTCGTCCGCAGAAGGCGTTTGCGCAGGTCTCGTTCTAGAGGAACACTCCGGATCCTCACGGAATCACTTGCGGCCCGTTCGCGACGGGGAGCCACGCAAGTCCACTGCATGAGGGTTTGGAACACATGCGCACTCTTCCCATCTGCCTGATTGTGGCGGCGGCGCTCGGCTGCACCCGCGAGCTGAGCTTGCCCCAACCGTTCGGCACGGCCCCAGGCTCGGTGCAGGGGCGCCTCGTCTTCGACGTCCCTGGGCAGCGTGAGCCGGCGCCGGCCGCGGGCGCCGTCGTCACGCTCGAGCGTTCCGGCGCGCGCGCCGTCGCCAACGCGCAGGGCCGCTTCTTCCTCGAAGGTGTCAACGACGCCCGCGCGAGCCTGAACATCAGCTTCGACGAGAACGCAGACGGCACGGTGGATCGCTCGCGGCGACTGGCGCTGGCGGACTTCAGCGCCGGCAAGGGGCGGCAGGTCGAGCTGGGCGACGTGTCCTTGGGGCAGAACGCGACGGTGCGCGGGAGGGCGCTGCGGTCGGAGGCCGCGCAGGCACGCACCGGGCACGGCGGGCTGGTCGTCATCGTCCCCGAATCGCCCTTCGCGGCCACGACGGCGGACGACGGCAGCTTCGTCCTCGAAGGCCTGCCCGAAGGAAAGCTGAGCCTGGTGGCGCTGCGTGGGACGTCGCGCGCGCAGGTGAGCGTGAACTTGCGCGCCGGTGAAGAGCTGCGGCTCGGCCCGCTGGAGGTGTCCGCGCCCACCAGCATGCCCGGCGCCGCGCAGATCAGCGGCCGGGTGCTCTCGAGCACCGGCGCCCCCGTGGCGGACGTGCGCGTGGTGCTCTTCACCCCGACGGCTCAGCGTGAGCAGCGCACCGACGCCCAGGGCGCCTTCGCGTTCGAAGCCACGCAGGGCGTCTGGAGCCTCGGCCTCGAGAAGCCCGGCCACGCGACGCTGCGGCTGACCAACCTCCTCGCCCTGGAGGCGCGGCTGGAGCTCGGAGAGCTGGTGTTGCCTGAAGGTGTGTCCACGCCGCTGGTGTTCGGCGCGCCAGACGGGGGCGACGGTGGGCTCGTGGCGCCGGGCCCCGACGAGCTGGTCGAAGTCATCATCGCCGGTGGCCAGGACTTCTGGCGCCCCGGTGAGCAGGCGACGCTGCGCGCAGTCACCGTCGGCGGCGCGACCCCCGTGGCGTTCAGCTGGCGGGTCGACGGAGGGACCTTCGGCCCTCGCGGCGTCGGCGCGGGGGAGCTGAGCGTGCCCCTGCCCACCGCCTGCCCCGCGGCGCTGACCGTGGGCCTCACGGCGACAGATGCTCGCGGCACGTCGCGGGAAGCGCAGCTGCTGGTGCCCGTCAGCGAGCCGGTCTTCGCGGCGGCCTACGCCCCGACGCTCGCGGCTGGCACGCGCGACGCGTTCACGTCCGAAGCGAACCAGGGCAGCTGCACCGGCGGGCTGGACTACCAGTGGACGACGCTCGCGGCTCCGCAAGGCGTGACGCTCACCGTCAGCCCGACGAGAGACCAGTACCTGGTCGACGTGCCCGCCGCCGTCCGCAGCGGCGTCGTGCGCGTGCAGTTGGTGGTGGTGAACAACGTGGGCGTGCGCTCGAGCCCGGCGATCGCCGAAGCCGTCATCGGGAGCGGCGGTGGCGACGGAGGAGGTGGCGCCGACGGAGGAGGCGGTGGCGACGGAGGCTTCAGTCCCGACGGCGGAGCACCTGACGGAGGCGTCGACGATGGCGGCCGGCCAGGCGCAGACGCCGGGCCGCTCAGCGTCATCGGCGTGGGCGGCTCGGCGCTGGACGCGGGGCGTCCGTCGGTGTCCTTCTCGGGCTTCGAGGTGCGGCTGAGCGGCCCCTTCCTGCCCGCGTCGTTGGGCAGCGCCATGGTGAACGTGCGGCGCGGCGGGACGAGGCTGGACAGCTCCCTCGAGCAGGTCAGCCCGAGCAGCTTCTGGGTCTGGCTGCACGAACCGCTCAATGACGCCGAGGTCGTCACGCTGGAGGTGGGCAACCTCTTCGACCTGGGCGGCGCGCCAATGGCGCCTTTCGTCGGGCCCCTCACCGGGCGGCGCCGGGTGGGCTTTGCCCGCTACGTGTTCCTCGACGCCGGCACCGCGCTCTCCGCCAGCGTCGGCATCGCGACCGGACCTCGGGGCGCGCTGGGCGAACAGTTCGAGTTGGTGTGGCGCTCGCCCACGGGCGTCGAGCGCAGCACGACCGCCTCGCTCGCGGACGCGGACTGCGGCTTTCCGGCTGGCTGCCCCTTGGGCGTCACGCCGCAGCTCTTCTCTGGCCCCGCGCCGGCCGCGCTGACCCAGCACCGCTCCATCGAGACGCTCCAAGCGCAGTTCTACGGCGGCTGGGACTCGATCCTCCTGCGGCGGCCCAACCAGCCAGTGAGCGCCGGGTGGAACGCCATCAACCCCGCCGTCGGCGCGTTCTTCGCGACGCCGCAGCGTGTCTGCCGCGTGGAGTTCTTCGGCATGCAACAGGTGCAGACCAGCTGTCACGACGGCTCGAACTTCGGAGCCGACCCACAGACGGCGCTGAGCTTGCCGGCGCCGCACGTCGGCGCGTCGGAGCTCGTCGCGGCCGAGCGTGACGAGCGGCGGGTGGTGGCGCTCACACTCGAAGACGGCGGGCTGCACGCGAGCTTCCGCGAGATCGGAAGAGC
>JALHOS010000507.1 GCA_022842905.1 Myxococcaceae bacterium | reverse complement strand
GGGCTGCGCGCCGTGTTCGAGCAGCTCGAGGCGGCGCGGGCCTGGCGGCTGCGGCAGCGCAGCGGCACCGACGTCGACATCGACGCCGTCGTCGCCCGCTACGGCGCGCTGAAGGCCGGGGAGTGCAGCGAGAGCCGCCTGTACGCGACGCGCCGGCGGCACACGCGGGACACGGCGGTGCTGGTGCTGCTCGACGCGTCGCTGTCGACGGACGGCTGGGTGGCCAACCGCCGCGTGCTCGACGTGGAGAAGGAAGCGGTGATCGCCCTGGGCGACGCGCTCGACGGGCTGTTCGACGAAGTGGCGGTGGCGGCGTTCATGAGCCAGTCCCGGCGGGACTGCCGCTTCCTCGTCGCGAAGGGCTTCAAGGAGAGCTGGGACGTCGGCGCGCGGCGGGTGGTGAGCCTCGAGCCCAACGGCTTCACCCGCATCGGCCCGGCGATCCGCCACGCCACCGCCGAGCTGCTGAGCTGCGGCGCCCGGCAGAAGCTGCTGCTGCTCGTCAGCGACGGCAAGCCCAGCGACGTGGATCGGTACGAAGGGCGCTACGGCGTCGCCGACGTGCACCGCGCGGTGCTCGACGCCCAGGCCGCGGGGGTCGTCACGCACGCGCTGGCCGTCGACCCCGCCGCGAAGGCGTGGCTGCCGTCCATGTTCGGGCATGGCCGCGCTTCGTTCGTCGGGCGCCCGGAGGATCTGGTGCACGCGCTGGCGCAGGTGACGACGGGGGCGCTGCGCTCGTGAGCACCGCGCGTCGAGCGCTGGCGAGTCCTCCGGGGGGCGTGCTGCTGTGGCTCGTCGTCGCGCTCGAGCTGCTCACCTTCGGCTTGGTGTTCGCGGCGATCCTGCGGCTCCGGCTCGTCGACCCCGTGGCGTTCAGAGCGGGGCAGGGCGTGCTGAGCGTGTCCAAGGGCCTCGCGCTGACGGTGCTGCTGGTGACGAGCGGGCTGTTGGCCGCCGAGGCCGTGCATGACTACCGCGTGCGCCGGTGGGCGCTCTCGCGTTGGCTGTTCGTCGCGGCGGGGGGCCTGGGCGTGGGCTTCATCGGCCTCAAGGTGCGCGACTTCGCGGGCCTCGTCGCCTCGGGCCACCGGCTGGGTACGAACGACTTCTGGGACACGTACTTCTTGGCGACCGGCTTTCACCTGGCGCACGTCGTCGTCGGCGTGGGGCTCTTGCTGGGCGTGGCCGCGCGCGTCGGCCGGACGACGTTCGGCGATCCCGAGACGGCGATCGTCGGCAGCGCCCTGTTCTGGCACCTGTGCGATCTGGCGTGGTTCTTCCTCTTCCCACTGTTCTTCGCGAGGGGCTGATGCGGATCGCCGTGTGGATCGTGCTGGTGGGCGCGTCGGTGGGCTCCGTCGCTTCGGGGCGGCTGCGCGTGGCGTTGGCCCTCGCGGCACTCAAGGCGCTCCTCGTCGGCCTGGAGTTCATGGAGCTGCGAAGCGCCGCGTGGCCCCACCTGCTGGGCTTCGTCGCGTTCGTGCTGGCGGTGGCCGGCGGGCTCATCTTGGCGGCGTGACGTGTCCGCTTCAGCTCAGGGTTGATCTGCGTCGCGCCGCCGCTGCAATTGCGTGCGCCTCGGAGCGAGCGCAACCGCTGCGCCGCCGCGTCGCCGCCGCGCGTCACGCTTGGTCCGGTTGGCACGCGCACCATTTCTGCATGGTTCTGACCTCTGAAGAGCGAGGCGCGGGCCCATGGCGACGGAGCACGACACAGCGCGACGGGTCGACGAGGGGCTCGAGCAGCTCCTGGCGGTGGAGGCTCGCCTCGAGGCGGAGCTGCGCGCGGCGGAGGCGGCGGCTACGGCGCTGATCGAGGCCGCCAAGGCCGAGGCGAAGGCCCTGTCGTCCGCCGACGATCCCACGCTCGCGGAGGAGTTGGCTCGCGAGGAGCGCGAGGCCGTCGCGGCGCATGAACACGTGCTCGAGGCCGTGGCGGCTGACCGAGACGCCCAGCGCGCGAAGCTCGCAAAGGTCTCCGACGTGGTGCTCGAGCAGCTCGCGCGGCGCGTCGTCTCGCGTGTGTTCGAGGTCGAAGAGCCACGGAGGCCCGCATGATCGTGCGGATGACCCGAGTCCGCATCGCCGGACCGCCGGAGCCGCTCGAGCGCGTGCTGGCGATCATTCAGGATCTGGGCGTCCTCCACCTCACCCGGCCGCCGGTCCAGCCCGCCCCCGCCGCGCCGCGCTCTCGCTCAGGACGCGAGCGGAGGCACGTGCAGCGGCTCTTGGCCGACGCCGACGCCGTGGTGGCGCTGCTCAAGCTCGCTGGCCCCACGTCGGAGCGCGCGCCCGCGCCGCCAGAGTCCATTCTGCGCACCGCGCGCCAGCTCCGCGGGCTGCGGCGGCAGGCCGAGGCGAACGCCCAGGCGATCACCCGCCTCGAGGACGAGCGCGCGCTGCTCCTGCGCTACCGAGAGTTCCACGACGCCTTCAAGGCGCTGCTCGGCCACGAGCTGACCTGGCCGGACGGCCGCGCGTTCTACGTCGTGCTCCGCGCTGGCGCCGCGGGCGCGGCGAGTGAGCTCAAGGGCAGCCTCGAGCGCGCGGTCGGGCGGGAGTTCGAACTGCTCACCCACGCGCTGTCCAGCGGGGAGACGGCCGTGCTCCTGCTGACCTCGGCCGCGGTGGCGCCGCAGGTGTCGTCGCTGCTCGCCGAGTCGCGGGTGCAGGAGCTCCCGGCGCCGGCCGGGTTGGGCCAGACGCAGCTGCTCCGCGCCGTGCCCGCGCTCACCGCCCGGCTCGCGGCGATCCCCGCAGAGCTGGCGACGCTGCGCGCCGAGCGCGCCACCCTGGCCGCGCAGTGGGCAGATCGCGTTTCGACGCTGCGCGCCTGGCTGCACGACCGACTGCTCATGCTCGACGCCCGCGGCGAGGTGCTCAGCGGCACGCACCTGTTCGTCCTCGAAGGGTGGCTGCCGGACCCGGCGTTCGACGGCCTCGCGAGCCGGCTCACGCAGGAGGTCGGCGCGGAGTTGGTCGTCGAGCGGGTGGGGGCGGAGCGCTGGTGGCGGCAGGACGCGCCGGTCGCGCTGAAGAACCCCGCGCTGTTTCGCCCCTTCGAGCTGTTCACGCGCATGGTGCCGCTGCCGAAGTACGGCAGCATCGACCCCACGCCCTTCGTCGCCGTCTTCTTTCCGATGTTCTTCGGCCTGATGCTGGGGGACGTCGGCTACGGCCTGGCGCTGGCTGGGCTGGCCGTCGTGCTGCGGTGGAAGAGCGCGGCCGGCACGAAGCTCCGGGCGGTCTCGGCGATCGCCGGCGCGTCGGCCGGGTTCTCGATCGTCTTCGGGCTGGTCTTCGGAGAGCTGTTCGGCACGCTGGGACATCACCTGGGCCTGCGCCCACTGGGCTTCGATCGCGAGAAGGCGACGATCGCGTTCTTGGCGCTCACGGTGGCGCTCGGGCTGGTGCACGTGCTGCTCGGGCTGGTGCTCGCGGTGATCAACGCCTGGCGCAGCGGGCACTCACGCATGGCCATGGGGCGCGGGGTCACGCTGGTGATGATCGCGCTGTCCGCCGTGGCGCTGCTCGCCGCGTTCGAACTGCTGCCGGCCCCGTTCTTCGCGCCTGCGGTGGTCGCGGTGCTGGTGGCTTTTCCGATCCTGATCGCGCTCGAAGGCATCGTCGCGGTGATCGAGCTGCTCGCGACCTTCGGGCACATCTTGTCCTACGCGCGGATCATGGCGCTGGGCACCGCGTCGCTCATGCTCGCCGTCGTCGCCAACGAGATGGTGGGCGCGTTCGGCAGCGTGATCGTCGGCGTGCTCTTCGCGCTGCTCTTTCACTTGGTGAATTTCGCGATCGGGCTGTTCAGTCCGACGTTGCACGCGCTGCGCCTTCACTACGTGGAGTTCTTCGGGAAGTTCTACAGCCCCGGTGGCACGGCGTACCGCCCGCTCGCCCACTGGCGCCCCTCGCTGCAGGGCGGATGAGGAGAGACGTCATGGATCCTGTGTTGATGGGACTGGGCGCGGCCCTGGCGATTGGAATTCCCGCATTGGCGACCGGCTGGGCGCAGAGCCGCATCGGCCCCGCGGCGGCGGCCAGTCTGGCGGAGAAGCCCGAGCTGTCGACGACGGCGATCGTGTTGATCGCGATCCCCGAGACGATGGTGATCTTGGGCTTCGTCGTCGCGGTGATGATCTTGCTGCGCGGCGGCGGCGCGGGGTGAGCGGCCATGGCCCTGCCTGAGCTCATGGCGCGGCTCGAGCGCGACGCGGCGGCGCGGATCGCCGTGATGCAGGCCAAGGCTCGCGCGGAGGCCGACGCGTTGGTGGCCGCGGCCCGGGACGAGGCGAGCCGCAGGCGAGTCGACGCGCTCGAGAAGAAGCGCCGAACCCTCCGCGCCCAGCTGGAGCTCGAGGCTGCCTCGGCGCGGCAGCAGGCCCGCGCGCAGGTGCTCGAGGCGAGGCGGCGGCTGCTCGATCGTGTGGCCGCGAGGGCGGCGGCGCTGCTGGTGGAAGCGCCCCCAGGTCCAGGCCTGGAGCTGCTCGCCAAGGCCGGCCTGCGCTTCGTGGAGGCGCTCCCGACGCGGCTGAGCTGCTCCCCCGCTGCGGCTGCGCAGCTGGTGGCCACGGTGAAAGTCGTGCCGACGCTCGAGCTCGTCATCGACCCGAACGCGGCCCCCGGCCTGGTGCTCGAGGCGAAGGACGGCACCGTGCGCATCGACGCCCGGCTCGAGACCCTCCTGGCTCGGGCCTGGCCGCGGCTGTCGGTCGAGGTTCTGCAGGAGGTCGAGCGATGAGCGCCGCTGCGATGCTGGGAACGTTGGGGGCGCGCGCGCAGGGGCTCGGCACGCACCTGACGCCGCGCGGCGAGCTGGCGAAGCTCGCCCACGCGGGCGGG
>JALHOS010000506.1 GCA_022842905.1 Myxococcaceae bacterium | reverse complement strand
ACCTGTCCCGCCCGTCCCGCCCGTGCCCGAGCACGGGTTCGTCGCGGAGCTCCCGCCCGTCACCCACGGCGCCGCCGTGTACCCGCCGCGTGTCGCCGCGCCCGTCGCGTGCTGGCGAATCCACTGGGCGTGGGCGGACACCGAGCCGTACACCGTGACGTTGCAGGCGTTCGCCGGCCCACGAGACACGATGCCGAACACGCGCCCCGTCGAGTCGAGCGCCGGCCCTCCCGAATCACCTTCGCAGGTGCCGCGCGCCGCGCTGGTGCCGCCCAGCCACTCGAAGCCGTTGATGACGTTGCTCGCGCAGTTCGACACGCAGGTGACGTTCAGGTTCGTCGCCACGCGGCGCGTGCCCGACGTCTGCGTGCCCGGCGCGGTCAACCCGTAGCCGACGGCGAGGTAGCTCTCTCCGAGCCCCGCGGGAATGTCGACACGAGGCATGGCCGGGCAGGTGCCGGACACGTTCGCGAAGAGCTCGAGCAACGCAATGTCCGTGCCGCAGATGCTGTTGCCCGTGGTGAAGACGGTGCGCACCGCGTACCAGGTGCGGTTGTCGAAGCTCGGCCAGCGGCCGGTGGAGAACACCTGCGCGGGGGCGGTGGGGCTCGTCGTCACCGCGAACGCCGTGGGCCCGTAGGTCGTCCCAAACCCGGTGCTGCAGTCGGTGTTGACCAGCGGCGCCACGCAGTGCCGGGCGGTGAGCACCAGGTTGGGGGCGATGAGGGTGCCCGTGCAAATACCGGCGCCGGTGCCTTGGTCGACGAGGATTCCGACGACGAAGTTCCTCGTGGTGTCGTTCGTGCCGCCCTGAATCTCGCTCGTCTGGCTGCCCACGTCCGTCGGTCGCAGCTCGACGCTCTCGAGCGGTTCGTGAGACGCACAGCCGACGACGAAGAGCGAGGCCGTGAAGAGAGTGAACGAACGCATGCGGTGGAGCTCCCGACGAAGGAGCGCCGTCATATTCCAGTCCGCCGCCCCCGCGCGAGGGGCGCCCAGCCCACCCACGCTCACATCGCCGCGGACACTTTGCTCTGCCAGGCGCAGTCGTTCGGCTGCAGCGCGCGCAGGTCGCTCACCAGGGCGCTGAGCACCTTGCCGGCGGACTCCACCGACGCCTCCTGGCCGACGACGTCTTCGTCTTTCGTCGCGGCGGCGAAGGCTTCGGACAGGGCGTTGAAGCGCGCACTCGCGGCGGCGATCGGCGCTTCCTTCGCGAAGCGCTCCGTGAGGCGCTGGTAGCGCTCGGTGAGGTTGTTCCAGCGCTTGACGGCCAGCTCTCGCTGCCGCTCGCTCTCGGGCTGGGCGAGGTGGTCGAGCTTGTCGAGCCACTCCTTGGCGGACTCGCCGGCGGGGCCTTTCTGGGCGAGCAGGGCCTCCCGGGCCAGCTCTCCGTGGCCTGCCAGCGCGCTGGCGGCGGCGAGCACGGCGACGAAGCGCGGGCTCTGCCGGTCCTTGACGGGCACGTCGCGCAGAATCTCCACCGCCAGCTTCCAGTCCTGCGTCGCGAGGGCGGCGGCGGCGTTGGCCAGCGCGGTGGGCTTGGCCGTGCCCGACGGCTCGACGTCGAGCGTGGCGACGGAGCGCTCACACGACGTGCACTCGGCGCCCAGCGGCCACAACACCAGCCCGTCGCCGTAGCGCACCGCGCTGACGACGGCGGCTTCGAACGGGCGCAGCCGCACGTCGATCGACGCTTCGCCCAAGTCGTCCTTCGCGAAGACCTTGTGGACGCCGGCGCTGACGCGCAGCGGCTTGTTGAAGTCGCCGAAGGCCGCGCTGCCGTCGACCGTGAAGGTGACGTGGTCGCCCTGCAGCACCAGCCCGGCGGACTCGGCGCCTTCGAGCGGCGGCGCGGGCAACGCGTGGCGGTCGGCGCAGGCCCCCGCATCGACGCTCGCCGCCGCACTCGTCGGCCCCGTCGGGGACTTGCTCGCGCCGCGCGCCTTGAGCACGACGAGCGACAGAATCGCCACCACCGCCAGGCCCGCAGCGAGGCCCCACCACCGCAGCGAAGACATGCCGTGCTTGTACACGAAGCCGTTGTATACGGCGCGGCTCGCATGCCACGGCGCGTCGCCATCGCGGGAGGCTCCGGCGCCATCGGGCGCGCGCTCGGCCGGCTGTTGTCGACGCAGCACGCCGTCACCGCGCTGACGACGGACCCCAGCCTGGCCACCGGCCCGCTCCCCCCAGGCCAGCCCGGCCTGCGGCACTGGGCGACGGACCTCTTCTCCATTCCCGAGACGGAGCTCGCCCTGGCCGGCGCCGACACGGTGGTGTTCCTCGCGCGGGCACGGGCGCAGGCGCGCAAGGCCCGCCTCGTCCAGGCCAGCGCCGCGGACCTGGACCTGCTCCTGGCGGACTCCGTCGCGCGCGCCGTGAGCCGCACCGGCGCCCAGCGAATCGTGTTCTTCGCGTGTGGTGAGGCCGACGAGCGAGAGGCCACGCTGCGCGGGAGCGGCGTTCCCGTCGCGGTGCTGCGCGGCGGCGGAGCAGACCCGGCCCAGGCGCTCGCCCAGCTCGTCGACGCGCAGGCCGTGCAGGACCTGGCGCTCCCTGCCTTCACCGCCACGCCCGAGCAGCGGCCTTCGCCCAAGCCCACCGGCGTGCTGTCGGTCCAGCGCTACGGCCTGCCCGCTGGGTGGACCGCGCGCGACGTGGCGCTGGCCTACGTCGACTGGCTCGACACCGCCGTCTCGCTGGTGTCGGTGGAGCGCATCGACGGCACCGCCGTCATTCGCTCCGCTGGAGTGCCGGTGCTGATTCTGCGCGAAGCCAAGGGCCGGTCAGACCAGACGAGCTGCTGGCTCGACGTCGCCGACGGGCTGTTGGTGGGCGGGGAAGCCAAGGGCCACTTCGAGTTCCGACAGATGATGGACGGTGCGCACGTCATGGCGGTGCTGCGCGACTTCGAGCCCCGGCTGCCCTGGCCCGTGTACCGCGTGACGCAGGCGCTGGCGCACGCCGCGGTGATGAAGCGCTTCGGGCGCTGGCTCGAGCGCCAAGGGCCCAAGGCACCGGGAGCCCCGCGGCCGTGAGCGCGCGCGTCACCTCGCTCCACCACTACCCGGTGAAGGGGCTGCGCGGCGTCGACGTGGAACTGCTGGTGTTCGACGCGCTCGGCCCGCTCGAGGACCGCCGGTGGATGGTGGTGGACGAGAGCGAGCGGTTTCTCTCGCAGCGCACCCACCCGGCCATGGCGACGCTGGGGGCGCGGCTCGTGGACGGGCAGCTCGAGCTGTCGGGGCCTGTTGGAATGCTGCGCGTCCCGCTGCAGGCCAGCGGCCCCACCCGAGCGGTGACCGTGTGGAAGGACACGGTGCCGGCCGTCGACGCAGGTGACGCCGCCGCCGACTTCTTCACCCAGGCGCTGGGACGACCGGCGCGGCTGGTGCGCCTGTCCGCCGACGCGCGGCGCACGTTGGACCCGGCGTACAGCCCGTCTCCCCAGGCGCTCAACGGCTTCTCCGACGCGTACCCGGCGCTGGTGACGTGCACCGCGTCGCTTTCGGCGTTCTCGGCCGCGCTCGGGCACGCGCTGCCCATGGACCGCTTCCGGCCCAACGTCGTGCTGGAAGGGACGCCGGCCTGGGACGAGGACGGCTGGGGCGTGGTGAAGGTCGGCGCGCTCACCCTCGACGCGGTCAAGCCGTGCGTTCGCTGCGCCGTCATCACCACCGACCAGCGCACCGGGGAGCGCAGCCCCGAGGTGCTCACCGCGCTAACCAAGGTGCATGCCGCGCAGGGCAAGGGCGCCGTGTTCGGCATGAACCTGGTCCACCGAGGGCCTGGCGTGCTGCGCGTCGGTGACGGGCTCGAGGTCCTCGAGCGAGCGGTCCGGCCGGCCTGGGTGTTCTGAAGTTCGACCGGGGCGTCACTCGGCGGCGTCGCTGGGGCACAGGGAAACCTCACTGAGCCGAGCCCAGAGGGACGGTTGGTGAACGCGGAGGTGGTCGTTCGCGCCTTGGGTCGCCAGGAAGACTCCGACGAGGAGCGTGACGATGGCCGACGCGAGCAGCGCACCGTCGACGACGCGGCGCAGCCCGGGCCGCGCGTCCATGCGGCGACGCAGCCAACACACCCCGACGAACGCGGCGAGCACGAGGCCGGCGCGGGCGTCGAGGAAGTAGCGCATGGTGGCCGCGAAGATGCCGGCCGAGGGCAGCAGCCCCAGCGTGGCCCAAGCGAGGCCGACGGCAGCCAGCCAGCGAGCGACCGGCGGCGGCCCGTCCTTCTTCAGCGCGGCGAGCGCGGTCAGCGCGAACAGCAACACCGGCGCCGCCCACGCGAACCCGACGAGTGGCTCATGCGCGTAGTACGTGCTCTTCGGCAGGGCCCACGCCGGCAACAGCGCCTGCGGGTCGACGACAGGGGGCGCGGCGACGAAGGGGAACGCGCAGGACAGCCGCGGCGCGCGCAGCAGGTAGCTCAGCGTGTTGGCCAGCAGGCGGTCCACGTGCCAGGCGAACTTGACGAAGCACAGCTGCGTCGTCGCGCCGGTTTCGAAGACCTGGCCGAAGCGCGCGAAGTTGAACGCCATGAGCCCAACCCCAGCGAGCCCGACGCCCGTGCTGAGCGCGGCGACGGCGCGCGGGCGCAAGCGGCGCTGGCTCCACAGCACGCCCAGCGCGGACACCCACACGACGAGCACCGTCGGCAACACGGCCGCGCGTGAGGCGAGCGCCGCGCCGAGCAGCGCGCCCGCGACGGCCAGGCGACGCGACGACGCGGGCCCTTCCGAGTGCAGCGCCGGTGCGAGGACGGCGACCGAGGCCAGCAGCAGCGCCTGCGCCCAGGTGATGGCGACCTCGTAGATGGCCCCGCGGCCGAGCACCCACGGCTGCGGCGTGGCCCACGCCATGACGA
>JALHOS010000505.1 GCA_022842905.1 Myxococcaceae bacterium | reverse complement strand
GCGGCCGCTCAGTCCGGCCGCGTGCAGTCCAGGCAGTGCCGCGCCTCGGGCAGCGCACGCAGCCGCCCACGGCCGATCGCCCCGCCGCAGGTCTCACACCGGCCCCAGGAGCCCGCGTCCATGCGCTCCAACGCGGCGTCGATCTCCGCGAGTTCATGGTGTGCGTCCGGCGACTGCCGCAGCGACGCGCGGCGGGCTTCGAGCGCACGGCGAGCGTCGGCCTTCATCGCGGCCCCACTCCCCATGGCGACTCGTGCCAGTTCCGGCATGTGAAGTGGCTGGTGCAAGGCCGGCACCACGGCGCCCGCCGAGGGGCGCGAACTCCAACCAGCCCCGCCGATCGGCAAGGCCTGCGAGCGGGCGCAGCACCTGCGCTCAAGGCAACGCACCTCGCAGGAACGCACGGTGGCAGCTCACGCAGGTCTGTAGGAGGGTCCCGTACGCAGCGGCCGTCGCCTGCGGATCCTTCGACCCGGCGGCCTGCGCCAGGGTGCGCGCGCGATCTCGCAGCTCGTCCTGCAGAAGGAAGAACCGCTCGGGGAGCTGGGTGTTGAGCTCGTCCGTCGAGTCCGGCGTCGGCCGGACGATGCGCGGCTCCTTCGCCACGCCCTGCGCCAGCTCCTGCGCGACCTCGAGCTGGAGCAGCACCACGGCCTGGCCCAGGGTCGACAGATCGCGCCCGTGGCGCTCCATGCGTCGGCGCAAGAGCCGCCGCGCCAGCTCGGACAGCGGCGTCACGTCCGAGCTCGCGGCTTCGGCGACTGGTGCCGCCTTCGGAGGAGGGCTGGTCGGCTTCGGGGCAGGCTCGGCCCCGAGCGCCGCCAGCGGCAGGCCCAACGCGACGACCACCATGGTGAATGCGCGGCGCATCTTCGGTCGCCAGATCCGAAGCAATCCTGTGGCCAGCCCCAACTCGGCCCAGCGCGTGCAACGTCACTGGCACCAGGAGGTGTCCGCCGCCATGAAGAAGCTGCTCGTCGCCGTCGATGGATCTGACGCAGCCATGCACGCTGCTTCGCTGGCGCTCTCGCTGAGCAAAGCGACGGGCGGCAGCGTCACGCTCGCCTACGCCGTGCCTCCGGTCTTCGTGCCACCGGAGCTGCCGTTCAGCGCCGCCCCAATCATGGAAGAGGCCGTGAAAGCTGGAGAAAAGGTGCTCCGCGAGGTGCGCGAGCGGCTCGGCTCACCGGACGTGGCGCTGCGCTGTCTGACCGGCGCGCCAGCGGAGTGCCTGGCAGAGCTCGCCCAGGCCGAGGGCTTCGATCTGATCGTCGTCGGGTCCAAAGGCCGCGGGCCGGTCTCGCGAGTCCTGGTCGGCTCCGTCACCGATCGCCTCGTCCACATCAGCCCCAAGCCCGTGCTGGTGGTGCGCTGACCTTCGTGCAAAACGTGCGCACCGCCTGAGGGGTGCGCAAGGACTGCGTTCAATGAGCAAGAAGCACCGAATCCTGGTCGTGGACGACGAGCAGAACGCGCGCGACGCGCTCAAGACCATCCTCGCCGAGGAAGGGTACGACGTGGCCGTCGCCGCCGACGGCGAAGAGGGCCTGGGCCGGCTGGTCGACTTCAGGCCCGACGCGGTGCTCTGCGACATTCGCATGCCCAAGAAGGACGGGCTCGAGCTGCTCGCGCAGGCGCGGCACGACGGGCACGACGCCGTCTTCATCATGATGACGGCGTTCGCCAGCATCGAGACGGCGGTCCAGGCGATGAAGGCCGGCTCGGAGGACTACATCACCAAGCCGGTCGACGTTTCGAACGTGCTGGTCAAGCTCGAGAAGGCGCTCGAGAAGCGGCTGCTGCGGCAGGACAACGCGCTGCTGCGCGAGCGGCTGCGTGAGCGCTACCAGTTCAGCAGCATCGTCGGCGAGTCCCCGGAGCTGCAGGCCGTCTTCGACGTCGTCAAGCGGGCGGCGCCCACCCGGGCCACCGTGTTGATCCTCGGTGAGTCAGGGACGGGAAAGGAGCTCATCGCCCAGGCGATTCACGAAGAGTCCCCCCGAAGGGACAAGCCGTTCGTCAAGGTGAACTGCGCCGCCCTCAGCGAGTCGCTGCTCGAGAGCGAGCTGTTCGGCCACGAGAAGGGCAGCTTCACCGGCGCTGCGGGGCGCCGCGAAGGCCGCTTCGAACTGGCCGACGGGGGCACGCTGTTCTTGGACGAGATCGGCGACGTGACGCCGTCGCTCCAAGTCAAGCTGCTGCGGGTGCTGCAGCAGCGGGAGTTCGAACGGGTCGGCGGTACGCAGACGCTCAAGGTCGACGTGCGCGTGGTGGCGGCGACGAACAAGGACCTCGAGGCGTTGGTCAAAGCGCAGAAGTTCCGCGAAGACCTCTACTACCGCCTCAACGTCGTCAGCGTGACGCTGCCGCCGCTGCGCCAGCGCAAGTCCGACGTGCCGGCGCTGACCAGCTACTTCATCGAGAAGTACAACGAGCAGCACGGCAAGACGGTCAAAGGCCTCGCGCCGGGCACGCTCAACGCGCTGCTCAGCTACGACTGGCCGGGCAACGTGCGCGAGCTGGGCAACGTCGTCGAGCGCGCCGTGGTGCTGGCGCGAGGGAACGAGCTGACCAGCGACGATCTGCCGCCCACCATGCGCGGGCCGCGCCCCAAAGATCGCTCCGCGGGCTCGCTGATTCCTGGCGCGACGCTGCACGAGATCGAGCGCGAGGCGATCCTGCGCACCCTGGAGATGGTCGACGGCTCGACGTCTCGCGCCGCCGAGGTGCTCGGCATCAGCGTGCGGAAGATCCAGTACCGCCTCAAGGAATACGCCCAGGCCGACGCCGGCACGCCGATCACCCCGCACGACGAAGAGTGATCAGCTCGAGGGCCTCGGGCCCGCACGAAGGCGCTACAGCGCGGGAAGCGACACGGTGAAGCGCGCGCCCCCGGCGGGGCTCCGGCCAATGGTGATCGTCCCGCCGTGCTGGCCGACGATCGCGTTCGAAATCGGCAACCCCAGCCCCGAGCCCTGGGCCTTCGTGGTGAAGAACGGCTCGAAGATGCGGGCCAGCACTTCGCCCGGCACGCCCGGGCCCGTGTCGTCGACGTGCAGGAGCACCACCCGCGGTGACTCGCGGCCGAGCTCTCCGTGCACGCTCACCGTCCCTCCGGCGGGCGTGGCGTCGAGCGCGTTGAGGGTCAGGTTCATGAAGACCTGCCGGAGCTGGTCGCCGTCGCCCTGGATCTCCACGGGGGCCAGCTGGCAGGTCAGCTTCACCTGGCGGCGCTCGGCGTCGGATCCCATGAAGGCGACGACCTTGTGGAGCAGCGCGTCCAGCGCCAGGCGCTTGAGCTGCAGCGGGGCAGGGCGGGCGAACTGCAAGAAGTCCTGGAGGATGTGCTCAAGCCGGCGGATCTCGTCGCGCACGAGGGTCAGGGGCTCGAGCAGCGGCGTCTGGGTGTGCGGGTCGAGCTTGCGCACCCGGCGCTCGAGCACCGACAGCTGCAGCGCGGCGGCGTTCAGCGGGTTGCGGATCTCATGGGACAGCCCGGCGGTCAGCGTGCCCACCGCCGCCAGCTTCTCGGCCACCTGCGCCCGCCGCGACAGGTCGCGCTTCTCCGCCTGGCTGCGCACGTGGCGAACGGCCTTCTCGAGCGTCGCGATCAGCTGTGGCGTCGCGCAGGGCTTGATGAGGTAGTCCCACACGCCGGCGCGCACCGCCTCCGACGCCGACTCGAGCGAAGCGTGGCCGGTCAGCAGAATGACCTCGCAGTCCGGGCTCTGATCTTTGAGCCGCCGCGCCAGCTCGGTGCCTTCACCGTCAGGCAGCCGCAGATCGACCAGCGCCACCTGCACCCACCCGTGCGCCTGCTGCTGCGCTTCGGCGCAGGTCCGCGCGCTGCGCACCCGGTGGCCGGTGCCTTCGATGATCTCCTTGAGGTTGTCGACGTAGGCGGCGTTGTCTTCGCAGATCAGGACGTGGGCGGGCGTCACGGCGTCGGGCTCGGGGTCAACGCTTCGATGCGCCGCAGCAGCGCGGCGGTGTCGAAGGGCTTGGTGAACAGCTCCGCGTCCTCGAGCGAGTGGGCTTCGTGGGCGAACGCGGTGATGACGAGCGTCGGCGTCGCCGGAAAGCGCAGCCGGCAGCGATCGAGCGAGTGGCCGAACTCCTGCCCTTTGAGCCTCAGGTCCACCAGCAGCACGCAGGGCTGCGCCGCCGTCGCGTCCAGCTCGTCGAGGTCGTCGAGGCCCACCACGGTGTAGCCGCGCTCGTTCAGCGCTTCGCTCAAGTTCTCGCGCATGGCCACGTCGTCTTCGACGAGCACCACCAGCGCGTCGCGGCGCAGGCCTTCGATCGTGTGGAGCAGCCGCGGCACCAGCTGGCTCTTGGACAGGACCGCCGCCACCCCGTCACGGCGGGCCAGCTTCAGCTCGGCGTCGTTGGCGTAGGCCGTCAACAGCACCACCGGCAACCCGGGATCGACGCGGCGCACCTGGTTGAGCAGCTGGGCGCCGGACAGGCCCGGCATGCGCATGTCGGTGATGAGGCCGTCGAAGCGCTCGCCGCGCACCCGCTCCACCGCGTCGAGCGGATCGGTGGCGACGATCGCCCGGTGCCCGGCGGCGGCGAGGATCTCCGCGACGTTGTCGGCGAACTCCGGGTTGTCGTCGACGATCAGGAAAGCGCGGCTCATGGCGGTGGGGCTCCTTCGACGTGGGGGCGTGCGGGCAGGGTGACGGTGAAGCGGGCGCCGCCCAGCGGGCTGGTGTGCGTGGTGACCGTCCCTCCGTGGCGCTCGACGATGCGCCGCACCAGCGCGAGCCCCAGGCCAATGCCCTTGTGCTTGGTCGTCACCAACGGTTCGAACAGCCGGCTCTTCACGCTGGGCGCCAGCCCCGGCCCGCTGTCGTCGACGTCGATCGTCACCGCCG
>JALHOS010000504.1 GCA_022842905.1 Myxococcaceae bacterium | reverse complement strand
GACGAGAAGAAGCTCGACGCTGCGCTCGGCCAGCTCGCGTCGCGTCGGCTGGGGGCCGGCGTGCGCGGCGAAGTGAAGGGCCAGGGGCCGTCGGTGGTGACCTTCGCGAGCGCGCAGGGTGCCGCGCCGGTCATGGGCTACGCGCTGGCGCACGGCTTCGCGCTGGTGGCGACGGGCCCGGCGGTGGCCAAGCTGTCCAACCTGGCGGCGCTGGGTGAAGCCGATTCGCTCCTGCAGGACCAGGTGCTCAAGGCGTCGCGGGCGCGGCTCCCGGCGCCGTGTGATCTCTTCGCCTTCGCGCCGAACGGCTCGCCCGCGTTGATTCGGGCCCCCGTCACCAGCGCGCTGGTGACGGTGTCGCTGACGCCCACCGCGCTGGTGCTCGAGGCCGACGGTCCGATGAAGACCGAGCAGAACCTGGCCCCGCTGTTCCAGAAGCAGCCAGGCGCCGCGGACACCGCCGGCCTCTTGCCTGACGACGCGTTCCTGTTGTTCCGCACCAAGGGCAGCCCCGCGGCCGCCGCGCCCTTCGTGGCCGACGCGCTCGGTCCGCTGATCGCCCGGGTGTTCGCCGACGCCAAGCTCGACGTGAAGACCGAGGTGCTCGACCGGCTCAAGCCCGGCACGTCTTTCGCGCTGTCGCTGGCCCCCAAGCCGCCCATGGATCGGGGCCTGCCGGCCTTCGACATTCGCAAGACGAACCCCTTCAGCTACGCCCACCTGACGGGCGTGGCCGAGGCGAGCGGCGCCGACGTCGCGGTGCCGACGCTCGAGAAGGTGGCGACCATTTCGCCCAGGTTCGGCGCGACGATCACCAAGCAGGAGCGCCAGGGCAAGACGGTCTTCGTCACCACCTGGGCGCAGGGAGAAGGGGTGCACTTCGCGGTGGTCGGCGAGCGCCTCTTCTTCGGGTCGCCGATTCACCGGGTCGAGGCGTTGATGAGCGCCGCGCCCAAGGCCGCGCCCCTCGCGCTGACGGACGACGCGGCGTCGCTGACGGTGGACCTCAAGCGCCTGGCGTCGAGCGTGCGCGCGCTGCCGGAGAGCGCGTGGGGCCTGGGCGGCTTCGCCATGAAGGCCACGACGGTGCGCTGGCTCGAGGCCACGGACGATCTGACGGCGCTCACGCTGGGCGTCAACGCGAAGCCCGAGGCGCTGCAGGCCAAGGTGTCGCTCGCGCTGACGCCGCCGCCTGCGCCTGGGGCGGTGCGCGCGCCGTGATCTCGGTGACGGGCTTGAGCCGCGGGTACCGCGACGGCGCCGCGGTGGTCGACGTGCTGCGCGGCGTGGACCTGTCCGTCGCTGCTGGAGAGTGGGTGGCGATCGTCGGCCGGTCGGGCAGCGGGAAGTCCACGCTCCTGCACGTGCTCGGCGGGCTCGACAGCGGCTTTTTGGGCCAGGTGTCCGTCGCGCAGACCGCGCTGCAGGGCCTGTCGGACGGCGCGCTGGCGCGCTTTCGCAACGAGAAGGTCGGCTTCGTCTTCCAGTCGTTCCACCTGGTGCAGGGCCTCTCGGCGCTCGACAACGTGGCGTTGCCGGAGTTCTTCGGTGAAGGCGGCGCCGGGCGCGAAGCCCGGGCGAAGGAAGCGCTGAGCCGGGTGGGCCTCGGCGACAAGGCCGGCCGGCTGCCCAGCCAGCTGTCCGGTGGCGAGCGGCAGCGGGTGGCGATCGCCCGGGCGCTGTTCGCGCGGCCGCCGGTGCTGCTGTGCGACGAGCCGACGGGCAACCTCGACGCGCAGACGGCGGAAGAGATCGTCGGCGTCTTTCAGGACCTCCACCGCCAGGGCTTGACGATCGTCGCCGTCACGCACGAGCAGCGGCTCATGGGCGCCGCGCAGCGCGTCGTCACTCTGCGCGAAGGGCGGCTGTCGTGAAGCTCGGCTCGGCCTGGGCGCTGGTGCGCCTGAACTTGAAGCGCGACCGCCGCGGCGCGGTGTCGTCGATCTTCGGCATCACCGTGGGCGTCGCGTCGCTCGTCTTCTTCGTCGCGCTGGGCCTGGGCGTCGCCAACGTGGTGCGCGAGAAGATCTTCCCCGTCGACGCCACGCTGGTGGACGTGATCCCCGCACAGCTCAACCTGGGCCTGCTCGGCGGCGGCAAGCTCGACGCGCCAACGGTGCAGCGGCTCGAGGCGCTGGGCGGCGTCGAGCGGCTCTACCGGAAGATGAACGTACGCGTGCCGGCGGTCACCATCTACGACGGTGACTTCTTCGGGCGACCCCTGCGCATGGGGCTCGAGGTGCTCACGGTCGGCGTCGAGCCCGAGTTCGTCGCCCAAGACGTCAAGCTGGGTGACTTCAAGGACCCGGGCCCAGGCCAGCCGATCCCCGCCGTCGCCGCGAGCCGGCTCATCGAGATCTACAACAAGAGCTTCGCGCCGGCCCGCGGGCTGCCCCAGCTGGGGCCGGCGATGCTGCTCGGCTTCACGTTCCCCGTGGACTTCAACCGCAGCTTCGTCACCGCGGTGGCCGGCGGGCGGGTGACGTCAGCCAAGGCGCAGCTCGTCGGCGTGTCCGAGCGTGGGCTGCTCGCCGGCATCACCATTCCGCTGGAGACGGCGCGGCGGCTCAACCGGGAGTCCGGCGTCGACGCCGACACGTTCACCGCCGTCGTGCTCAAGGCGAAAGATCCGTCCGCCGTGCCCGCGCTGGTCGCCCAGGTGAAGGACATGGGCCTGCGGGTGGACGACCAGGAGCGGCGGCTGTCGGAGAACGTCGGCGCGGCGGTCACCATCACCACGTCGGCGCTCGCGCTCTTGTCGGTGCTCATCTGCGTGCTGGCGGCCTTCAACATCGCCCACGCGCTGTCGGCGTCGGTGCGGGCGCGGGAGCGCGAGCTGGCGGTCTTCCGTGCGGTCGGCGCGTCGCGGGTCGACGTGGCGACGCTGGTGCTCGGCGAAGCGCTGCTGCTCGGGGTCTTCGGCGGGCTCATTGGGGCCGCGCTCGCGTTTGGAGCTTCCGTGGGCGTCGACGTGGCCGCCGCGCGCTGGGTGCCGGACTTTCCGTTCAAGCCGACGACGCTCTTCGTCTGGCCGCCGTGGCTGTTCGCGGCCGGTCTGGTGCTGGGCATCGCCGCGGCGCTGCTGGGGGCGGTGCTTCCGGCGCGCCGGGCGCAGGCGATCGATCCCGCGCGGGCGCTCGCCGGGCAGGCCACCTGAGGGCAACCGTCGGAGTGCAGGGGTCAACCCCACGAAACAATTGAGCGGTAAGGATTTCCGGGCGTACGATGCAACCCGCTCGCGACGTGACGAACCCTCCGGCCAAACGCTCGCCGATTCCCTTCGGCAAGTACCTGCTTCTGGACCGCGTCAACATCGGCGGCATGGCCGAGGTCTGGCGTGCGAAGACGTTCGGGGCCGGCGGCTTCGAGCGGCTCGTCGCCATCAAGCGGATCCTCCCGAGCATCGCGGAGGACGAAGAGTTCATCACCATGTTCCTGGACGAGGCGAAGATCACCGTCCAGCTCAACCACGCGAACATCGCGCAGATCTACGAGCTGTCGACCATCTCGTCCTCGTACTTCATCGCCATGGAGTACGTGTCTGGCCGGGACGTGCGCGCGGTCTTCGAGAAGTGCCGCAAGAAGGGTGAGCCCGCGCCGATCCCCCTGGTCTGCTACGCGATCGCCAAGGCCTGCGAAGGCCTCGACTACGCGCACCGCAAGAAAGACAACGCCGGGCGCGACATGCGCATCGTCCACCGGGACGTGTCGCCGCAGAACGTCCTCATCTCGTACGACGGTGAGATCAAGGTCATCGACTTCGGCATCGCCAAGGCCGCCGGCAAGGCGAACAAGACGCAGGCGGGCATTCTCAAGGGCAAGTTCGGGTACATGAGCCCGGAGCAGATCCGCGGGCTCGAGCTGGACCAGCGCAGCGATCTCTTCGCGATCGGCGTGTGCTTGTACGAGCTGCTCACCGGCGAGCGGCTCTTCGTGGGCGACAGCGACTTCTCGATTCTGGAGAAGGTGCGCAAGGTCGAGATCCTCCCGCCGACGCACTTCAACCGGCGCATTCCCGAGGCGCTCGAGCGCATCGTCATGACGGCCTTGGCGCGCGAGGTGGAAGACCGCTACCAGTACGGCTCTGAGCTGGCGGACGATCTCCAGCGCTTCCTCATCACGTCGGACGTGGTCTTCGGGCGGAAGGACCTGGCGGCCTTCATGAAGTCCGCCTTCGCCGAGGACTACGAGAAGGAACGGCAGCGGCTGCAGGAATACGGCGAGATCCGCGCGCCCGAAGGCCTGCAAATGGCCGACGCCACCTTCGGGGCGCCAGGGGGGCTGTCGCCGCGCTCGTCCGCGCCGCAGCTCAGCCCCGTGCGCAGCTCGGCCTCGCAGGCGAACCTGCAGCCGGTCCGCTCGTCGCCCTCGGGCCTGGCCATGCCCAAGCTGACGGCGGCGCCCGCCCAGGCCACACAGGGCAGGCCGGAGCACGACTCGACGCAGGTCGACGCGAGCAGCGGTGAAGAAGCGACGGCCTACGCGCCGGAGGCGGCCGGGGGACCGACGGCGGCGGAGGAAGGGCTGCTCGAAGGCTTTGGGCAGCGCAGCGAGGCCGACGAGCTGTTCGCGCTGGTGGGTGACGCGCCCGGGACGGGCGGCGGCTTCGTCGGGGGGCCTTCGCTCGAAGGAGAAGCCGACGGCGCGACCGAGCCTCCCGCAGAGCCGACCATGGCGCTCAGCGGTGACGAGCGCACGATGACGGCGGACACGCTCGCGGCGATGCAGGCGGCCCGGCCGTCGGCCCCGAAACCGGCGCCTGGCCCCGCGCTCAGGCCTGCGCCTCCAGCGCCGTCGGTGTCGTCGCCCAAGCTCGCGCCAGTCGCCGGCCCGTCGGTGTCGTCACCCAAGCTGGCGCCGGTGCAGAGCCCCGCGGCGTCCGCACCCA
>JALHOS010000503.1 GCA_022842905.1 Myxococcaceae bacterium | reverse complement strand
GAGCGTGGCGCAGGCCCCGGCGCCCGCCCCATCCGCCGCGCCGACCCCAGCGCCGGCCGGTCCCAAGCAGCTGACCGCGTCGATCCAAGGCCCGCTGGAGGCCGCGATCACCGAGCAGGCCGGCAAGTCGGTCGGCCCCGCGCTGACGCAGGTCGTCAACCGGACCTTGGTCTGGTGGCTCAAGGTGCCGAACGATCTGCTCAAGAACGACGAGCTGCAGGTCGTCTACGAGGAGCGGTCAGGCCAGGAGCCGCTGGTCCACGCCGTGCGCTACTCGAGCCGAAAGCTCGGCAAGACGTTCGAGGCGTACCGCTACCGTGCGCCCGGCGCCGAGTACGGGCGCTTCTACCAAGGGGACCTCAGCGAACTGGAGGAGCGGCTGATCGACGCGCCGCTGGAGAAATACGAGCAGATCACCTCGCTGCTGCGCGACGGGCGCAAGCACAAGGGCGTGGACTTCAAGACGCCGGTCGGAACGCCGGTGCTCGCGACGTTCGACGGCGTCATCACCCGGAAGAACTGGAACTTCCGAGGCAACGGCAACTCGCTCGAGGTCGAAGAGACCGGCGGCGACGGACGCACCGCGCTGTTCCTGCACCTCTCGGAGCTCCCCAAAGGGCTGTCGGTGGGCGCGCGCGTGAAGAAGGGTCAGGTGCTGGCGCAGTCGGGCAACACCGGCCGCAGCTTCGCCCCACACCTGCACTACCAGCTCATGCGCGGCGGCACGGTGCTCGATCCGTTCGAGAGCCACCGGACCACGCGGGTGTCGATCGCCGCAGCCGAGCGTGCGGGGCTGGAAGCGGAGATCACCCGCCTGCGGAGTTTGCTTCCAGGGCTCACGCTCGCCGGACGCTGAGGCGGCTCCAGGAAGTCGCTGAACGCGCCGCTCACCGCGAGCGGCACGGTGGAGTCCACCCTCGCCTGCCGTCCACCACGGACGCGCGGGGCGTGGGTGCGCCAAAGGCGGCGGCGCTCAGCCGCCGCGGGCTTTGACGAACGCGATCGCGGCCTTGGCCTTGTCGGCGTCGGAGCCCGACACGACCAGGAGCAGCTCCTTCGGGACCAGCTTCACCGCGGCGGCGATCGTGTCCTTGATGCGCTTGGTCTCGGCTTCGATGACGTCCTTGCTCAGCTTCATCGGCGTGGCGGCCAGCTCCGCGGCGATGCGCGAGTCGACCTGATCGAACGACGCGACGACGCCGCTGACTGCGTGGAGTCCGTGCTTCCACCAGATGACGCTGTTGAGCGCGACGCGGGCCTTCCCCTTGGCGAGCTTCTCGAACGCCGCCAGGTAGTGCTTGCCGACGCCGGGCCCTTGTTTGGTGAGCTCGGCGATGGACACCGGCTCTTTGATGACCGCCTCGGCGATCGCGTCGTTGTCGATGAGCTCGAGCTTGGTCGCGCGACAGACCTCCACCATCCAATCGGTGGGCTCGTTGATCGGCGACGCGTCGAAGAGAAAGACCGTGCGGGCTGGCATGAGGCAGGCCTTCTAGCGCAAAGCAGTGCTGCCGCCGGCTCAGTCGGACAGGAAGGACTTGGGATCGATGTTGAGCCCCCGCACGGCCTGGGCGACCCCAATGACCGTCCGCGCCGGGGCGGCGAAGGGCGCGAGCACCGGCACCGCGGAGCTTGCTTCGACCGCGACGGCAGCCGTCGACAAGGCGATCGCGGTCCAGTCCTTGGGGTCCTTCTGGAGTTCGCGCACCAGGCCGGGGACCTCCATCGCAGCGGAGATGGCGCCTCCGAGGAAGGGAATGACCGAGAGGCCCGACTTGGCCGCGGCCTTGGCGATCGCCGCGTCGACCTTCTGGCGCGCGGACGCCGGCAGCGCCTCGCGGAACTGCGTCATCAAGCGGCCCATCGACTCCAGGCCTTCCTTGCCGATCGGCAGCTGCTTGCCCGCGACGGTCAGCGGATCGCCGGCGGCGGTGAGCTTGCCGAACGCGCTCATCATGCCCGTCAGCGCGCCCGTCGCATCGCCGTTCGCGAGCTTCTCGAGCGCACCGAACGCGTCGGTCGCGGCGCCCGTCTTCACCAGCGCTTCGTTGAGCTTGGGGTCCTTGAAGAAGCGACCGACGCTGCCGGGCAGGTTGCCCATGGCGTTGAGCAGCGCGGTGGCGGCTTCGGGGTTCTTCGCCGCCAGCGACTGGCCGGCGCCAGCGAGCCCACGCACGAAACCCGCCGCGTCGCCCTTCTGCAACGAAGCGATCGCCTCGCCCAGCTTGCCCCGCGTCTCGGGGTCCTTGAGCGCGTCGCCGCCCTGGGTGAGCAGGCTCGCGACGCCCTTGGGCAGCTTGAGCGTCTCGGCGATCTTCTCCGCCATCTTGGTGGCGACTTCCTTGGGCAGCGAGCCGATCGCCTGAGCAGCCGAATCGATGGCGCCCTTGACGTCGCCTTTGGCGAGCTTCTCGCCCGCGTCGACCACGTGCGAAGCCGCAGCGCCCAGCTGCTGGAAGTTGTCCTTGGTGATGCCGACCTTCGCCAGGTTGGCCTGCATCGCGGCCGGGAGCTTCTCGTAGAGCTTCTGCCCGAGGTGCTGCATGAGCTGCGGGGCCTTGTCGCCCGCGGCCTTGATCGACTCGAGCGCGCCCTTCCAGTCGCCGTCCTGAACCTTGCCCGCGGCGTCGAGCAGGTGCGGCGCGGCTTCTTTGGCCTCCTTGAGCATCTCCGGGGTGATCCCGGTCTTCTCCATGAGCGCCTTGGCGGCGGGCGTCTGGGCGAGCGCGTCCATCGCGGCGTCGCGCAGGCGTGGATCGGCGGCGAGTTCCTTGGCGCCCTCGAGCGATTTCTTCAGATCGCCGCTGAACAGCTTGGCCGCCGAGTCGACGGTCTTCGGGTCCGTCAGCGCGTCGCGGAAGCCCTCGTTCTTGAGCAGCGACTTGAGTGCTGGGTTGTTGGTCTTCTCGGCGAGGTTGTCCAGACCGCGCTTGGTGATGTCCGGCGCGGCGCGCATGGCCTGGCCGAGGTCCTTGAGTGCCCCCGCGTGATCCGGCGGCGTCGCACCCAACTTCTCGGCGGCGGCGCCCAGGTGCGGCGCTGCGGGTCCGAGCTCATGCACGTTGTCCTTGGTGATGCCGAGCTGCCCAAGTCCGTTGCGGACGCTCTGCGGCATCTTCTCGAACGCAGCCTGCGCGAGCTTCTTGGCCTGCTCGGGCGCGGCCTTCGCGGCTTCGCCGATGTCACTGAGCGCGCCCTTCCAGTTGGGCGGCGACTCGGCGAGCTTCTGCCCAGCCTCGAGGAGGTGCGGCGCGGCGGCGCCGGCCTTCACCAAGTCTTCCTTCGACATGCCCGTCGCCGCGAGCAGCTTCTTCCCGGCGTCCGTCTCCGCCAGCGCGCCCAGCGCCGCGTCCCGCATGCGGGGATCGGCGGCGAGTTCCTTGGCTCCCTCGAGTGAGGTCTTCAGATCGCCACTGAACAGCTTCGCCGCCGAGTCGACGGTCTTCGGATCGGTCAGCGCTTCGCGGAAGCCCTCGTTCTTGAGCAGCGACTTGAGCGCTGGGTTGTTCGTCTTCTCGGCGAGGTTGTCCAGCCCGCGCTTGGTGATGTCCGGCGCGGCCCGCATGGCCTGGCCGAGATCCTTCAGCGCCCCCGCTGGATCTGGCGGCGTCGCACCCAACTTCTCGGCGGCCGCGCCCAGGTGCGGCGCTGCAGGTCCGAGTTCATGCACGTTCTCCTTGGTGATGCCGAGCTGCCCCAGGCCGTTGCGGACGCTCTGCGGCATTTTCTCGAACGCGGCTTGCGCGAGCTTCTTGGCCTGCTCGGGCGCGGCCTTCGCGGCTTCCCCGATGTCACTGAGCGCGCCCTTCCAGTTGGGCGGCGACTCGGCGAGCTTCTGCCCAGCCTCGAGGAGGCGCGGCGCGGCAGGGCCGGCCTCGACCAGGTCCTTCTTCGTCATCCCCAGTCCGCCGAGCACCTTCTTTCCGACCTCCGTCTCCGCCAGCGCGCCCAGCGCCGCGTCCCGCATGCGGGGATCGGCGGCGAGTTCCTTGGCTCCCTCGAGTGAGGTCTTCAGATCGCCACTGAACAGCTTCGCCGCCGAGTCGACGGTCTTCGGATCGGTCAGCGCTTCGCGGAAGCCCTCGTTCTTGAGCAATGACTGGAGCGCGGGGTCGCTGGTCTTCGACGCGAGCTTGTCGAGCGCCGCCTTTGCGGCTTCAGGCGCCTCCTTCATGGCGGCCCCGACGTCTTTGAGCGCGCCAGCGTAGTCTTTGACGCCCAACTTCTGAACGGCGTCGATGAGGTGCGGCGCGGCGGGCCCGGCCTTCACCGCGTCGTCGACGGTGATGCCGAACTTGTCCATGGCCGCCTTGATGCGGGGCTCCTGGGCGACCGCGCGGATCGCTCCGTCGCGCAGCTCGGGATTGGCGGAGAGCGTGCGCGCGGCCTTCATGGGGTCGGTGCCGAGCTGGCGCAGGGTTTCGATGTTCTCGGGCTTGGTCAGCTCGCCGACGAGCTTGGGATCGCTGAGCGCCGCGCGCGCGGCGCCCTGCGGCAGCCGCTCGGCGAGGCCCTTGGCGGCGTCAGCAATCAGCTGCTGGCCTTCGGGCGTCTTGGCGTACTCACGACCGGCGTCACCCAAGTGACCGAGCGCGTCGCGCGGGCGGCCCGCCTCCGCGGCCTCGGCCGCACTGATCAGGCTCCGCTGGACCTCCGGCGGTGCCGCAGCCAGCCGCTCTGCCGTCACGCGGACGGCGTTGGCGGCCCTCGCCAAACGCTCTCGCGCATCGACAGGAGCCGCCGTCGGCGTGGCGCCCGCGTCACCGACCTGCGGCAGCGCCACGGTGCGAGCGGCGGTGATGTCACCTCGGGAGCGGAGCTCCGGATCGGGCAGCGGCGTGGCGCGAGGGGCCGTGCCAGTCGGGTTGAAGCCGTCTGAAGGGGGCGGAGACGTGGAGGCGCG